>CAZWYX010000037.1:0-12633 GCA_964638485.1 uncultured Planctomycetales bacterium | reverse complement strand
CTCCGACGGCAGCCTTGAAGCCGACGTAGCTCAGTGGTAGAGCAGCTGTTTCGTAAACAGCGGGTCGGAGGTTCAATTCCTCTCGTCGGCTCGATGGCTGCCGTCGGAGTCGTCGGCTCCAGGGCCACCATCGGGGTCGTCGGCTCTCTTGTGATGTCGAGGAGGTAGTATGGGAGGAGGAGTGGTTGAGCTAACCGATCAGTCGTTTCAGCAGGAGGTCATCCAGCGCGGGCAGCCAGCGCTGGTGGATTTTTGGGCGGTGTGGTGTGGGCCGTGCCGGATGGTGGCTCCGATCGTAGAAGAAGTCGCCGGCCAGTATGCCGGCAAAATCACCGTCGGCAAACTCAACGTGGACGACCACATCCAAGCCGCCACGCAATTCCGCGTGATGAATATCCCGACGCTCATCTTCTTCAACGGGGGCAAAGAGGTGGACCGCGTCGTAGGTGTGGCTCCCAAGCAAGACCTGATCAAAAAGTGTGAGCAGCTCCTCGCTGGTTAGCTCTTCGTCTTGCGTCTGGCGTCTTGCGGCATCGAATGGCGTTTCGTCAAGCGTCCGTCGTCTCACGTCGGACGCCAGACGACGGACGATACGGTCAATCGCTGGACGCCAGACGCCAGACGCATGACGCTGAACGGTAGGGGCCGGCGATGAGACGCACCAAGAATGACAGACCGCGGCTCGCAGTTTTCTGCTCTGGCCACGGGACCAATCTCCAAGCCCTCATCCACGCGGCACGGCGTGGACGTCTCCGCGCGCGCATCGCGCTCGTCGTCAGCGATCAGCCGCGCGCCTACGCCCTGACGCGGGCGCGGCGGCACGGCATCCCCACCGTCGTCGTCCCGCGTGCCGAATCTCCCACCCGCGCGGCATTTGAACGCACCATCCGTTACACACTCGCGGCCCACCGTATCCGGTACATTGCCCTCGCGGGCTTCATGCGGATTCTCTCGCCCGCGTTTGTGCGCGCCTATCGCGGACGCATCCTCAACATCCATCCCGCGCTCCTGCCCGCATTTCCCGGCGCGCATGCGGTGCGCGATACGCTTCGCGCTGGCGCCAAGGTGACAGGCGTCACCGTCCATGTTGTGGACGCCGGCGTGGATACCGGACCGATCATCTTGCAGGAAACGCTGCCCATCCGTCGAGGAGAGACGGAATCCGCCCTCCTCCAGCGCATCCATCGCCTCGAACATCGGCTCTATCCGCAAGCCCTCCACTACCTGGTGACAGGCAGACTGCGCCTCCGCGGTCGTCGCGTCATCATGCGATAACAGACGCCAGACATCAGACACGAGCCACTCACCGTGTTGCCTGTGGGGTCTCCAGTCTACCGTTAGCGGGGGACGTAGAACGTCGCTAGTTCGTCGGGGGTGAGTTCGCGCGTCTGGAGGGTGGAGAGATCCGTGAAGGCGACGGTACGGTAATCGTCAAAGCGGTACTCGCGGAGCACACGCGCCACCAAGCGGAAGATCTCCGCTGGCCACGTGGTATCATCGCTCTCCTCGGCGGCGCGGCGCGAGAAGAGCCAGCGAAATGCCCGCTCCTCAAACCAGCCGGCGCAGTCCTCCACGCCCCAGCGTGCCAGCGCCGACTTCTCGTCGAACGCCATCGCTTTCAGGCGCAACGCGAGTTGCACGGCGAGGAATTCTCCCAACGCCACCTCCCGGTCCATCCACGGATCGCTCATCGCCTGCTGATCGCCACTGAGCTTGAGGTCCTGGATGCGCCGATCGAAGAACTCCACTTCAGCCAACGCCTGCGCGTAGAGTCGTCGGACATCGTCGAGGTAAGTGACGTAGCGCAACTCCGAGCCCGCAAACTCCGGATCGAACAGGCGCAGGACGTAGAACTGGAAGAGCGGCTGGGTGCTCAAACTGATGTGCGTCGTGATCTGGAGGAGATCGCCGATCTTGAGCATGTCCTCGTGGACCATGGCACCGCTCAGCGAAAGGCGTTGCAACAGTCCGGGCAATTCCATCGTGGCGTAGAGCGTGTCACCGAGGATGCGGGTTGTGACGTCCAGGTGATACTTGTCGCGGCAGACGGTGTGGATGCGGTCGAGGGCTTGGCTGTGTGTGTACGGCAATCCCAGGTGACAACGCAGACCGACGGATGCTACGAGGATGAGGGCGAGCAGTCGCGCCCACGCAGTGCGGGCCATTTCAGGAGGCGGTGGTTGTCGGAGGTGGTGCGGTTGCAGTCGTTGGGGGACGTTGCGGTCGAGCCTTGCCGGCCTCCACAAAGATCTGCTCGATCTCGTCGTACTCGAGTTCCTCTTTCTGCAGCAGTTCCTGCGCAAACCGATGGAGCAAGGCTTCCTCTTTTTTGAGGAGCGTCTCCACATCGTGGAGGCACTCATTCAAAATCCGATGAGTCTCCTGATTCAGACGCTCCTTCGTCTGATCAGAGAGTCGGTCCCCGCTGGCGGTCCCACGGAACGCCCAACTCTCGAGGAGCGAGGTGTAGTCGCCGATGAAACCGTTCGTGCCCATCCCGAACCGCCACACCATCTCCGAGGCCTGCGCCATGGCGTTGCGAAAATCGGTCGCGACACCGTCGGAGGTGACACCGAACGTGAGCTTCTCCGACGCGTAGCCGCCGAGGGCCACTTTGATGTTGGCCAAAATGCGGTCGCGGTTCGAGGTATAGAGTTCTTCACGCGGTTGATGGTAGACGACGCCGAGGGCGTCCCGTCGGGAAATGATGGACGCCTTGAAGACATCATCGGTCGGATGCAAGATGTAGGCCGCGATCAAGTGGCCCGACTCGTGGTAGGCAACGCGTCGGCGTTCCTCCTCGCTTAATTTCCGTCGGTGTTTGAACCCGAGCTCCAGCCGCTCGAGGGCTTCGGAGAGATCTTTGAAGGTGACCAGCTCGCGTTTGTAGCGCGCGGCAATGAGCGCCGCCTCTTTGATGATGCTCTCGACGTCAGCCGGCGATTTCCAGACGGTCCGACGGGCGAGCCGCGCCACATCAATCGTCGCCTCGTGCTGCACTTTCTTGAGGTAGTAGGCGAAGAGCTTCTCGCGATCCTCCAGGCCGGGAAAATCCACGTAGATCTTGCGGTCAAAGCGACCGGGCCGCAGCAGCGCTTGGTCCAGGGTACGCTCGCTGGCGTTCGTGGCGCCGATGACTAAAATATTGGATTCTTTCGAGGTCAAACCGTCCAGTTCCACCAGCAGTTGATTGACGGTGTTGTTCGCTTCCGAGCGCGCGCCGAACCCTAAGTCCTGCGTCCGCTGTTGGCCCACCGCATCCAGCTCATCAATGAAAATGATGCAGCCGCCGTCCACTTCAGCCATCTGCCGCGCCTGTTTGAACAGTTTGCGCACGCGACTCGGCCCCACGCCCACGAAAATCTCCACGAATTCGCTGCCGGAAATGGAGAGGAAAGGGACCCCAGTTTCGGTGGCGATCGCTTTGGCGAGGTACGTCTTCCCGCAGCCGGGCGGCCCGATCAGCAGAATGCCGCGGAGGATCGAACCACCGATCCGCTTCAAGAGCGCGCGCTCTTTGAGGAGTTGGACCACTTCCCACGCCTCGAGCTTGGCTTCCTCCATGCCGATCACATCGTCCCAGCGGACGTTGACACGATTGCGGCGGATTTTCGATTTGGAGAACTTCATGAACCCGCCGCCAAACATCAACCAGTAATAACCCAGGATGAAGACGCCGCCGCTGATGACCGACCAGAAGGGGACCAGGCTCAACTGGGTGAGGTACCCCAGCTTCTGGTAGTAGTCGAGGCGGGGATAGATAACCCACGGCAGGGCCACGGTAAAAAGCAGGATGGTGAGGGGGATGACGGTGAGCACGATGAAGATCCCACCGACATACCACACCCACCGTTGCCGGAAGTGTGTCTTAATCTTGCGCCACGCCATCAGTTACGTTGCTCCTGTCGCATCTCTAGTATAGCACACTCTAGCACATATCGCGCGGCCCGTCAATCGCTGCTTTCCGACGGAGCGTCACCCTTGCAATTTGCCCTAACCCTGCTATAATGCAAGAGATGCCAGCACGTATCCGTTCGATCACCGCTCGCGAAATCCTGGATTCCCGCGGGACGCCCACGATCGAGGTGGACGTCGCCCTCGCGAATGGACTCATCGGCCGAGCCGCTGTGCCGAGCGGGGCGTCCACCGGCGAGCACGAGGCGCTGGAACTGCGCGACGGCGAGCCGCGCCGCTACCTGGGCAAGGGCGTGCGCCAGGCGGTGGAGCATGTGCGGAAGGTCATCGCGCCAGCCTTGCGGCGCGCGAAGGCCACCGACCAGCAGGCCATTGATGCGCGGCTCGTGGCACTTGACGGGACACCCAACAAGTCGCGCCTCGGCGCGAACGCATTGCTCGGCGTCTCGCTCGCGTGCGCGAAAGCCGCTGCGCTCGCCGCGAAGCAACCCCTCTATCGCTACCTCGGTGGTCCCAAGGCCCACGTGCTGCCCATTCCTCAGATGAACGTGATCAACGGAGGCCTGCACGCGGACAACAATCTCGACATCCAAGAATTCATGCTCATGCCGATCGGCGCGAAACGCTTTAGCGAGGCCCTGCGCTACGGCGCGGAGACGTTTTACCAACTCAAGGCGATTCTGAAAAGTCGCCGGCTCGTGACCGCCGTGGGTGACGAAGGCGGATTCGCCCCGTCGCTGCCGTCGAATGAAGCCGCGATCGAACTCCTCCTGGAGGCCATCCAGCGCGCCGGGTTGAAACCCGGCAAAGATATGGTGCTGGCGTTAGACGTTGCCTCGAGCGCCTTCTACAAAGGTGGCCACTACTTCTGGGGGAGACCGAACGCCGAACGCCGCACGCCGAACGAGCTCATTGAAACTTACCGACAGTGGATGACCACCTACCCGCTCGTCTCGATCGAGGACGGCTTGGCCGAGGACGACTGGGCTGGCTGGCGGCGGTTGACGGACACCATCGGGACGCGATGCCAACTCGTCGGGGACGACCTCTTCGTCACCCGCGTCGAGCGACTGCGCCGCGGGATTGCGGAGCACACGGCGAATGCCATTCTCATCAAACTCAACCAAATTGGGACGCTGACGGAAACGTTGGCCACGATGCACGTGGCAACGCAGCACGGCTATCGCACCATCGTCTCGCACCGTTCCGGCGAGACCGAAGATACGACGATCGCGCACTTGGCGGTGGCGACGAACGCAGGGCAGATTAAGACGGGCTCACTCTCACGCACCGATCGGCTGGCGAAGTATAACGAACTCTTGCGCATCGAAGAGCAGTTGGGCCGGCGCGCGCTCTACGCGGGGACGACATGGCGACGCTCCTGAAATCGCTGGCCCGTCTCCGCCGGCGGGAGGTCTTGCTCCTCACGTGCGGCCTCCTCCTCGGGATGCTACTCCTACCGGAATGGGTCACCTCGCGGCGGTTGAGTCAACAACTGCGTGACACCGATGAGGAAATCAGTCGGCTGGACGTGTTGCGGGTAACCTTGACTGACGAGCGCGCCCGGTTGCTCAACGACCCCACCTACGTTGAGCGGGTGGCTCGTGAGGAATTCCGCTCAACACGCCAAGGAGAAATCCTGCTGGAGTTCGACGAACCCCCAGACGACAACGCGGTGTCGCCGTAACACGCCACGGTTGACGGCGGGATTCCTTCGTGTTATACTTTCTCTGAAGACCCACACCAACTGTCGGCGTTCTGTGATACGTCTGATCTCATACCGCGGGGTGGAGCAGCCTGGTAGCTCGCAAGGCTCAACGTGGGCCGCTCAGTCGGTGAACGGCTGAGAACAATAACCCGTCAAATTCGGTGAAGCCTTCTCCTCATGGTAACACCGAGCCAAGTCCCCGCCACAGTTCGTTGGCGGGGGAAGGTGTAGAGACTAGACGGCGGGCATCCGCCACAGTTCGTTGGCGGATGAAGGTATAGTCCAGACCACAAATCTGCCTGAGGCAGAGCAGCGAAAGCTGTAGTGGGACGCATAACCTTGAGGTCGTCGGTTCAAATCCGACCCCCGCAATTCTTCTAGAACGCAGGATGGTTTGGTGGGCGGGTCCGCCACGCGCTGTGGCGGAACATCCAACCCCCGCAATGTCTGCTTCGCGATCATGCACGAGGAGGTGATTCATGGGTAAAATCTTGCGCTGCCGCGACGTCGGCGTGAACTGCGACACCGAGATTCGCGGTCAGAATGAACAGGAAATCCTGCAGAAAGCGGCTGAGCACGCCAAGACCTGCCACACCGGTGTGCAACTGACGCCCCAGCTTCAAGCCAAACTCAAGACCCTCATCACAGACGACAGCGGGCGCTGCTGTAGCTAATCTTCCCACGCATCGGAGTGGCCGTGTATGACGTGGCCATCGTCGGCGGAGGGATCATCGGGCTGGCGACGGCACGCGCACTGATGCAGCGCTTTCCCCACCGACGGCTCCTGCTCCTCGAGAAAGAATCCCGCCTGGCCGCGCATCAGACCGGACGCAATAGCGGCGTCATCCATTCCGGCATCTACTACCGTCCTGGCTCGCTGAAGGCGACCCTGTGTGTTGAGGGCGCGCGCCGCCTCACAGCGTTCTGCGAGGCGCGCGGCATTCCGCATCAGCGCGTCGGCAAAGTCATCGTTGCCGTCGCTGATGAAGAACTCCCACGGCTGGAAGCACTCTACGAGCGGGGCCACAGCCATGGTATCCCAGGGCTCACGCGCATCGGCCCGGAGCGTCTGCGGGAACTCGAGCCGTACGTGTACGGGCTCACAGCGCTGTATCTGCCGCAGGTCGCGATTGTGGATTTTACCGTCGTGGCACAGGCGATGGCGCGGGACATTACCGATGCGAAGGGCACGATCCTGACCGCTGCGCGTGTGACGCGCATCCAACGGAACGCCTCTGCCTGGTGGCTCCAGACCACGCACGGTCGCCAGGAGGCGCGTTTCCTGGTGAACTGCGGCGGGCTCCACGCCGATCGCATCGCGTACGTGGCCGGTGATCGTACCCCAGTGCGGATTGCGCCGTTTCGCGGCGAGTACTACACTGTGCGTCCCGAACGCCGTCAGCGGGTCAACGGCCTCGTCTACCCCGTCCCTGATCCGGCGCTGCCATTCCTCGGCGTCCACTTCACCAAGATGCGCAGCGGAGGACTCCACGTCGGACCCACTGCCATCCTGGCCCTCAAGCGTGAAGGCTATGCGCGATACGACGTCTCCTTGCGTGATTGCGTTGACTTCGTGACCCACCCTGGTTTCTGGCGGATGGCCCGGCGGTACTGGACGGTGGGCGTGGGCGAGTGGCTGCGCTCGTGGAACCGGCAGGCCTTTGTGCGGGCCGCGCAACGGTTAGTGCCGTCGCTGCGAGCGAGTGATCTCATCCCCAGTCCCGCGGGCGTGCGGGCACAGGCGGTAGGAACGGACGGCTCGCTCCTGGATGACGTTGTGCTGCGCGAATCCAACGGAGCACTCCACGTCTACAACGCGCCCTCACCGGCGGCCACCGCCTCGCTCGCGATCGGCGAGACCATCGTCGAGCGCATCAGCGCGTGGTTCAACTAGGAGAGCGGCCAATGCGTGAGATCGTGCATCCACACATTCAAAACTATCTTGAGCAACTCACGCCGGCGAGTGAGACGGTGTTGCAGGAGATGGAGGAGCGCGCTGCGCGAGAGGCGTTTCCCATCGTGGGGCCGCTGGTGGGGCGGTTACTGGCGGTGCTGGCGCGAGCGATCAACGCCACGCGCATCTTCGAGATGGGCTCGGGGTTTGGCTACTCGGGCTTGTGGTTCGCCTCCGCCATGCCCGCCGAGGGGCAGGTCGTCTTGACGGATACCACTGCGGAGCGCGCGCAGCAAGCGCGTGACTATTTTGCGCGGGCACAGCAGGTGCAGAAACTCACCACCCTCATCGGTGATGCGGTCGAGCTCATCACGCAGCAGCCAGGACCCTTTGACCTCATCTTCTTGGATGCCGACAAAGAGCGGTATCCTCTGGCCTTGCAACGCGCGCTCCCCAAACTACGTGTCGGCGGACTGTTCATTGCGGATAACATCCTGTGGTCTGGCGAGGTCACACGACCCACACGCGATCCCGAGACGGTGGGCCTCCAACAGTTTGGCCGACTCCTCTACACCACCCCGCATCTCCTCTCGACCATTCTGCCACTCCGCGACGGCGTCTCCATCTCAGTCAAGACCGCGTGAAGGAGTCGTCGTCTCTTCGAAGTAGCGCTCAGGCGCTTGCAGCGCCGCATCCATTCGTTGGTAAAACTGTTGCCGCGTCTTGGCCTTCACGCGCCCAGCGATGTGTCCGACCGCTGCACCGGCGATGGATCCCAACGGCATCGGTACGTAGCTCCCGACGTAGGTGCCATACGCTGGCCAGAGCGTGCGGTAGGCGCGAAATTCCGTCTCCCGATCCTCGAGGACAATCAGATGGTTGATGGCGTGTTCGGTCGCGACTTTTTCTTGATACAAGTCCATCAACGGCACCAGGCGCAGCAGTGCATACGTGCCCTTGTACGGGAAGTTCGCAAAATCGTAGGCATGGCCGGCCTCGTGCAGCGCGATCGTCGGGTTATCCGAGTAGAGGTGGACGGTGTTCGTGTAGGGATTGTAGTAATCGCCCCACGGAAACACCCGACCCGGCAGGAGCACATCAGAGAGGAGCGTGACCGGCAATCCGATGAGTACGCGATAGGGCCAGGCGACGTGGCGGTTCTTCACCAGCGCCCGCAGATCCTCGAACGGCGCATACTGGTTCAGACGATAGATCGTGTCCTCAAACGCGGGGAGCCGCTTCGCCTCGAGATACGTGATGAGCGTGGTCTCCGTCGCCTCGGAGATCGCGTGGCGGTTAAAGTCCCAATCCCACAGGATGAGTTTGCCCGGCAACGACAGGACGTTACCGAGGACGTCAATCGGTGGGACGGCAGCGCCACGCGTGAGTTGTGGATGCGGCCCGTAGCCGACATACGGTGTCGTCGTCGCACAGCCGATCGCGAGCCCGCTCGCCAACCACAGCGCCAGGAACCGTTTCACGGCGCACCGCTCCGCATGAGGTCCTTACTCCGCTGGCGGTGACGATGGCGTCGGTGGCGGCAGCGAATAGCTCGGTCGAGCGGAGGCAGGCGGTTGCGATGGCGCGGGCTGGACTTCAGCAGACGTGGACTCCTCCGTCGGAGGAGCCGCCGGTGAAGTCACCGACACCTGCGGCAGTGGCAACTGAGATGGCGGTGGCGCCGTGGGAGGAGCCACCTCAGATGTGGCAGGCATCGGCGCTGGAGCGGGAGGAGCCATCTCTGAGGCTGGCGGTGCCAGCGGCTCTGTTGGTGTAGGAGGCGGTGGCGGAGGCGGTCGCTGGGTATAGGCGCTCGCGAGCACCAACGCAATCTTGCTGGAGACATAGTCGCTGACTTTACGCTCCACCGCATCCAGGATCAGCGGCGTGATGTCCTCATCATATCGCGTAAAGACAATCCCGCCGATGAAGGCGATGACAGTATACCCCCCGACCCAACCACCAGCTTCTGTCCATGTCCTGCCCATGTCGGCGTGGCGAATGTTTAAATCCATGGGCACGGAAAGCCGCGGCAGTCGCTCGCCGGTGAACGTATCCATCATGTCAGCGTCGAATCCCAAGAGGACGCGATAGTTGTACCCGTGCCACGCCGGCGTCCAGATCAGAAACCCCGGCCAGTTAATCAGGAAATTCCACCCGCTGCCACGGAACTCACTTGACGTAGACAGCTTAACCGTGAAGTCCACCGCCTGGAGGTGCTCCTTGCGTGGAAAGAAGGGGTAGGTGACCTTGAAGCCATCGCGTTTCAAGGTATTGGCGATGGCGAGCACGAGCCGCTCCTCTTCCGGCGTGGTCGTCGAGGCGGTCAGGCCGACCGCGATGTCTTCGACACGCGAGCTGATGAAGGCCGGTTTGTAGAGACTGATGTTTTTGATATCCAGCGCATGGGCACAGCTGGAGCTCAGCAACGCGGCGAGCAGCAACCACATCAAGCGCGGGCTCAGTAGGCCTCGTCGGTCCTGTAGGTACGTCATGGTGTGACTCCTCCTGTCGTTTCGTGATGGGCCGCGCGCAGAGTCTGGGTGAGATCGTCTAGGATCCCGCGCAGATCTTCGCGGATCAACTGTTCCGAATCGCCGCCCATGATATCCAGTACCGCTGCGCCACGCCGTCGGTCGGCAAATTCCACGAAGGACGTTCCCATCGCTGGGTCAATGAGTCGTCCGCGCAGTTCGATGAAGGTGTTGCCGGCTCCGAACTCGCCAAACCACCACCGTTGCACCTGATCGCCGTGCGTGAGTTCCGTGAACTGGGTGTCGAGCACCAGCACCCGCGCGTGGGCCGCGACCTCCGCCGGGTCCGTCGTCACCTGCGGCACGAGGCGCAGGACCTGGACATGTTCCCGGAGCCGCTGCTGGAACTCCTCGTCCAGATGGCGCAGGTAGAAATGGCGCGGCCGCGGCGTCGGCAGCTCCGGCTTGGTGACCAGCAACGCCTCATACTCTTGGGGACGGAACGCCGGATCCCAATAGAACAAATCCAATCCTGCACGCGCCTGCATCAGCGACGCATGCTGAAACCAGCCGGACGTCACCTGCGGCGCCGTCGTCACACAACCAGCGAGGAGCAGGACACTGCCCACGCAGGCAAGCAGCCCTTGGGCGGTAGGCGGCTGAGCGCTCACATCTCTGTGCCTCATATGGGGACACTTCAGTGTAGCTTAACCGGCCGTCTGTGTAGCACATATTTTCTTGCGGGCCTTCGGCATCGAGATGAGCTGGCCGGTGGCGCGGGTGATTCATGAAATAGTCCTCCTGGTAAGTGCTTCTTGAAGAGCCTGGGTGTATCCGTTAGCCGTTGCTGCCCAGTTGAGGCCGCCTCCTCTTCTCACGGAGCTAACTCTTTCAGAATGCTCGCCAGCACGCTGCGGACGTCGCCGTTGACATCGAGCGGATCGCCGGAGGAGGTGAGGCGGTTCCACCAGAGCACCTCACCGGTGGTGGGTTCCACCACTAACGCGCTGGCGATGAAGTGGTGGCCGCGCTGCGGATTCGGCACCAGCATCGCGAAGCCTAACGTCGCCACCAGCGTCACCACCGCCCACAGCGTCTGCAGGCCCATCCGTTTCGCGTAACTGCCAGTGCGCTCCTTGCTGCCGGTAATGATCAGCCAGAGCCACGCCTCAGGCTCGACCCCCAGCACCTGCGGCAGGGCACGCACGGACTCGCCCACGCTCACCGCCAGCGGTGGCCCCACACCATTGTAGAGCCGGTTGGCGACGAGGATGTTCGCGTCTACCAGACTGTTGATGGCGAAGTCCAGGCTGGAACGGCGTGTGTCATCGAGGGTGCCGTGCTGCACCAGGACTTGGTAGACTTGCGGTTGATTGAGGAGCGTAAACGACTTGTCGCGGAGCAGTGCCTGGACGAGATGCGTCAACTGGCCGTAGCGTTGCGCCGTTTCCTGCTGAAACGCTTGGATGTGCTGCGGCATCGTGGCATGCGTCTGCACTTCGTAGAAGAGTGGCACGACACCGAGACGCTGCCGTGGCTGCGTGCGCCACTCCTGCCGCACCAGCGGCTGCGGCCCAGCACAACTGGCCACCACCACGCTGGCGCAGAGGCAGGCCACCAGCCCTCGCCACCGCTGAGGCTGAGCATGGAGCGCTGTGCGCCTCACGTCAGAGGATGTCAGGGCCACTTAGCGGGTCGTTTCGGTGACGCAGCGTTTCTTGTCGTGCAACGCGCTCGGCGTCGAGATGAGCTGGCCGGTGGCGCGGTCGAAGACGAGCTGGTCGCGGTGCACCACGATCGGGCGCATCGCGCGCCAGCGGCCGTTGGCGTGGCGGCGCACCACCTCGACCTCCCGCTCGCGCAGGACCGCATGGCGCGGGGTCAAGTGCACGTGGTAGGTTCGCTGCCGCTGGAACTCGACTTGCGCGCACTCGCCGTTGGTGCAGCCAAGACTGGCTTGCAACGTGCCGGCGCGCAGCATTCGTAGCAGCGCGTGTCTGAACTCGGGGTGTCGTGTGTCCATCGGGACCTCCTTGCCCACAGGATCGTGGGGTTGGCCCCTTCGGTAGCCCAGCCATCCTGCGAAGCGCTGCGTCGCTGAAGCGATGCAGAGCGAAGAAGGACCCCTGGCTTTGCGGCCCCTGCTTACGCAGGGTGTGCGTTTTCGGAGAGCTTCTGCAACCATACCACATATATTTCAATTTGTCAAATTTATTTACAAAAGGTAATTAATTTATAGGATGTATAGTATGTTACATATTATATTTATTTAAGTTACATCAATCATGAAAATTATTTACTTTTCGAAGAAAACTATTGACAAATAGTAATTCTCTGGGGCATACTTGACAACGAGGCTGCTCTGACACCGGGCCTCTTGAGTGGTTCAACGTGAAGCGTACGGCGTCCCGCGAAGAGGCGTTTCGTCTGTAACGTCTGACGTCCAACGTAGGACGATACGCCTCTCGTTGCCGCCAGACGCTGGACGCTCAACGAAAGTGGCGCGCCAGGCAGGAGTTGGCGCCCTGCGCTCCCCCGACGGGTCCTGTCGGCCGGTTTCCCCACCTGCGGTGCTCGGTCGGGACTTCGCCCGACAACTCCGCTCCTCGGTGGGGAGCCCTCCGGCCGCCACCCGTCGGGGT
>CAZWYX010000036.1:0-12695 GCA_964638485.1 uncultured Planctomycetales bacterium | reverse complement strand
CCGCTGACCGAGGCGGAGTTGCGGCGGCTCAGCGACGGGCAGATCGTGCGGCGCGCGAGCGACGGGACGCTGACGCGCGTGCCGGAGGCCACGGCGAAAGATCTCTACACGTACGAGGCCAACGTGGTGCGCGTCGTGGACGGGGACACGCTGTGGATGGTGATTCACCTCACGCCGACTGATTGGCGGAAAGAAAAGCTGCGGCTGCGCGGGATTGATTGCCCGGAGCGCGGCACCTCCGGCGGGGAGGCGGCCACACGCTACGTGCAAACTCTCGTGCGCGAGGCCAAGCGTCTGGTGATCGCCACCACCAAACCGGACAAATGGGACCGGTATCTCTCCGATGTCTACCTCACCCCCGCCGCCGGCCCGGAAGTCTTCCTCAACAACCGGCTCCTCGAGCGCGGCCACGCCCGCCGCTATGACGACGTGACGCCGGAGGATTGGGCCGCGTAACGCGCCCCGTCGGGCGATTTGACACGGCGGCGTCGTCAAGGTAAAATCAGGCTTTCCCTATGCACACCGCCACGTTTGAGGAGATCAGTCAGGGCCGGGTAGCCGATGTCTACTTGCTGCGGGCGCGGGAGATCCTCCGCGCGCTCCAGAAGCGGCAGCGGGTCACGGCGGAGTTCGTGGTGAAATCGTTTCCGTCTCCCGACCCGTGGGGTGTGTTCGCTGGACTCGAAGAAGCGGTGGAGCTCTTGCGCCGCGTCCCGCGCCTGACGGTCTGGGCGATGCCCGAAGGCACGATCTTCGGTCCCCACCAGCCCACGCTCGTGCTGGAAGGTCGCTACCTGGATTTCGGCATCTACGAGACCGCGCTCCTGGGCTTTCTCTGCCAGGCCTCAGGCATTGCGACGAAGGCGGCGCGGTGTCGTCAAGCGGCAGGCCGCAAACTCCTCATCAGTTTTGGCGCACGTCGCATCCATCCAGCGCTCGCCCCTATGGTTGAACGCAGCGCCTACCTCGGTGGCTGCGATGGCGTCGCGACCGTCGCTGCCGCAGAGCATTTACAGGTCGAACCGATGGGCACGGTGCCGCACGCGCTCATTTTGCTGGCCGGCGATGCCACCACCGCGCTGAAGGCGTTTCACCGCGTGATTGAACCGAAGGTCAAACGCGTCGCGTTGGTGGATACGTTGGGTGACGAACCCGCAGAGGCGGTCCAGTGCGCGAAGGCCTTAGGGAAGCACCTCTTCGGCGTGCGGTTGGATACGCCGGCCTCTCGACGCGGCGATTTTCTGCAACTGCTGCGGGAAGTACGGTGGGAACTGGACCTGCGCGGCTTCCGTCATGTCCAGCTCCTCGTCAGCGGCGGGATCAACGAAGACACCATTCATCAGCTCACTTCCCTGGCGGATGGGTTTGGGGTGGGGACGGCGATCAGCAACGCACCGGTGCTGGATTTCGCCCTGGATATCGTCGCGGTGGAAGGCAAACCGTGCGCCAAGCGTGGCAAGCTCTCAGGGATCAAGCAGGTGTATCGCTGTCTGAGGTGTCTGGCCACGGTGCTGCGGCCGACGGGCCAGCGTCCCACGACAGCCCTGTGTGCGTGTCGGACGACACCCGAGCCGCTCCTCCAACCGCTCATAACACGCGGGCGACTCCTCCGACCCCTGCCGCTGCCGAAGACGATTCGTCACCACGTCCTGACGCAACTCGCCCGCCTGAGGTCGCCGTAGGTGGAATCAGTCTCGTACATCACCGCCTTTACCGCGGGGCTCCTCTCCATCGCCTCGCCGTGCGTGTGGCCCTTGATTCCGTCGTATGTGAGCTTCATCACCGGCCGCTCGTTGGAGGAATTGACGGCGGCTGACCGATCGTGGCACGCGTGGGTGGCATCCATTGTACCGGCTATCGGTTTCGTCATCGGCTTTGGCCTGATTTTTGTGTTGCTGGGCGCCTCCGCCACCGTGCTGGGGCAGTGGTTGGGCGAGGCGCAATTTGCGCTGCGCAAGATTGGTGGCGCGCTGATCATTGCGTTCGGCCTCCATGAGCTGGGATGGCTGAAGCTGCCGGTCGTGGACCGCGAGCGTCGCTGGCAACTCACGGCCAAACCGTGGGGGATCTGTGGCTCGTTCCTCGTCGGGATGGTGTTTGCGCTGGGGTGGTCGCCCTGCATCGGACCGATTTTGGCCGCGATTCTCCTGCACGCGTCGAGCAGCGCGTCGGTCCAGCAAGGCGTGATGCTGCTGGCGATTTACTCGTTGGGGTTGGGGATGCCCTTCCTCATCGCCGCACTGCTCCTGGATCGGTTTCTGGTGACGGCGCAGTGGATGCGCCAGCACGCGCGCGTGGTCTCCATCGTCAGCGGGAGCTTTCTGATCGTCGTCGGGCTCTTGATCGCGACCGACCTCTTTGCGCGCTTGACCGGCTATCTGGCGGCGCTGTTTCCTGCACCGCGATGAGGACATCCCGGCACACCACGCACCGGTGGCTGCTCCTGACGTGGTGTCTCCTCGTGGTGTCTGGCTGTGGGCGGTCGGAGGCGCCCGAGGCCTCTCCGACGACGCGCCAGGCGCCATCGAGTCACTTCACGGATGTGAACGGACAACCGCACACACTCGAGGAATGGCGTGGGCGTCTGGTCCTCCTCAACTTCTGGGCGACCTGGTGCCCGCCGTGCCGCGACGAAATTCCCGATCTCGTGGACCTCTATGAGGCGTTCAAAGCTCGCGGCGTGGTGGTCATCGGCGTGTCGCTCGACGTCGGAGGCCGACGCGCGGTGCAGCCGTTTATCGAACGGTACGACGTGACCTACCCGATCTGGCTGGGCACCTACGAGGCGGCGCGCCGATTTCGCGTCGTGGGCATTCCCACCTCCTTTCTCCTCGATCGCGACGGGGCGATCCTCGAGCGCTTCGATGGCCCGTACTCGAAGGAAGACTTCGTGCAAGCCCTGCGCCCCTATCTCGAGGAGCCGTGACGAAGCCGCAGGTCGCGATTGTCGGTGCGGGGCAAGTGGGAGCCACGACCGCGCTGTGGCTGGCGAAACGTAACCTGGCGGATCTCATCCTCGTGGACGTCGTCGAGGGGTTAGCCGCGGGCAAGGCGCTCGACCTGCAGCAGGCCGGCCCGCTCGAAGGGTTCGACGTCACGATCACTGGCTCAACCGATCTCGCCGCCGTGCGAGACAGTGCCGTCGTCGTCATCACCGCAGGCCTCCCGCGCACGCCAGGGATGTCGCGCGAGGATCTGCTGACAGCGAATGCGAACATCGTGCGGCCCGTCGTCGAGACGATCCAGCGCGTCGCACCTCACGCCATCTTGATCATCGTCACGAATCCGCTCGACGTGATGACGGCGCTCGCCGCTCACGTGTCGGGCTTCCCACGTGAGCGTGTCATCGGGATGGCCGGCATCCTCGATTCTGCGCGTTTGTGCCACTTCGTCTCACAACACCTGCGTGTGCCCGCGAGCCACATCGCCGCGATGGTCCTGGGCAGCCACGGTGACGAGATGGTGCCGCTCCTGCGGTACACGACGGTGGCAGGGCAGCCGTTGACGCAACGCGTGGATCGCGCGCCACTCGAACACCTCCTCCAGCGCACCCGTGATGGCGGCGCTGAGATCGTCCGGCTCCTCAAGCAGGGCAGCGCCTTCGCTGCGCCGGGCGCCTCGGTGGCGGTGATGGTCGAGGCGATCGTGCGTGACACAGGTGCGATCTATCCATGCTCCGTCTCCCTCGAGGGTGAGTATGGCCTGCGCGGTGTCTTTCTTGGTGTGCCGGTCGCCTTAGGACGGCGTGGCATCCAGCGCATCGTCGAGTTAGAGCTCACGCCTGACGAACGCGCCGCCCTGCACCGGTCTGCGGCCCAGGTGCAGGCGGGCATGAAGATCTTAGGACTCTAATGCGCCACGTCATCGGCACGCTGTGGGCGTGTGCCTCGAACTTCCAGGCCTATCCGTTGCTCGCGAGAGCATCGTGGCGGGAGGTGTGGCACTACGTGATCACGCTGGTCGTGATGACGAGTGTGATCCTGTCTCTGGCGATCGGACGACTCTTCTGGCGGCAGATGCACGAGCTCGGTGACTGGCTGCAGCAACTGCCGACGATCACCATCAGCGATGGCACAGCCTCGTTTCCTGGCGACAGCCCCTTCCGCCTGGAACGCTTGGACACGCCAGGCGTTGGGCACATCGTCGTCACCCTAGATCGCACACAGTCATCCACGGTCAGCCCCGATCTTGGAGACCTGCGCGTCCTGATCACGCCCACGGCCATGACGGTGGGCGATCGTGCCAAGACGCGCACGTTTCCCTTTCACGAGATGGATGACCTCGTCATTGACGACGCCTTCTTAGCGCAGGGGGTGCGGCGGCTCACGTGGTGGTTCTGCGGCCTGTTGCCCGTGCTCCTCGTCCTCTACCACCTCGTGGCGAAATGGCTGCAGGCGCTCTTGTGGAGTGGGGTGGCGTACTGTGTCCTGTGGGACCGGGTGCGTGGCGCGTATCCGGACCTCGTGCGCATCGCCGTGTTTGCCGTCGGGCCACCGACGGTCTTTGCGCTGCTCCTGGAGGTGACCCTGACGACGCGCGCGCAACCACTCCTGTGGCTGGTGTATCTCGCGATCTACGCCGTCCTCTTCGTGGGCGGCACGCGCGCTTTCCTCGCGGGGACGCGGGGGCACGCACCGAGTTGACAGCGGTCGCCGTAGATGGCATACTGGGAACGGTGCTAAGATGACAGCGCAATCTCCTGAACCCACACACCCGACGCCAACCACTGCGACTGGCGCTTCCCTCCACAAAGGATTGGCAGGGATCATTGCGGCTGAGACAACGATCAGCGATGTGAACGGCGCGCAATGCGAGCTGATCTATCGCGGCTACAACATTGATGAGCTCGCGGGGCGCGTGAGCTACGAAGAGATCGTGTATCTGCTCCTCTTCGGCGACTTGCCCACGCGGCTGGAGTTGAGCGAGTGGTCGCATGAGTTCGCCAGCCATCGGACGCTCGAGCCCGACATCATCAACGAGATGCAGACGTTTCCCAAAGACGCGCAGCCGATGGCGGTCCTCCGCACCGTCGTCTCGATGCTCGGGCTGTACGATCCCCACGCGGAGGAGGAGAGTCTCGCGGCGAACCGGGAGAAGGCGATCCGCAGCATCGCCAAAATGCCCACCATCGTGGCGACCTTCGATCGCTTCCGCAAGAAGCAACCCCTCATCCAGCCGCACGAGGAGATGGGCCACGTCGAGAACTTCCTCTACATGCTCCACGGCAAAGCGCCCACGGAGCTGGCGGTGCGAGGGCTCGATACCTATTTTACGCTCCTGGCGGAGCACAGCTTCAACGCCTCCACGTTCGCCGCGCGCACCACCGTCGGCACCAAGTCAGATTTCTACTCGGCCGTCACCTCCGCCATCGGGACGCTGAAAGGCGACCTCCACGGCTCGGCCAATCGCAAGGCCATGGAGATGCTCATCGAGATTGGCTCCCCGGATATGATTGACGCGTACGTGGCACGGATGATGGAAGAAAAAGGACGGTTCATGGGTTTCGGGCATCGCGTCTACACAGGAGAAGACCCACGCGCCAAACACCTCAAAGAGATCTCCCGGCAGCTCGGGGAAGCCGTCGGGGAACTCAAGTGGCACCGGATTTCCGAGCAGCTCCAACGCGCCGTCTACGCGGCCAAGCAGCTCTACATCAACGTGGATTTCTACTCTGCCTCGCTCCTCTACTACGTCGGCATTCCGGTGGATTGCTTCACCACGATGTTTGCGTGTGCGCGCATCGCGGGGTGGTCCGCGCACATCCTCGAGCAGTACGCCGACAATCGCCTCATCCGGCCGCTCGCCCAGTACACGGGTCCGCGCGGCCTCAAGTTCGTTCCGCTCGACAAACGGAAACCGTCGTAACCGGTCATTCCTTCACGTGCACTTGCACGAGTATCAGGCGAAAGCGCTGTTCCGTCGCTACCACATTCCTGTCGGTCAGGGGCGTGCGGTGACGACGCCTGCCCAAGCGAAAGCAGCGTGGCGTGAACTGGGCCAGCGGTCGGTCACCGTGAAAGTCCAAGTCCACGCCGGAGGACGCGGGAAGGCCGGCGGTATTCTCCTCACCACCGCAGGCAATGAAGTTGAGGCCTTCGCCCGACGCTGGCTGGGCCAGCGGCTGGTGACACCGCAGACCGGCCCGATGGGTCGCCCTGTGAAACAGTTGCTGGTCGAAGCGTCCACCGCCATTCGCTGCGAGCATTATCTGGCGCTGACGGTGGACCGCTCCCAGGCCACGCCGGTGTTTGTCGCCAGTGCGCAGGGCGGCATCGCGATTGAGGAACTGGCCAGCAGTGATTCCCGAGCGCTCCTGACGCGCTCCCACCCCCTCGACCAACCGCTCACGAGCGACTGCACGCGACCACTCACGGCGCATTTGCAGCTCCCGCAGGCACTCGTGCCGTCTGCCGAGCACATCATGGCCGGCATGTGGCGGCTCTTCCACGAGGCCGAGGCCTCACTCATCGAGATCAATCCCTTGGCGGAGACGCGCGATGGCCAGCTGGTCGCGGTGGACGCGAAAGTCGCCCTCGACGACAACGCACTCTTCCGTCATCCAGAGTTGGCGGCCTGGCGCGATCCCCAGCAAGACCCTCCGCTCGAAGTCGAGGCGCAGCAGCGCGGCATCTCCTACGTTGGCCTCGACGGCAACATCGGCTGTCTCGTCAACGGCGCAGGGCTGGCGATGGCGACGAACGACATTCTGCTGCTCCACGGCGGGCGACCAGCGAACTTCTTAGACGTCGGCGGTGGGGCCAACGTCGAGCAGGTGACCCGCGCGTTCCAGTTGCTGTTACAAGATCAGCGGGTCAAGGCGGTCCTCGTCAACATCTTCGGCGGGATCATGCAGTGCGATGTGGTCGCTCGTGGGCTCCTCGATGCGACGCAGGGCGTGCAGGTGCGCGTCCCGCTGGTCGTGCGATTGGAAGGCACGCGGGTGGAGGAAGGCCGCCAGTTGCTGCGCAGTCAGGGGGCACGCTTACCGCTGACGACCGCACCCTCATTTGATGAGGCGGCGCGCCTTGCCGTCCAACTCGCCGATCACGCATGAGCATTGTGGTTGAGGCATCCACCAAAGTGCTCTGCCAGGGGATCACTGGCCACGCCGGCAGTTTCCACACGAAGCAGATGCTGGAGTACGGCACCAAACTCGTGGCGGGTGTGACTCCTGGCAAACACGGGCAACGGATCGAGGGCGTTCCCGTCTTTAACACGGTGCGTGAAGCAGTGGAGACAACAGGGGCGACCGCCTCGGTCATCTTTGTCCCTGCGCCGTTCGCCCTTCACGCGATCACCGAAGCGATTGAGGCGCAGCTGGCACTGGTCGTCGTGATTACCGAGGGCACCCCGACGCTGGACATGATCCGCGTGCGCCAGCGGCTCGCGGGGACGACGACGCGCCTCATCGGCCCCAACTGTCCCGGGATCATCACACCGGGCGCCTGCAAAATTGGGATCATGCCCGGCTACATCCATAAACCAGGGCGGGTGGGAGTCATTTCGCGCAGTGGCACGCTCACCTACGACGCGGTGTGGCAGCTCACGCAAGCCGGCGTGGGGCAATCCACCTGCATGGGCATCGGCGGCGATCCGATTGTGGGAACCAGTTTTGTCGAGGCGCTCCAACTGTTTCAGGAGGATGCGGCAACGGACGCCATCGTGCTGATCGGCGAGATCGGCGGGACCGCCGAAGAAGAAGCGGCGCAGTTCGTGAAGACCGCCGTGACGAAACCAGTCTTCGCCTTTATCGCGGGACGCGCCGCGCCGCCTGGCAAACGCATGGGCCATGCCGGCGCGGTCATCGCCGGCGGCCATGGGACCGCCGCCGAGAAGATAGCCGCCTTCAAGGCAGTGGGGATTACCGTGATTCCATCACCCGCAGCCATCGGGACGACCGTTGCCCACACCCTGCGCGCATCCGCCAAATCTCCTTGACACTGCTGCTGGCGAGGATTATTGTAGAGCCGGAATCACTGAAGGAGCCCCTCCCATGCAACCGCTCACCGTCTGCTATGCGAAGAATCAGGACTTCGTCCCGCGCAAGATCGCTGGGGAACATATCTTGGTGCCCCTGCGTCGGACGCCTGGACAACCCGACAGCCTCTTTGTCCTCAACGGCACTGGGGGGTTCATCTGGGATCAACTCTCCGAGACAACGCCGGTGGCGGTGGTGCGTGATCGGCTCATCGAGCAGTTTGAGGTAACATCAGCACAAGCCGAACAGGATATGTTGGAGCTCCTCAATCAGCTTGCGTCCATCGGCGCGATCACACCAGTGGCCTGACGAGTGCACCGGGGAACGGTGGGAAACGACGCTCCTCGAACGCGTCGGACACCAGCGCGTCCCGCTCTTCGGTCAGTGGGAACTGACCTGTCGGTGTAACCTCAAATGCGTGATGTGCTACACCGATCCCTTCAACGCCCCCGAGCACATTCGGCAAGAACTCACGACGCAGGAGATCCTGCGCCTCATGCCGCAAGTGGCCGATGCCGGATGCCTCTATCTCTGTCTGACCGGTGGCGAGCCGCTCGCCCGCCCTGATTTTCGTGCGATTTATCTGGCGGCCAAAGCGCACGGCTTCCTCCTCACCGTCTTTACCAATGGGACCCTCGTGACCGATGCGCTGGCTGATGTGTGGGTGCAGCAGCCCCCGCATCGCATTGAAATCAGCCTCTACGGGATGACCCAAGACACCTACGAAGGCACGACCCAACGCCGCGGGTCCTACGACGCGTGCCTGCGCGGGATCCGATTGCTCCAAGCGCGGCAGCTCCCGCTGGTCCTGAAAACACCGGCCATGACGGTCAATCAACATGAAATTCTCGCGATGCGTGAATGGGCTGAGGCGCAAGGCATCCACTACCAGTTTGGGGAATGGATGCGGCCGCGGTTGAATGGGGCAGAAGATCCGTTCCAATTTCAGTTGTCGGACGAGGAGCTGCACGCCATCGAGTCACACGCGGGGAGTGCGTGGGAAGAGCACCTGGAAGATCAATCGCGCGAGAAGCATTGCGGCTCTGAACGCTTCAAGTTCCACATTGACGCCTACGGGCAACTCCAACTCTGCTCGCAAAACCGCCGCGCCAGTTACGATTTGCGGCACGGCTCGTTCCACGAAGGATTTTATGACGTGCTGCCGACGTTTCCCTGCCCCAAGAAACGTGGCGTGCAGGTGACAAGGCTGGAAAGCGCACATGCTTGAGGAGCGTCCAGCGCCCAGCGTCCAGCGGCAACGAGAGGCGTATCGTCAGGCGTTCAACGTCCGACGTCACACGCAAGACGTAACGCCCACCGATGCCGCCAGACGCACGACGCACGACGAATCCTATCGCGACTTCAGTGCCCGCATCCACACCGATGCCTCACGTGAGCGACGCATCACCAATGCCCAGATCGAGCTGACCTACGGCTGCAATCTCCACTGCGTCCACTGCTACACCGACTGCTACAACCAGCCCCACCTCATCAAGCGCGAACTCGCCGTCGAGGAGTGGGAGCGCATCCTCGATGAGCTGCGCGACGTTGGTGTCCTCTGGTTGGCGATGACCGGGGGCGAGGTGTTTGTGCGCAAGGATTTTCGCACGCTCTACCTCGCGGCGAAAGCGCGAGGATTTATCGTGACACTCCTGAGCAACGCGACGACGATTACGGAAGACCTCGCCAATTTTCTCGCCGAGCACCCGCCCTTCAAACTTGAGATTAGCTGCCACGGCGCCACACCGGAGACGTTCGATGCGGTGACCCAAGTGCCCGGTTCCTTTGTTAAATTCTGTGAGGGGATGCATCGGCTGCAGGCACGGGGGATCGGCTACCGGATCAAGACGAAGGCGATGACGATCAATCGCCAGGAGCTGGCGCAGATCGAGACGTTCGTTGAATCGCTGGGAGCGGAGTTCCAGGTGAACGGCACGATCTATCCACGGCTCAATGGCGATCTTGTGCCCACCACCTATCGTCTCACGCCGGAAGCGATCGTGGCGATTGAACAGGGCCAGCTCGACGAGGACCGCTGTTGTGATGAGAGACCGCCTCTGCCAGACGTTCGTCGAGCGTCCAACGTTCAGCGGCAGCGAGAAAGCGTATCGTCCAACGTCAGACGTCAGACCTTAGACGCAACGCCAGCCGATGCCGCAGGACGCCTGACGCCACCCCGTTCGGACAGGCTCTACCGCTGCGGCTGCGGCGGCTGGTCGGTCCACATCAACGCGTGGGGATTGTTGAGCGCGTGCACGTGGTTTAAGGAGCCGCGGATCAGTGTACGGGATCATTCCGTGGCGGAAGCCGTAGAGCTGTGTTTTACGCAGATTCACAACGCGCGCTACACCTCGGATTCACCGTGCCGCACGTGCCGCGTCCACACCTTCTGTGACAAGATGCCCGCCGCCGCGTGGGCAGAGACCCCTGATGGCGACGTAGAGCAACCGGTACCCGATTTGTGCCACACCGCCTACGCGCGCGCGAAGGCGTATACCGGATGGACAGCGCCAGCTCCCGTATGACACCGCTGAAGATCGGCGATGTACGAATGCAACTCGAGGGGATCGAGGAGAACGCAGGGGCATTTTCCCTCTATGCGCCATTCCTCGATGATGGGCCAGCGGACATCAGACTCGAGATGGCTCAGGGGGAACCCCAGCCACCGCCCGGTCAGCTACTCGTAGACGCTTTTCCCGACTGGCGCATTTGGGGTACAGCGGAGGGGATGCTCTACGAAGTCTTTGACGCGCGTGAGCCGCACCCGCGCATCCATTGGGCTCTGATGAATGAGACGCTGACCGAAGGATCGGTGTGGATTGAGCGAGAAGGCGCTTCCCTCGGACGGCTCATGGAACCGTTGGGCCAGCTCCTCCTCATGGCCCGCTGGGCGCAACGGCAGGCGTACATGGTGCATGCGTTGGCGGTGGACGATCAGGGTGTGGGCCGCGCGTTCGTCGGAGCCTCCGGCACAGGGAAGAGTACGCTCGCTCGCTGGTATCAGGCCGAAGGGCTGACGGTGTTGAGTGATGAGCGTGTGGTGCTCCAGCTCGACGGCGATCGCTTGCTCGCCTACGGCACGCCGTGGCCGGGGATGGCGTGGAGTGGATCGCCTGGCCCGGTGGAAGTTGAAACACTCTACTTCCTTCAGCACGCTGCTCGACACGCACTTGAGCCGGTCACACCCAGCGAAGCGCTGGCCCTGCTATATCCGCAGCTTTTCTTGCTTAGCCGAGACCACGCCGAAGTCAAGTCGGCGCTGGGGTGGTGCGAGCGGCTGCTGGCGACCGTGCCTGTCGCGCGGCTAGCCTTTGTGAAGGATCCGAGCGTGTTGGAGTACATGCGCAGTGCCGCTTCGCAGAACGCCACAAGTGTGGTAAGATGACCCCATGCTATGAATCAGCTCAATAAGAATAACTGGGAGCGACTCCGTACGATTGCTCGCGAAGAAGCGCAGCGGATGGAACAAGACCTACTGCCTCGTTCCCTTCGTGACGTCATTCCAGAGATTGCTTCGCGCATGTCCTTTGACGATGTGCTGCGGTGGCTCACCACGGTGCATCAATTTGCTGGACACCGTCTCAGACCACGGCAACCGTTCATCGAAACCAACATGAAGTTGTGACCCCGAAAGCGCCCACGTATGGTACCATAAACTCATGGCACAACTGAGCGAAGCTGAGTGGTAAGGAATGGCAAGCACACCTGCGTTGAATCGTTGGTACGATGAATTGCGCCGGTGCTGCGGCACCCACCTGCGCAAGGTCATCCTGTTCGGCTCGCGTGCCCGCGGGGATGCAACGGAAATTTCCGACTACGATTGCCTGGCGATCTTTGACGACGTGACGCCCACCCTGGAGGCTACACTGGATCAATTGGCGGGTCGCTACCTCTTGGAGGAGGGGATCGTCATTTCCTGTGTGCCGCTGCGGGAAGCCGATTTGCCACGGTTGCAGTTTGAGCCGTTTCTCATCAACGCGCAGAAGGAAGGTCAGGTCCTGTGAATTCACAGGAAGCCCTGGCGACGCAATTGTGCGCGATGGTCGCGAAAGCCGAGCGAGCGCTCAAGGCGGCGCGGAGGCACCTGGCAGAAGGCGAGCACGACTTCGCCTCTTCCAAAGCGTACTACGCCGTCTTCCATATGATGCAGGCGGCGCTCCTGACGAAAGGGATGACGTTTGGGAAACACGCCGGCGTCATTAGTGGATTTTCTCAACAATTCATCAAGTCAGGCGTGTTCCCCGCCGCCTTTAGTGATGACGTGCAACGCCTGCGGAAAAACCGGGAACTTGGAGATTACGGCTATAGTCTCACGGTAGATGTGGATGCTGCACACGGAGATCTTGAGCGGGCTACAACCATCGTGCAGGCCGTTCAACGCTACGTGCAATCGTGCATTTCTCTAACTACGAAGGGAGCCCTGAAATGACCAAACAACCCTATACCTCACCGATGGTAACACGGGTCGTGCTCCAGCCCACGCAGGCGGTGCTGAGTCCGTGCTCGAGTAATGCCACAAGTAACGCCACCAGCGGCACCCAAAAGTGTCTCCCTCCGATTGGCCAGGATCCAGTCGGGTGTAAAAAACTGGGTTCCAATCCACCGGGCACCGATACTGCAGCTCAGTCGTAGCGCCCATCACCTAACACCATGTCCCTCCAGAACGTCGCGAGAGCCGAGGTGACGCCTACCCCAGCGTGGAGCCATGCGCGCGTCC
>CAZWYX010000035.1:3271-12939 GCA_964638485.1 uncultured Planctomycetales bacterium | reverse complement strand
CGACGCTGAATTTGCCGAAGACCGATTTCCCGATGAAGGCGGAGGGGCCTTCGCGAGAGCCGGAGCGGCTCAAACAGTGGGAGCAGCTCCAGCTCTATCAACGGCTCCAGGGACGTCCCGCCGAACGCGCCTACATCCTCCACGACGGCCCGCCGTACGCGAACGGCGACATCCACATCGGCCACGTCCTGAACAAAACCCTCAAAGACATCATCGTCAAATTCCAGACGATGCGCGGCGCGCGCGCGCCCTATGTCCCCGGTTGGGACTGCCACGGGATGCCCATCGAACACCAGCTCTTCAAGGAATTGGGCAAGACCAAACATGATGTGGATCGCGTGGAGTTCCGTCGGAAGGCGCAGGCGTTTGCGCAACGCTACGTAGAGATTCAGCGTGAGCAATTCAAGCGCCTCGGGATTTTCGGCGACTGGGAGCATCCCTACCTCACGATGGACCGTGCCTATGAAGCGGCGATCATCCACACGTTCCGGGAACTGTTCTTGAAGGGCTACATCTATCGAGGCCTGAAGCCCGTCTACTGGTGCTGGCAGTGCGAGACGGCGTTGGCCGAAGCCGAGGTGGAATATCGCGACAAAGAATCGCTCTCCCTCTACGTGAAATTTCCCATCGTCGGCCAACCGCATGCCTCGGTCGTGATTTGGACCACGACGCCGTGGACGCTGCCGGCCAATCGCGCGGTGTGCGTGCATCCCCGCCATCCGTACGCGTTGGTGGAAGTGACTCACAACGCAGGGAAGGAGCAGCTCCTCATCGCCAGTACGTTGGTGGCATCACTGGCGACCCACGTAAACGGCACAGTGACCAAACGGCTCTGGGAAAAAGCCGGTCGCGAATTGGTGGGACGACTGACGTGCCAACCGCCGTTCAACGCTGCGGCTGTTCCTGTGGTGGGGGATGACGGCGTGAGCCTCGAGGAAGGCACCGGTATCGTGCACATTGCACCTGGTCACGGAGAGGAGGATTATCTCATCGGCAAGCGCGACGGCCTCGACGTTTTTTCTCCCGTAGATGCGCAGGGGCGATTTACCGACGCGGTGACAGCCTATCGAGGCCAGCGCGTCTTTGAGGCGAATGCGCCGATCCTCCATGATCTGGAGCAACGCCAGCTCCTCCTCCATCGCTCGCCGCTCCAGCACTCCTATCCGCACTGCTGGCGCTGTCAGCAGCCGGTGATTTTCCGAGCGACCCCCCAGTGGTTTGTGCGCGTGGATCACGAGGGACTGCGTGATCGGTTGCTCACCGCCATCGGCAAGGTGCAGTGGCATCCGAGCACAGGGCAGGCGCGGAGTTGCGGCATGATCGAGACGCGCCCGGACTGGTGTCTGTCGCGCCAACGGCTGTGGGGGGTGCCCATTCCTATCCTCTATTGCGAACGGTGCCATGAGCCGCTCAAGGATCCACAATTTTTTGATCATCTTGAGACGTTAGTGGGCCGCGAGGGCTCCGATGTCTGGTTTGCGCGATCAGTCAAGGAGCTGCTGCCCGACGGTGTCCGCTGTGTCTGTGGCGAGGCGCGTGCCTTTACGAAAGAAGAGGATATCCTCGATGTCTGGCTGGATTCGGGCGTGAGCCACGAGGCGGTCCTGCGTTCAGGTCAGTGGCCGGACCTGCAATGGCCCGCCGATTTGTATCTCGAAGGCTCAGACCAACACCGCGGCTGGTTCCAGAGTTCGCTGATTCCGTCGGTGGCATTGCATGACGCTGCGCCGTACAAGGCGGTGCTGACCCACGGCTTCGTCGTGGACGGGGCCGGGCGCAAGATGTCGAAGTCCGCCGGCAACGTCATCGCACCCGAGGAAATCCTCCAGCGGTATGGGGCCGACGTGCTCCGGTGGTGGGTCGCGTCCTGTGACTACACCGAGGATGTGCGGCTCTCTCAAGAGATTGTGGAGCGCACCGCCGAGTCCTACCGTAAAATGCGCAACACCTGCCGGTTTCTCCTCGGCAACCTTGCGGACTTCGATCCGCGCCAGCATCGCGTGCCGGTCGCGCAGCTCACCGCGGTGGATCGCTGGATGTGGGCGCGCTGCCAACAGTTCTTGGCTGAGGTGACAGCGGCGTACGAGGCCTTCGAGTTTTTCCGCGTCGTGCGGGCGGTGAATGCCTGGTGCGTGACCGACCTCTCCGCCATCTACCTCGATGCCCTGAAAGACGCGCTCTACACCGAGGCGCCACACGCCCCCCGTCGCCGCTCCGCCCAGACGGTCGTGTATGATATACTTGGAGTGCTCGTGCGGGTGATCGCGCCGGTCCTCCCGTTTCTGGCGGATGAAGTGTGGGAGGCGGTGCCGGTGCGGGACGAAGCAGCGGTCTCGGCCCAGCTCCTCCGCTGGCCGGTGCCGCAGGCGATTCCCGAGGCGGGTGCCGTGCTGGCGCAGGGAGCCGCGTGGCTCGCGCTGCGCAGCGAGGTGCTCAAGGCGCTGGAGGAGGCGCGGATGCAGGGGTTGATCGGCAGCCCCCTCGAAGCGCAGGTAACGCTGGCAGCTCCGCCCCCTGAAATGGAGCGGTTGACAAATGCCCGCGAAGGATTGACAATACTGACCATCGTCTCGGCCCTGGAGGTCAGGCCAGGTGCCGCAGGTGCCCAAGCGCGGGCGATTCAGGTCCGTCGGGCCGAGGGTACGAAGTGCGCTCGGTGCTGGATGTTCCGGACCTCGGTGGGGCAGGACGCCGAGCACCCCACCCTGTGTGACCGTTGCGTGGGCGTGGTGAGAACGATTGCCCGCACCGCTTGAGAGCGCGTAGGGAGTGAACGATGCCCATGAACAGGAAAGACCTCAGCGAATACAAAGAACTGCTCCTCAAGCAGAAGCAGGATCTCCTCAACGAGATCCGCCACATTGCGAAAGACGCCGCGATCTCGCATCAGGACGCCTCGGGCGGGATTTCCACCTACACCTACCACATGGCGGACGTGGCGAGCGACCACTACGAGCGGGAACTCTCCCTCAGCATCGCCTCGAGTGAACAGAAGATCCTCTATGAGATTGACGAGGCCTTAAAGCGCATCGAAGACAAAACCTACGGCGATTGCTTGGAATGCGGTAACTCCATCTCCCGGCAGCGCTTGCGGGCGGTCTCCTACGCCTCGTTGTGCATCACGTGCCAACGCCTGCGCGAATCGCATCCTCGCCCCGCGTGACCACGGCGTTGAGCGGTCTCCGCCTCGACACATTGTTTTACACTGTGTCGGGCGAGATCCGCCACGCTCTGTGGCGGAAGCGTTGGGCGAGTGCCGCTCAGCGTGTAGCGCGTAACGCCCAGATGCTGCACGGTTGTTCGCCGAACGCCGAACGCTTGACGGTTCTCGCCGAATCCTCCTTCGCTCTGCGACGCGAGGACGCCCGCAGCAGCGCTTCGGAGGACAGGCGCTGAACGCCGAACGCCCAACGCTTCACGTGAGATCGTAGTGACCTTCATTGTTCTCGTCGTCTTCCTCCTCGACCAAGCCACCAAATTTTGGATCGCCAGCACCTTCCGCGTGGGCCAATCGCAACCCATCATCGCTGAGATCGTTCATCTGACCTACGTGCGCAACACCGGCGGGGCGTTTGGCCTCTTCAAGGGCTGGGTGCCGCTCCTCATTCTCATCTCGCTCGTCGCGATTGTGCTCATCGTCCGCATCGCGTTCATGCAGCGCACCGTCTCGCCGCGCCGACGGCTCGGGCGGTTCGCGGTCTCGCTGATCCTCGGCGGGGCGTTAGGCAACTTGGCGGATCGCCTGCACTTGGGCTACGTCGTGGATTTTCTGGATTTTCGCGTGTGGCCCGTTTTCAACGTGGCCGACATCGCCATCACCTGTGGTGTGGGATTCTTGATCCTCGAATTGCTCATCCCGCCCCGGCGGCGTGAGGAAGTGATTGAGCGCCAACCCAACCCCCCGCCGAGTACCTAACCCTCATGCATCCCATCCTCCTCAAGCTGGGTCCGTTTACGCTCTACTCGTTTGGGGTGGCCTTGGCGCTCGCCTTCGTGGGCGCGACGTGGTTCGGGCAGTGGACCATGCTCCGCGCCCACCGACTCGGTGCGCGGTCGCTCCTGACCGCCAGTCAAGTGGCGGATACGGCGTTTTGGATACTCCTCGCCGGGATCCTCGGTGCGCGCGCGCTCTACGTCGGTACCCACTGGGCTTACTACCGTGAGCATCCGGTGGAAATCGTCGCCATCTGGCACGGGGGGTTGATTTTTTACGGTGGCTTGGTATCGGGGATCGTGACAGGCTGGTGGTTTCTCCGACGACAACGCGTGCCCTTGGGGCAGACAGTGGATTTGTTGACACCGATCGTGCCGCTGGGCCAGGCGATTGGACGGGTGGGATGTTTCTTGAATGGCTGCTGCTACGGCAAACCCACGACGAGCGGGCTCGGTGTGGTGTTCCACTGGGATGTGGTGCCGCGGTATCCCACGCAGCTCTTCGAGTCCGCCGCGACGCTGCTCATGGCCATCGCCTTCAGCGCGTGGAATTTTCACCGACGCACGTGGGAGCGGCCGACCGGCGGGCGGGTGTTCCTCACGTATCTCCTCCTGTACGGGGCGTGGCGGTTTGGCATCGAGTTCTGGCGCGGCGACAACCCGCCGATCGCTGCAGGCTTGAACGTGCCGCAGTGGATCAGCCTCGGACTCATCACGTTGAGCGGCGCGTGGTTGATTCGGCGGAGATGAAACAGCACACGTGGAGGGTGGGGGAGAAGATAGCGGGGAAGCGATTGGATCAGTGTGTGCTAGCGGAGTTAGAGTTTCGCTACTCACGTACGCAGATTCAGCGCTGGCTCGCGGCGGGGGTGGTACGGCTGAATGGAGCCGTGGTGCCGGCGCACCGTCGCGTCAAGGCGGGAGAGACGGTCGTCGTGGATCTGGCCGCAGCGGAAGCGACGCGGCCCGTTCGCACGCTGATGCCGGAACCGCTCCCACTCGACATCGTGTGTGAAGATGCGGACATCCTTGTCGTCAACAAACCCGCTGGCCTCGTCACCCATCCAGCACCCGGCAACTGGAGTGGGACGCTCATGAACGCCGTGTTGTGGCACCTCCAACAGCAGCGTTCGTCAGTCGTTCAGCGTCCAGCGGCAGCGCACGGCGTATCGTCAGGCGTCCGACGTCAGACGCAAGACGTAACGCCTTTCGATGCCGCTAGACGCCGAACGCAGGACGACACGCTCCGTCCTGGTCTCATCCACCGCCTTGACAAAGACACCTCAGGGCTGCTCCTCATCGCGAAAACCGAGCGCGCCCACGCGGCCCTCGCCAAGCAACTCAAAGCGCTGACGATTCAACGAACCTACGTGGCCTGCGTCGAAGGCTCAGTGGAATTTGATGAAGGCACGGTGGATGCGCCGCTGGGACGGCATCTCAGTGACCGCAAACGCATGAGCGTGCGTTACCTTGGTGGGCGTTCGGCGGTCACCCACTACCGCGTGCTCCGTCGAGTCGCCGCCTCGTCACTGGGGCCATACACCGTCGTGGAGTGTCGGCTCGAGACCGGTCGCACGCACCAAATTCGCGTCCACATGGCGCACCTCGGCCACCCCGTCCTCGGCGATGCAACCTACGGCACAACCACGCGCGGGAAATTACCGCGGCACTACCTGCATGCGATACGCTTGTCATTCCAACATCCCATCACAGGAGAACGCGTGGAATTTCATGCACCGGCGCCTGACGACATGGCGCGGTTCGTCGAGGAAAGGAGTCACGGATGAAGCACCGAGGAGCGTTTGCGCTGCTCTTGACGGTAGGCATCGCCGCATGCAGTCGAGGTTCCATCGGTCAGGCCACGATCACCGCGATGACGCCGGAGTCCAACATCGCTGGCACGGTGTCACTCACCGACACTTCGCAGGGCTTGCGAATCGTCGCGCGCGTCACCCACGCTCCGCCAGGCCGTCACGGCTTTCACATCCACGAACACGGTTCGTGTGCCAACAGCGGCAACGCTGCGGGGAGCCACTACAATCCGGCTGGCGTCAGACACGGGTACCTGCCGAGCGCTGGCGTGGCGGCGGCGCACGCGGGGGATTTTGGCAACGTGGACGTCGGCCCTGACGGGCGCGGGACGCTGACACTCACCATCCCGGGACTGACTTTGACCGACGGCGAGTACCCCGTCATCGGCAAAGCGATCATCCTCCACGCCCACGCGGATGATCTCACGAGTCAACCGACGGGCAACGCCGGCGCGCGGATTGGGTGCGGCGTGATTCAGATCACTGGAGAGTAACCGGTTCGTTCGTCGTTCGGGGTTCGGGGTTCGGTGAAAGCCGTTCAGAGTCGAGAGTTCAGAGTGGAGAGTTCAGCGTTGCGTCGAGCGTCAGACGTTCAGCGGCAGCGAGGAAGCGTATCGTCTAGCGTCTGACGTCCGACGTTGAACGAAACGCCGCTCGTTGCCGCTGAACGTTTGACGCTTTACGAAGGCAGCGGTAACTGGGGAAGCGGAACGAGCTCGGCCGCAAGCGGTTGTTGGCCGCTCACGACGAGCGGCGCGTGAGTCTCCCACGCTTTCCGTGACAGCATTCCGAGCCCCAGCGCAGCCTCGTAGCGCGGTGAGGACGCCGCACTCGTGAGCGTGCCGCACGGCTGACCATCGCACAGGATCTCGCACGGCGTGGTCGGTGGCTGCGGCGACGAGAGCTTCAGGCCTACGAGGTGCCGCGCGACACGCCCTTGACTCGCCACGCGCGCGACGATTTCTTGTCCGATGTAACAACCCTTCGTGTAGCTCGTCGCGGTGCGCTCCCAGCCGGTCTCTGGTAGCAGGCACGTCTCATCCACGTCCACGCCGTACCACGGTAGCCCCGCCTCCAGCCGCAACATCTGAAACGCCGTGAGTCCCACCGGCTGCGCGCCCTGCTGTTGGCAGCGCTCCCACACCGCCACCGCCGCGTCGTTCCTCACGACACACAACACGCCCGGCACGCCCAGCGGATCATGGGGGATGGTGGCGAGCGTCATGGCGTGGATCGTCGGTGCGAGCTGCGCGGCCTGCGGTCCTTGGAGGGCGAGGAGCGTCCACTCCTCAGAGCGATCCGCGATCTGCACGTCCTCCATGATGAGGTACTGTTCGAAGAAGGTACGCACGCGCGACCGGAGCCAGCGCGGGATGATGAGCCAGTGCGCGTCGTCACGATGCGCGACCAGACACACGGCGGTGACTTTGCCTGTCGGTGTCAGCGTGCAGGCCCAGCAGGCGTGGTGGAGTGGTAAGTGCTTGAGATCGTTAGTGACGAGCCCGTGCAAAAACGTGGCGCGATCGCGTCCCGTGAGTTCCAGGAGCCCTAACGCGGAGGCATCGAACAGCCCCACGCGCTCCTGCACCGCGCGGTACTCCTCGATCGGTTCACGAAACTGCACCGGCCACTGCGCCTCCTGGAATACCAGCAACGGCACACCATGTTGACGATGCCCGTCCGCGAGCGGAGAAATCATGGCGCCATTGTAACACAGAGAACAGTAACCAGCGAACCGTAACCAGCGAACAGTGGACAGCGCACAGAATAAGCGGATGTCGAGCGTCAAACGTCATGCGGCAGCGAACAGGCGTTTCGTCCGGCGTCAGGCGTCTGACGTTGGACGCAGACGCCAGCCGTTACGCTTCTTCGCTGCCGCTGAACGCCCAACGCCGAACGAACCTGCTCAGCCACTTTGCCACATCGTCGTCACATGGTACAATGAAACATGTTTCTCAAAATTTGCGCGATTGGTTTCAGCGCCTTCCTCGCCTACGATCTCGTGCGATTTCCCCTCGTGCCGCGATTGGCGTACGACTTAGGCGCTGGGCCGGAGATGATCGGTGTCATCGTCGCGGCCTCGACCATCACCGGCATCGTCGGCAAGTGGCTCACCGGCGGCCTCTCGGATTCTTGGGGCAGACGCCGGTTGCTGCTGATCGGCTGCGGCGTGAGTGCTGTGATGCCGCTCGTGTACCTGCTGGTGCGGGACTACCGCGCCCTGATTCTCGTGCGCGCACTCCACGGCGTGACGACGGCGATCCTCGCTCCGGTCACGCGCGCGGTCGTCTCGGATTTGGCGCCGCCGAATCAACGGGGAGCGCAGCTCGGCACGTTTTCCTCTGCGGTGCAGATGGGGATGTCGTGCGGTCGTGGGCTGGGCGGTGTCCTCCTGTTTTGGGGCGGGTTTCGATTTCCGTTGCTGGCAGCGACGCTGGCTGGCTGTGTGGCGGTGTGGCTGGTCTGGACGTGGCCGGAGACGGCACCGCGGAGCCCCCAGGCCTCGTGGCGCGAGAGCGTGCGCACAACATTCATCGAGGCGCGGGCGATGCTTCGTTCTCGAGTGCTGGTGACGATTAGCCTGGTTGAGGCGAGCCAATTTCTCGTGCGCGGGGCGATCGAGACGTTCCTGCCGATCTACGCGATTGAAGTGGCGGCCTTGAACGACAGCCACGTCGGTCTCCTCCTCGGTCTCCAAATGTTCACCTTGGTCTTGGCCAAGCCCCTCACCGGTCTCTGGTCGGATCGCGTGGGACGCGTGCCACTCATCAGCATCGGCCTCCTTATGAGTAGCGCTCTGGTGTGGCTCATTCCGCGCACGACGCATCTGGGGGTGTTAAGCGCACTCGTGATCGCCTACAGCATTGGTGCCGCCTTGGTGACCACCTCGAATCTCGCCTGGGTGACCGATCTCGCCGAGACCAGCGAGGGCCACGCGGGCACGACGCGTTACGGCGCCTCGCATGGACTGTTCGGCACCCTCGTGGACATGGGCCATGCCGCCGGGCCGTTGGCGGGTGGATGGCTCATCGCGCGCCTCGAGTACACCGGGACCTTCCTCGTCCTCTCGATAGGCTTGCTGGTCATCGGAGGCGCGTTACTGTGGAGTTGCAGGCGGAGCATCGCTCCATGACCGCGCAGCGACGGGTGTGGTGGAAACTCCTCGGCTTAGGAGCACTCCTCCTTGGCGTGGCGACGTGGGGCCTGCTCGCCGGTGTAGACTGGACGCGCTGGACACCGCAGACGCTGCGCGAGGAGCTGGCACGGTGGGGCACGTGGGCACCGCTCATCTACATCATCGCCTACACCGTGCGGGCGCTCTTCCTCATCCCGGCGAGTGTGATGACGCTCACCGGCGGTGTCCTGTTCGGCCCGTGGTGGGGGAGTCTGTACACCGTCGTGGGCGCGACCCTCTGTGGAGTCATTGAGTTTGGCGTCGCTCGCTGGCTGGGGCGCGAGGCGATCGAGCAGTTCCTGGCGCGGCGGCAACTGCTCCTGCGCATTGACCAGCGCGTGGCCGCGCACGGGTTTGTGGTGGTCCTGCTCGTGCGCCTCGTGCCGAATAGCCCCTATGAAATCCAGAATATCAGCCTGGGCTTAAGTCCGGTGCGCTTCCGTGCGTTTCTCCTCGCAACGCTCGTGGGGATTGTGCCGTGGACCGTGGCGTACAGTTTGTTGGGAGAGACGCTGACCGATTTTCGCAACATCTGGAAAGTCCTGCTCGGCCTTCTCGTGCTGGTCCTGCTCATCTGGGGGCCGTGGCTGTGGCGCCGACGCCGACCGACGTAGCCACCTACGTAGGTAGCTGAGTGGCCGAGGGATTCGTCCAGCGTCCAACGGCCTGCGGCGACGACGCGCGTGGCGTCTCACGTCCCACGTCGGACGTCAGACGCTTGACGAAACGCCAGGCGCTGCCGTGAGACG
>CAZWYX010000035.1:0-3171 GCA_964638485.1 uncultured Planctomycetales bacterium | reverse complement strand
CGTCCCACGTCGGACGTCAGACGCTTGACGAAACGCCAGGCGCTGCCGTGAGACGCTGGACGCAGGACGCCTGCCTCTGCCACGGTGCCACCTACGTAGGTAGCTGAGTGGCCGAGGGATTCGTCCAGCGTCCAACGGCCTGCGGCGACGACGCGCGTGGCGTCTCACGTCCCACGTCGGACGTCAGACGCTTGACGAAACGCCAGGCGCTGCCGTGAGACGGCAATCGCCGAACGACGAACGCCGCAGCTCAACGCTTGACACCAGGCACGTCCGTGCTAAGATGAGCGCCATGAGGCTCTCCACGCATCCCTGGCTCGGGCTCACCGCTGGAGCGCTGCTGCTGGTGAGCAGCGGCTGTGCCACGACCGCCCGACCGCAGAGGCTCAGCGCCCACGAGCTGCAAGGCCGCGTGCTCCACCTGGAAACGTTAGCGGAACAGCGAGATCTGGAACTCGCTCAACTGCGCGAGGACCTCCAGGCAGAACGCGAAGCACGGTGGGCCTTGGAGCGTCGGTTCGAGCAGCCCCTCCAGCCGAAGGCCACGGCCGTCACCGGCACGCTGTCCATCCGCGAGATGCAACGCGCCTTGCAACAGGCCGGGTTTGATCCTGGCGCCATTGATGGGAAACTCGGCAAGCGCACGCGCGCGGCCATCCGCGCCTTCCAACAAGCCCATGGGCTCGCTGTTGACGGGCGCATCGGCCCACAGACCGTCGCGAAGTTACAACCGTACATCCAGGATGGCACCTCGTCACGTCGTCGCTAAACTCACGCCCTGCTGGTATCGGGAGGGACTCCTCGTGGCGCTCCTCTGCGCGAGCGCCGGGTGCCGCACGGCAGCGACGACGACCGCAGCCCAATTTCCAGCGGTGTGGCCTGCCGGCGCCGACCTGCCGCCGGTACAAAAGGCTCAGCCGCCAGGACCAGGGAGCGGCATCGCGATCGCGGTCGCCCCCTGGATGTGGCCGTCGGCTCCCGCCACCTCCTCCGCCGGCGAGCGCCTGACGACAGAAACGCTGACCCAGCTCACCCAGACGGCCCTACGGGCGCAAGGGTTTGACGTGGTGGAGGAACACGCCGCCTCGTATCGGCTGGGCTGCACGGTCCGCGATCTGCGGTACACCGTCTCCAGCGGCTATCCGGCCAGGCGATCGTACCTCGCCGATGTGGAGTGCCAGTTACTCCGCCGCAGTGATCAACGCCTCGTCTGGCAGCGGCAGTTTGCGGAGCATACCGAAGAGACGCTCTACGTCAACACGTACACCCGGGCCCCGGCCACGCATGCGCGCACCTTTGCGTGGGAGACGTTGCCTGCGGTGATGGAACGCCTGACGAGTAGTCTGGTACGATTCTTCCGTGAAGGATTACCGCTGTACGAAGAAGGGGCCACGCCGGCCACGCCGCTGTATCAGAAGTAGGTCAGCCGTCAACCACGCGAGAGCGCATGGCGAAACGACAGAAGCAGCTCTCCATCTTCCTCGAAAACCGCCCCGGGGGACTGGCGCGTATCAGTGGCATCCTGGCGGAGGCCGGGGTCAACATTCTCGCCTTGGCAGTGCATGACACGGTGGACCACGCGGTCGTGCGGCTGATTGCCGAGCCGCATCTGAAGGCGCTCCTCTTGCTCGAACAGCAAGGGCTCCACGTGATCGAGCATGAGGTGATCACGATGAAGCTCGACAACCACGCCGGGACGCTCGCCACCATCGCTCGACGACTCGCCCATGCCGACATCAACATCAACTACGCCTACTGCACGGCGACCGAACACCAGCTCCAAGGCTGCCTCGTCCTCCACACCGACGCGCCCGAGCGCACGGTCGAGATCCTGAGCGACCAGTAACACGCGACACGCCCGCCGCGTTGAGCAACGCCGTCCAGCGTCAAGCGTTCGGCGTCCGGCGAGGACGCGTTTCGTCTCACGTCCGACGTGAGACGTCAGACGATACGCTACCGCGCTGCCGTGGGACGCTTGACGGGTTCACCGTGCGCTGTGTGCTGGCGTTGGACAAACCCCTTTACCTTCCCGCCTCCTCGGAGTACACTAGGGGCATTCATGAGCAAAACGGTCCGTGAGTTAGCCAAGTTAGTGGAGGGCGAGCTCTGCGGGGATGCGTCACTGGCGATTGACCGCGTCTCAGCGCTCGAGGAGCACGCGCCCCCCGGGAGCCTCATCTGGATCAGCGAGGTCTCGATGCTCAAGGAGGCGGAGCGCTCCGCGGCCAGTTGTGTGGTCGTGCCGTGCGAGGTGACGGCCAGCCGCAAGACCCTCATTCGCGTCGCCCATCCCAAACTCGCCTTCGCCAAAATCCTGTGGGCCTTCCATCCCCTCGAACGCCCGCCGAGCGGCATTCACCCCTTGAGCGTCCTCGGCAAAGGCGTCCAACTCGGTCGCGATGTCTCGATCGGCCCGCACGCGGTCCTGGGCGACCGCGTGCGCTTGCACGCGCGCGTCACCGTCGGGGCTGGCGTGATCATCGAGGCCGACTGCGAGGTGGGCGAGGATACGATCCTCTATCCCAACGTCACCCTCTACCACCACACGCGCGTGGGCCGCCGCGTCATCATCCATGCCGGCAGCATCGTGGGCAGCGATGGGTTTGGGTTTGTCCTCGATCCCGCGACGCAACGGCAAGTCAAAATTCCGCAAGTCGGCGACGTCGTGCTGGAAGACGAGGTCGAGCTCGGCTCCAACGTGACGGTGGATCGCGGGACGGTGGGCTCGACGATTCTGCGGCGCGGGGTGAAGGTAGACAACCTCGTGCAGATCGCCCACAACGTCATCATCGGTGAAGACACCGTGATCTCAGCCCAAACCGGCATCGCCGGCAGTTCCACCATCGAGCACCACTGCATTCTCGCTGGCCAAGTGGGCGTTGCCGATCACGTCACGATCGAAGCCGGCGTTGTGGTCGGCGCGCAAGCGGGTGTCCTGTCAGGGAAACGCATCAAGGCGGGTGAAGTGGTCTGGGGTACGCCGGCACGGCCCTTGGTGGAGAGTAAACGCCAGATCGCTGGGCTCAGCCGGTTACCTGATCTCCTCGAAGAAGTCACGGTGCTTCGCAAGGCCCTCCAACAAGCCGGCATCGCCCTCCCCCTGTCGCAGCGCAAGTAGGACCATTCCGCGTTCGGCGTTCAGCGATGACCGTCCAGCGTCCAACGTCCGGC
>CAZWYX010000034.1:6492-14022 GCA_964638485.1 uncultured Planctomycetales bacterium | reverse complement strand
CGTTTCGTCGTGCGTGGCTCGTCGTGCGTCAGACGCGGGACGCAGGACGAAACGCTTCCTCGTTGCCGCACACCGCGTGACGCTGAGCGCAAATCAGCCCCATTCTTCATAGTGTATCTTCGCCTTGGGCACACCGTGCGCTTCGAGATCAGCCGCCATTTTCTTGACGATCTCCGTCCAGCCGCACAGGAACAGTTGTTTGTCATCCCACACCGGAATGAACTTCTTAAATTTCTCCTGCACGTAGCCCACCTCACCTCGCCACTGCTGAGGACGGCTCACCGTCGGTACGTACCAGAAGTTCTCGTGTGCGCGCTTCAGCACCTGAAACTCCTCGTCGTACAGAATCGCATGTTCGTAACGCACGCCGAGAAAGAGCCACGCCTGACGCGCGGTCCCATCGTGGAAGAGCTGCCTGATCATGCTCCGCAAGGGGGCAATCCCTGTGCCCGTCGCCAGAAAAACAGGATCGTAGTCCACCGGCTGTTGCATGAGAAACGTCCCATGCGGGCCCGTCAGGCTCACCTCATCGCCGAGCTGCAGGTGATCAAAATAGGTGGAGGCAATGCCGTGCTCCATAATTTGGATGCAGAGTTCCACGTGACCAGTCTCATGGGGTGGGGAGGCGATGGAGTAGGCCCGCTTGACGAGCTGGCTTTGATGCGGTACATTCGCAATCACAAACTGGCCCGCGGTGAAGTGGAACGGCTGCTCAAACGCCAGGCGGAAGTGTTTGACGTTCGACGCCAGTTGGCGGATGTCCGCTACAGTTGTGAGGAGCTGCGTTTTTTCTGGCATGAGTGAGTCATTGTAACAGGTCTGGTCATCTGTGGCAATTGTTGCGCGGCTGACTCGGGCCAGACGGGTCCTGACACCTGTCCAGACATTCAACGAGCAGCGGTCAGTGAACATCAATAACTAGCTTGAATACAATGAGTTACATAGATATTGACAACATCTGCTACATCAGGTATGCTAAGTATGAAACTATGAGATTCATAGGTCGAGGAGGAGCGCATGGTGAAACCAGCATTGAAATTCAGTAAGATAGTGCGGCTGACCAGCAATAACCAGGTTGCGATTCCGGCGGCTATTGTCCGTCGCCTGAGCTTGCACAAAGGGTCCTATTTGGAAGTTGAAGAACGTGGTCGCCAGATCATCATGACGCCGAAGCAGCTGGTGGATGATGAGGATGCCGCCATGTACCGCGAGGTTATTAAGCGCGGTCGGGAGCAGTTGGCTCATGGTGAGACGGTCACATGGGACGAGGTGAAGCAGAAACTCAATCGCCAGTCCTCGTGAAGATCTACCAGGTCCGACTCACCAAAGATGCGGAGAAATCTCTTCTCAAAATTGATCAATCTCTCCCCGCTATGGGCCGCAAGATTCGTCAACGTATTGATCAGCTAACGGTCCAACCCTATCTTGGCATAAAATTGCAAGGGGCTGATGGTGATGTCAGACGCATTCGTGTTGGCAATTACCGTCTCATTTACGAAATTTATGAACACCAACTGTTAATTCTCGTCATCTACGTCGGCCCTCGTGGCGGTGCTTATTAAGATGTATCGTGGTGGTGTGGGGCAATGGTCGTGGATGCTGCACCGGCTCACCGGTGTGGGGATCCTGCTGTTTCTCTGCCTGCACATCCTCGACACCGCCCTCATCCTCTGGGGGCCTGCGGCCTACAATCACATTATCCAGCTCTACCGCCATCCGCTCTTCCGCCCCTTGGAAGTCGCCCTCTACGCGGCCGTGCTCTTTCACGCCCTGAACGGCATTCGCGTCATCATCGTGGATTGGTGGTCGCAGGGCTCGCGCTATCAGCGAGTTCTGTTTTACGTCGTCCTCCTCATCTTCTGGCCCACCTTTCTCTACGGCGCCTATCTTATGTTGAGGTCGCTATGGCAATAAGTGAAGCAGGCATCCGCCCAAAACCGATTGGAGGATTGGAACTGTGGAGTTGGGTGTTCATGCGACTCTCCGGCGTCGCGTTGCTTGGTTTGGCGCTGGGGCATCTCTGGCTCATGCACATGGTGCACACCGTCGAGGAAATTGATTATGCCTTCGTTGCCGAGCGGTATGGTGCCACGTTTAGCTTCTGGCGTTGGTACGACATGGCGCTCTTGGTGCTGGCGATGCTCCACGGCTTGAACGGCGTGCGCATTCTCATTGACGATCACGTGCACACGCGTCGGTGGCGTGGCGTGGCGCTCAGTCTCCTGTATGGCGTTGGCGGCGCGTTCCTCATCGTCGGTGCCGTCGTGATTTTGATCTTTCAGCCACAACTCGCTCAGGCCATCCCATGACGACACGGCACCAATATGACGCCCTCGTCGTCGGTGCTGGCGGTGCTGGCCTTATGGCGGCGCTGGAGTGTTCGAAGCATGTCAAGACCGCGGTCCTGACCAAGCTGTATCCGACGCGCTCGCACACCGGCACCGCCCAAGGCGGCATCGGCGCGGCCCTCGGCAACTGCGAGGAGGACTCGTGGGAGTGGCACATGTTTGATACGGTGAAGGGCAGCGACTACTTGGCCGACCAAGACGCGGTCGAAATCATGTGTCGTGAAGCGATTGACGTGGTCTACGACCTCGAGCACATGGGGCTACCCTTTAACCGAACCCCCGAGGGCAAAATTGATCAGCGACGATTTGGCGGCCACACGCGCGAGTTGGGCAAGGCGCCGGTCCGTCGTTCGTGTTACGCTGCCGACCGCACCGGCCACATGATTTTGCAAACCCTCTACCAGCAGTGCATCAAGCAGGAGGTCAAGTTCTTCGATGAATTCCACGTCGTGGATGTACTCATCCATCAAGGACGTGGCTGCGGTGTCGTCGCGTACGAGGTGGCGACCGGCGAGCTCCACGTCTTTCATGCCAAAGCGCTCTTGTTTGCAACGGGCGGCTTTGGGCGTATGTACAAAGTCACCTCCAACGCGCACACGTTGACGGGTGATGGCGCATCGCTCCTCTTCCGTCGCGGTGTTCCCTTGGAAGACATGGAATTTTTCCAATTTCATCCGACGGGTATTTACCAGTTGGGGATTCTCATTACCGAGGGGGTGCGCGGCGAAGGCGGCGTCTTGCGGAATGGGCGCGGCGAACGGTTTATGGAACGGTACGCTCCGACGCTGTTGGATCTCGCGCCGCGCGATTTGATCTCACGAGCGATGTACCACGAAATTCGCGAAGGGCGCGGCATTGACGGTAAGGACTATCTCCATCTCGATGCCACCCATCTCGGTCGCGAGGTCATCGAGAAGAAATTGCCCGATATTGCGGATTTTGTGCGAACGTACCTCGGGATTGATCCGACGAAGGTGCCGATACCTGTTCAGCCCACTGCTCACTACGCGATGGGTGGGATTCCCGCGAATACGTTTGGGCAGGTGCTCATGGACGAACACAACACGGTGCTGCCGGGCGTGTATGCGGCGGGGGAGTGCGCGTGCGTGTCGGTGCATGGCGCCAACCGGCTCGGCACCAACTCGCTCGTGGACATCGTCGTGTTTGGTCGTCGCGGCGGCCGTCACATGGGCCAGTACGCCAAGACCGCCACGTGGATCGAGTTACCGTCGGATCCCGAGGCAAAAGCCCGTGCCGAAGTTGAGCGATGGCTCACCACCACAGCCGGCCCGTCCGTCGCCACGTTACGGGAGGAATTGCAGCAGAAGATGAGGGAGCACGTCTCGGTGTTTCGCGAGGCCACCGGGCTTCATGCGATGCTGGAGACGATCCGTGATGTGCGACATCGCTATCAGCGCGCCGCGATTCAGGACCGCGGCCGACGCTTCAATACCGATTTGGAAGAGGCGCTGGAGTTGGGGTACCTGTTGGATTTAGCGTGGGTGACGACGCGGGCAGCGCTAGCGCGCACCGAATCACGCGGCGCGCACTATCGAGAGGATTTCCCACAGCGCAATGACGCGCAGTGGCTGAAGCACTCCCTCGCCTTCCTGCATGGCGAGACGATTGATCTCACGTACAAACCGGTCACGATTACGCGCTTCCAGCCTCAGATACGGGCGTATTGAGCTTGCCTTCCGCTTGCAGCACCTGCACGAGTGCGTCCACGGCGTCTCGCCGAAACTGCGTCTCACTACAGCGTTGTAGTTCTGCCACGGCCTCCGTGAAACTGAGCGGTTGCTGACGATACGGCCGATGGCCCGTCATGGCGTCAAAGGCATCAGCGACGGTGACGACCGCCACCGGCAGCGGAATTTGCTCCTCGCGCAGGCCGGCGGGATAGCCGTTCCCATCCTGCCGTTCGTGATGATGGCGCACGATCGCCAGCGCTTCTTCCGGCAACTGCAACGGGGCTAAAATTTTGTAGCCGACTTGCGGATGGCGCTTGATCTCGTCAAATTCATCCGGGGTCAACTTCGTGGGCTTGTTGAGGATCTCTTCGCGAATCCCGATCTTGCCCACATCGTGGAGATTCGCGATTTCGTTAATGAGATCTACCTGCTCGAGGGGCAGTCGCATCTGCTTGGCGATTTTGACCGCGTAGTGACGCACGCGTTCGGAGTGGCCGCGGGTATAGTGGTCCTTCGCCTCGAGCGCCTGGGAGAGGGATTCGATCGTGGACAACACGTGTTCTTGTAGTTGTTTCATTGAGTTCGACAGTAGCTCCGCCATCTGGTTAAACGACTGGGCCAAGCAGCCCACTTCATCCTGCGAGCGCACCGGCACGCGATAATTGAGATCGCCTGCCCCAATGCGCTGTGTCCCATGCACAAGTATTTGGATCGGCTTCGAGATCCAGTGGGCCATCAGGACACCAAATAATACCACAGCCGATAGCCCCAATGCAAGAGTCACGATTTGCCAGCGCCGCAGCATCGCCTGCGTGCGCAGCACCTGCTCGCCGGACATGTCAATGCCGATAATCCCCACCGCCTCGCCGGCGCGCGTGCGAATGGGCGCATAGCCAGACAGCAGCGCCCCCCATTCATCAAATGTCATCGCAGGATCGGCGCTGGGACCCTCCAAGCCAGCCATCATCGCCGGATAGCGCGAGGCCTCGTAGGGCTCACCCGGATAGGAGAAGTCAGGATCCTCAGTGCTCGCATCCCCCACGTAGTACCACTGGCCGGGCACGTGCGAGGGCGCCATCGTGTAGACGTAGCGGATCGTCGGATTGGCGCGTTGGATGGCTTGCAACTGGGCCACGAGCGCCTGGTAGCGTGGCAGGCGCGTACTGGCGGGGTCCGGAGGAATTTGGGCGTGGGCATCCCCATCAATCGGGAGGACTGCCGTTGCTGCGACCGCCATGAGGGTGTGCCGCAGCTGCTGAAATTGGGCATCGAGAGCCCTCCGAAACGCAATGAGATTCGTCGCGGCCAGGAGCAGGGCTGCACACACGACCCAGAAGAGCATGAGTTTGGCACGGAGGCTGCGCATGGTGTCGCTGGACTGTTAACGAGGCAGTATCTATGATACACTAGAACCGAGATGAAGGCAATGCTCGTCGAATTTCAGATTCAACGCTTCAATCCCGACCACGAGGTCAAGCCCCGCTGGGTCACGTATCGCGTGCCCCTCGAGCCGACGGACCGTATCCTCGACGGGCTCCACGCGATCAAGTGGCAGCAGGACGGCACCCTGGCGTTCCGGCGTTCCTGTGGTCATGGTATTTGCGGTTCGGATGCGATGCTGATCAACGGCAAGAACCGTCTCGCCTGCAAAGTGTTGATCCGCGATGTGCGCCCACCGATTGTGGTCGCGCCGATGCGCGGCTTTCCCATCGTCAAGGATCTCGTCGTGGACATGGAGGGTTTTTTCTCGCACTACCGTTCCGTCAAGCCCTACCTCCTGACCGACCGCGCTGCACCGACGACGGAACGGCCGCAGTCACCTGCCGAGCGTGAGCGCTACGACGATACGACGAAGTGCATCCTCTGTGGAATCTGCACCACCGCGTGTCCGTCGTTTTTGGCCAACCGCGCCTACGTCGGTCCAGCGGCTATCGTCCAAGCCCACCGCTTCATCTTCGACAGCCGGGATCAGGGCGCGCACGAGCGGTTGCAGGTGCTCAACGACCGCTCCGGCGTGTGGCGCTGCCGCACGATTTCCAACTGTACCGACGCCTGTCCGCGCGGGATTGATGTCACGAAAGCTATTGCCGACGTCAAAAAAACCCTGGTGCGCGGCGCGCGGTAACCATCGCTAACCCCATGCGCATGTTGGTCAGCGGTGCCTCAGGGTTTATCGGCAGCGCGCTCGTGCCGGCGTTGCGTGCGGCAGGGCACCACGTCATCCGCCTGGCGCGCCCATCCTCTCAGCTCAGCGAACCAGTCATTCGCTGGGATCCTGCAGCCGGCGTCCTGGACGCCACCCCCGTGGAGGGCCTCGAGGCGGTCATCCATCTGGCCGGGGAAAGTATCATCGGCCGCTGGACGCCAACGAAAAAAGCTGCGATCCGCGACAGTCGCATGCACGGCACGCGCCTCCTCTGCGAAACCCTGGCCAAGATGACGAACCCACCTCGGGTGATGGTGTGTGCCTCGGCGATTGGCTACTACGGGAATCGTGGCGAGGAGCTGTTGACCGAGCAGAGCGCGCCAGGCCAAGGATTTTTAGCGGACGTTGGTCAGGCGTGGGAGGCGGCGACAGACCCAGCGCGTCATGCAGGCATCCGCGTCGTCAATCTGCGCATCGGGTTGGTGCTCAGTCCCGTCGGTGGGGCGTTACGGCAGATGCTCCCGCCATTTCGCTTCGGCATGGGCGGCCCGCTCGGAAGCGGGAGACAGCACATGAGTTGGATTGCGATGGATGATCTCCTCGGAGCTGTTGGCCATGCGCTTACGACAGAGGCGCTGCAGGGGCCGGTCAACGCGGTCGCACCCCATCCCGTCACCAATCGCGAATTCACCCGGACGTTGGGGCGTGTGCTCAGCCGCCCGACGGTCATGACGGTGCCGACGATTGCGGTGCGCTGGTTGTTCGGCGAGATGGGGGAGGAGCTGCTCCTGGCCAGCACACGTGCGGAACCGGCGCGCTTGCTCGCCACCGGCTACCACTTCCGCTACCCCAATCTGGAAGACGCCCTCCGCCACCTCCTGCGCCCCACGGCGCGCTAGATTTTTCCCCTTGACTCTCCAGTCAACTGGATAGTTTATACTTGTGAGTGGAGGATGGCATGACCTACATCGGAGCCGTGGCCAAGCGGGCCCAGGTACCGATCAAAACGATCCGCTACTACGAAGAGGTGGGACTGCTCCCGCGGCCGTCGCGGAGCGCCTCCGGCTACCGGCTCTACGTGCCGGAGACGGCGGATCGGCTGCAGTTCATCAAGAAGGCGCAAGCCCTGGGCCTGCGGCTGAGCGACATCAAAGCGGTGCTGGATTTGGCCGACCGGGGCCGGTGCCCCTGCGGGCATGTGCAGCGCCTGTTGCGAGCACGGTTGAACGAACTGCGGCAGAAACTAGCGGATCTGCAGTCGTTGGAGCGACGGCTAACCGACGCCACGCGCCGCGGCTGCCCACCGAACTTCCGACCGCGCGGCCAAGCCATTTGTCCGACCATT
>CAZWYX010000034.1:0-6392 GCA_964638485.1 uncultured Planctomycetales bacterium | reverse complement strand
GGCGAACAGGTGCGGCTGAACAAGGATCAATGGAACGACCTCATCGAGAAAATTCGTCGAGGAGAACTCAGTACCGTATGAACCCTGCACGGTTAGGGATTCTGTCAGCTCTCACCGCTTCCATCTGCTGCGTCGGGCCGCTACTTTTGGTGGCACTGGGCCTCGGGAGTTTAGGGCTCGGCGCAGTGCTGGGGCGCGCTCATGGATGGTTGCTGGGAGCGGCAATCATCCTGCTGGGCCTGGGGTGGTGGAGCTACATCACAGAGTGCAAGCGATGTCACCGGGAGGGATGTCAGATGCGACGAGGGAACTTGACGAAATGGACGTTGGTCGTTACCACAGGCATTGTGGTCGTCTTTGGCGGCATGCGTGTCTGGCTCGTAGCTGCCGAGGCGCCGACTGCTGAGACGACACACGCTAAGACGCAAGGTACCACGATTCAGATTCCTGTCAAAGGCATGACGTGTGGCATGTGTGAGCTCGGCGTCGAAAAACCAGTGGCCGAGCTACCTGGCGTGATGAGCGTGGACGCCCAGGCAGGGAAGGAGCAGGTGGTCGTGACTTACGACCCCGCGCGCGTTAGCGTGGAAAAACTCATCCAGGCCATCAACAAGACCGGCTTTCTGGCCTCGGAGCCTGTGTCGAAGCAGCAATGAATCACGCCTGCTGCGCGGACCACGCCTCTCCGCCGCCGGCTCGACGGCTCGCCTGTCCTCGGAACGGTCACGTCGGGCGGGCGGTGGCGCGGTTAACGTTGGGGGCGCTGCTCAGATCAGAGGCACGCCGACAACTTCAGCCAGAGGCGCAGTACTGGTTTTGTCCCGCACCAGACTGCGATGTGGTGTATTACACAGACGACGGCACCTTTGCGGAGCGCGATCTCAACGTCCCGGTGTGGCAGAAGCGCCCAGCACCGGACACGCCCATCTGTTACTGCTTCGGTTGGACGCTGGCACACATTCGTGTGGCACCTGACAAACAAGCGGTCCTGAACCAAATCGCAGCAGAGGTCAAAGCCGGCAACTGCTACTGTGAAGTTACGAATCCTCAAGGCGCATGTTGCCTTGCCAATGTCCGTGATGCTATAGTAAGGCCATGAGGCAAGCCGGGCCTCTCACGCGCCGTGACTTCTTGTGGAAGGTGGGCGATGTTGTGGCTGGACTGTTGGCGTTTTCACAGTGGCGTTTCATACGACCGCTGATGAGTCACGCACAGACACTCGACCCTCAAGCAGCGATTCCCACGCGTCCTCTGGGCAAGACGGGTGTGCGTGTGACCATCGTCGGCCTCGGTGGGGAAGGGGTGCTGCGGACGTGGGGCCGCGAGCGCGAGGCCGCGCGCGTCATCGAGCGCGCGCTGGATTTGGGCATCACGTACTACGACACCGCACCCGCCTACAGCCAAAGTCAAGATTACTACGGTGGCGTCCTCGGTGAGCGGCGCCAGCGTATTTTTCTCGCCTCCAAAACGCACGAGCGTTCGCGCGATGGCAGCTTGCGATTGCTCGATGACAGTCTCCGCCGTCTGCGCACCGATCACCTCGATCTCTGGCAACTCCACGATCTCCGCACGCCAGACGACCTCGAGCAGATTTTTGAACCGAAACGAGGAGCGCTCGCCGCACTGCTCCAGGCGAAAGAAGAAGGCCGTGTGCGCTTCCTCGGCATCACTGGCCATCATGATCCTGCGATGTTGCTTGAGGCGATGCGGCGGTTTTCCTTCGATACGATACTGGTCTCGCTCAATGCGGCTGACAGAGTGCGCCTCTCCTTCATTGAATCGGTCCTGCCCGCAGCGCAGCGGCAGCAGATGGGCGTCATCGGCATGAAGGTCGTGGGCCGCGGCGCGCTACTCAAACCGCACGGACCGCTCACCGCCTCCCAAGCGATTAGTTACGCGTTAAGTCTCCCGGGCGTCTCCACAACGATCCTCGGTTGTGAAACACCGGCAGAAGTTGAAGAGAACGTCCGCAGTGCCAAGGCCTTCCAGTCGCTCGCCAGTGAAGCGATGCAACTCCTTGAACAGCAAGCTGTTCCGTTTGAGCCAGCCATCTCCTTCTACAAACGTCCGTTTTGATCTTGACAAACCCCCAGGATGTGATATACTCCCTACCAGTAGGGGGTATATACTGTGCCGAAGGGTGTAGATCAAACGGAGAGTCTCAAACGCCTGCAGCGCATCGCAGGCCAGATCCACGGGCTGCAGCGGATGGTGCAGGAGCAGCGCTACTGCATTGATATCCTGCAGCAGATCACGGCCGCCCGGCGCGCGTTGGAGCAAGTGGGCCTCCAGATCATGCAGCGCCACGTCAAGGGCTGTGTCGCGGACGCGGTGCGCACGACGCACGGCACTGACAAAATCCGCGAACTTATCACCACCATCGAGCGGTTTGTCCAATGAAGCGGCCACGACGGATCCTTGTGGGGTTCCTGTGAAAAACGTGGGGTCAGACCCCCAGTTTTTAACTCATAGGGAATACAATGGTTACAGTAGGCTGTCAAAAGCAGGGGGTCTGACCCCTCTCTTTTTCATCCTGCTGATTACTGTGGCACTGGCCTCGTTCGCGAGTGCGGCTGGCTGGTGCGAAGCGGCAACACCGACCCCCTATTGCTGTGGTGACACGGCTGAGACGTGCGGTCTCATGGCCTGTGCCGCGCCCACTGACACACCGCCAGCACCAGTGCCCACATCTCAACACGCGCCAGACCTCTCTTCCGCAACTCTGCAGAACGCCATCATCGTGGCCCTCTCCTCTAAGCATCGCCCGCAACACGTCGCGACCGCTTCGGGCAGCCCGCCTGCGCGCTACCTCCTCGACTGCACCTTCCGCTTATAACCTTACCTCCGGAACAATGCACACGAGCGACGTCGGTGCGACCAGCGCTCGTGAAGTGTCTTGTCGGAACAGGAGGTGAGGCGTATGATAGGCGGTAGGGGGAAGTTTGCGATGAGGTCCATGGGTGGGCAGCGCATCGCCCAGTGTGTGGTGGTGCTGCTGAGTGTTGTCCTCTGGACGGCCTCGCTGCGCGCGGAAGACCTCAGCACCGCGCCAGAGCTTTTCCCCCCGCTCACCCTGCAGTTGACGCTCGACGAAGCCCTCCAGCGCAATCCCGCATTACACGCCGCCCGCAAGCAAGCTGAAGCCGTGCGCTATCGCATTCCGCAAGCCAAAGCGCTCGACGACCCCATGATCGGCGCGGAGTTCGAGGGTATTGACGACGGCGAGTACATGGATGTGGAGTACATGGCGAGTCAGACGTGGCCGTTTCCCGGCAAGCGCCGGCTCCGCGGCCGTATTGCCACGCGCGAGGCGGAGATCGCGTTGGCGGACGTCACAGCGCTGGAGCGGGCACTGATCGCCGACGTCAAAACCGCGTACTTCGCGCTCTACTTCATCGAGCGAGCCATTGAGATCAATCGCCACAACCGTGAGTTACTGGAGCGCGCCGAGCGCGTGGCGGAAGCTCACTATGCGAGTGGCGCGCGCTCGATGCAGGATGTGCTCCAGGCGCAAGTCGAATTAGCCAAGCTGTCGAACGCGCTCATTGGCTGGCAGCAAGAACGCACCACCGCCGTCGCTAAGCTCAACGCGTTGTTGAACCGCGCGCCAGCAACGCCGATTGTCATCGCCTCGAAGCCAACGGTCACACGATTGCCGTACACCCTCGACGAGTTGGAATCCGAAGCGCTCGCCTCGCAGCCAGCGTTGCAGGCGGCGGCGCTGGCCATCCGGCGCGTCGAGGCTGAACTCGGATTGGCGCAGCTCGAGTTTTTGCCGGATGTCACCACGCGCGTGGAGGCGCGGCAGTTGCACGGTCGCGGGGGGCTACAGGAATACGATACGATGGTCGCGGTCAATCTCCCCATTTGGTTTTGGGGCAAGCAGCGGGCGCAACTCAAAGAGACCTCCGCCTTGCTCGAGGCGGCCAAACTGACGGCGGAGCGAGTGAAGCTCCAGACGTTGTTTGAGGTGCGCGATGCGTGGGCGCGACTGGAAGCCGCTCAGCAGGCCGCGCAGCTCTATGAGACGAGCATTCTGCCTCAAGCGGAGCAGTCGCTCCACGTCTCGCAAGCCGGCTATGAAGCGGAACGCGTCGAGTTCCTCCAGCTCTTGGAGGCGGAGCGCATGTGGAAGGAGTTGGAGGTAGAGTACCATCGGACGTTGGTGCAGTTTGAGACGGCGTGGGCCGATGTGGAGCGGGCCGTCGGACATACCTTGGAGGGAGTCGTCCCATGAAAGTCCTGAAAGGAAAACGCCTGCTCGTTGTGGTCATCGGTCTCACCGGCGTCGTCGCTGGCGTCGGCTGGTGGGTGAGCCATCGGCCTGCCACGACGCACCAACAGAGTGCCCAAGCGACATACTACTGCCCGATGCATCCCACGTACACCTCAGACAAACCAGGAGACTGTCCCATTTGCAACATGAAGCTTGTCAAACGCGAGGAGGCACGTGCTGCCCCCGCGACACCATCGCCGACAGCACCGCAAGATATCTGCTACATGCACAATTGTCCCAAAGTGCATGAGGGACAACCCTGCCCCATGCTGGTCGTGGCGAAGGTCGGCGAGAAAGTCACCTGTCCCATCTGCGGGACGCACGTGACGGAGGGACGGAGCACCACCAAGAAGATTCTCTACTGGACCGATCCGATGCTCCCAGGCTACCAGTCGGACCAACCCGGCAAATCGCCCATGGGCATGGAGCTCGTGCCAGTCTACGAAGAGGAGACGCACAGGCGCACGAGCACGCAAGCTCCCGAGGGCTACACACCGATTTTGGTCACTCCGCAGAAACAGCAGCTCATCGGGATCAAGACGGCGACGGTGGAGCGACGCCAGCTCGCCAAGACGATCCGAGCCGTCGGAACGGTGGCGCATGATCCGGAACTCTACCAAGCCCAGGCGGAATATCTCGAAGCCGTGAACGCCGCGCAGCGAATTCCAGCGACGGCACCGCCTGAGACGCGCGCGCAAGCCGAACGGCTCGCGGGTCTCAGCCGCGTGAAACTGAAGCACCTCGGCTTCAGCGATGCGCTCATCGAGGAGTTGGGGACACTGGAGCATGCGGAGCACAGTTTGCTCTACGGCGGCCAGGGTGGCCGCGTGTGGATCTACGGCGCCATCTACGAGTACGAACTGCCGCTGGTGCAGGTGGGAACGCCGGTTACCGTTGAGCTTGCCGCGATGGTAGGTCAACCGCTCAACGGCACGGTGCGCTCCATTGATCCGATGGTGGATCCTACCACGCGCACCGCCAGAATTCGTGTGCTCGTCGAAGATACGGCTGCGCTGTTGAAACCCGAGATGTACGTCAACCTGACGATTGTAGCTGAGAGGGGCGAAGCGCTGGTCGTGCCGAAAGAGGCGGTCCTGCAGACCGGGACGCAGCACATTCTCTTCGTGGACAAGGGGCAAGGACTCTTTGAGCCCCGCGATGTTCGGGTGGGGACGGCGGCCGGCGATGTGGTCGAAATCCAGTCAGGTGTAGCGGCGGGGGAACGCGTGGTGACGAGCGGCAATTTCCTCATTGACTCCGAAAGCCGGCTCAAGGGCGCGCTCGAGGGGATGGGTGGCGGAGGACATCAACATGGCGAATGAGCCAGAGACTGGCCAGCAGCCGGCCCTGCGCTCCGGCGGCGTCATAGAAAAAATCATCGAGTTTTCCGCCCACAACAAGTTCCTCATCCTGATCCTCGTTGGCTTCGCTCTCGTGGGTGCGGTGTGGGCCATGCGCAACCTTCCCCTCGACGCGATCCCCGATCTCTCCGACACGCAGGTCATCATCTACTCCCGCTGGGACCGCAGTCCGGACATCATCGAGGATCAGGTCACGTACCCCATTGTCACCGCGATGCTGGGCGCACCCAAGGTGAAAGCCATTCGCGGCTTCTCCGATTTCGGATTTTCTTACGTCTACGTCATTTTCAAGGACGGCACCGACCTCTACTGGGCCCGCAGCCGCACCCTCGAATATTTGAGCAAGATCACACCGCGCCTGCCGGAAGGCGTGCGCACCGAACTGGGGCCCGACGCGACTGGCGTCGGGTGGGTCTTCCAGTACGCCTTGGTTGACACCAGCGGCCAGCACGATCTCCAGGAGCTCCGTAGCTTTCAGGACTGGTACCTGCGCTACCATCTCCAGAGTGTGCCGGGCGTGGCCGAAGTCGCCTCGATCGGCGGGTTCGTCAAGCAGTATCAGGTCACGGTGGATCCCAATCGCCTCGTGGCCTACAACATTCCGCTCACCAAAGTGGTAGAGGCCATTCGGCAGGGCAATCAGGAGGTCGGAGGCCGCCTGCTGGAGTTTTCAGGCGCGGAGTACATGGTGCGCGGCCGAGGCTACGCCAAGTCCATCGAAGACATCGCACAGATCGTCGTCGGGACTGGCGCCA
>CAZWYX010000033.1:4616-14048 GCA_964638485.1 uncultured Planctomycetales bacterium | reverse complement strand
ATCGTTGTCACCTAGAATCGTGCGGAAGGCGCGCATGGTCTTGGAGACATTCTCCGGCCCGTGCTCCACCATGTCCTGCCATGCGGCGGCTGCCCCTTGATCCCATCGCCAGGTGTCTTCAAATACTTTGATCTGCGCTTTGGATCTGGTGCCGTCCTGCTCGTCGAACAGCACGTTGTAGTTCTGATTGGACTTGAACGGCGGATCGAGATAAATCAGATCCACGCACTCGTCGGGAAAATACGCGTGATGACGGAGAACTTCCAAATTATCGCCGTAATACAGGAGATTAGTTTTCACCTTATTCGCTCTCCATATTACTTTGATGCCTTACGATCCTCCTGCCGCGGCGCGAGGGGGTGCGCCGCAACCGAGCCACGACGCGCAGCGTCGGGGCGGGCCTGTGCGCGCCGAGCGGCGACTGGACGAGTGAAAAAAACCTGGGGTCAGATTCCCTTCGCCCTGTAAAGAGCGCCTCCCCAAAGCGGGGAATCTGACCCCATTACTCACGTTCTGCCACGGCGCAAGCGGCCGCGGCATCATGAGGTTAACCCCATCGCCTGCTTGACCTGTTTGAGCGTTTCGTTGGCGACGCCAGCGGCGCGACCACTCCCCTCCGCCAACACGTCGCGAATCTGCCGACTGGAGTAACGCGCCCGTCGTTCACGGATCGGCGCGAGCCGCTCGGCAATCGCCTGGGCGAGGTGATCCTTCAACGCCTGGTACCGAATGGTCCCTTCCTGATACTGGCGTTCAAAGGTGGTGACCGCGTCGCGACTGAACAATTCGAGCAGCAGGAACAACGCCTGGATCGTTGGACTTTTCGTCGTGCGACCTGACGCAGTCCCGACATCCGTCTGCACGCGCCGGAGTTTTTTCTGGATGACGTCGGACGAGTCAGCGAGCGCGATGTAGTTGTCGAGGTGCTTGCTCATCTTGGCTTGGCCGTCGAGCCCGACGATCCGCGCCGTCGGCTGCAAGAAGGCCTTTGGCTCAACTAACTTGGTCTTGAATCGCTGATTCATCCGTCGGATAATTTCCCGTCCCAACTCCAGGTGCGGCAGTTGATCCTCCCCCACCGGCACCGCATCCGCGCCGTAGAGCACGATGTCCGCCGTCTGTAACACCGGATAGCCCAGCAAACCTAAGTTCACGTGATCGGGATAGTCCGCAGCCATCTCCTTGTAGGTGGGATTGCGCTCCAGCCAGCTTAAGGGGGTATGCATCGCCAGCAGGAGCGCCAACTCGGCGTGGGCTGGGACGGCGGACTGTCGGAAGATGACCGCCTTCGTAGGATCAATCCCCACCGCCAACCAATCGCGCACCATCTCTTCGACCGACGGTGCGATCGTCGCCACGTCATCCGCCGTGGTTAAGGCGTGGAGGTCCGCCACCATGAAGAAACACTGCTGCGCCTGGGTCTGGAGATCCACCCACGACTGCAGCGCCCCGCAGTAGTGGCCGAGGTGCAGGGCCCCTGTCGGGCGCATCCCGCTCACGACACAGCGGATCTGCCGCGCCTCAGCGGTGTCGCGGCGGATGATGTTGGTTTGTGATGTCTGTACCATGACCTGGAGCCTTCAGCCTTCGACCTTGGGCTATTAGTATACTACCTTTTGACACGCAACGGCAGTCCATGTTACAGTGCTCGTACCATGCGGTGGCTACGCGCACTCGTCGAGCTGGTCTATCCTGCCTGCTGTGTGGCCTGTCAGGTCCGGCTGCCAGAGGAGGTCAGCGACTGGCTGTGCGAGACGTGTCGGCGCACGTTTCGCTTCGTGCCGCCACCGCGGTGCCCTCGGTGCGGCCGTGCCAGCGACCTCACCCTGAGGCCGGCGGAACCCTGCGCCCGGTGTCAGGCGGATCCGCCCCGTTTTGACCGCGCGTTCGTCGCTTACCAGTACACCGCAGCGCTGCGCGACTGTCTGCACCGGGTGAAGTTCAAGAGTCACGCGCCGCTGGGACGGTGGTTGGGGGACCAGTTGGCCCGCCTCGCCGTGGACCACCTGCAGGCCCACTACGATCTCATCGTGCCAGTGCCCCTCCACCGCACTCGACAGCGCGACCGCGGGTTCAACCAAGCGGAGCTCCTGGCGATCCCGGTGAGTGCGCGGCTCGCCACACCGCTGGATCGCACGGTCCTGCATCGGCCACGGGCCACGCCCCCCCAAAGTCAGCTCGATGCCTTAGCTCGCCGCGCCAACATGCAGCAGGCGTTTGCCGTCACGCAGGCGGCGCGCGTGCACGGCGCCGCGGTGCTCTTGGTAGACGATGTGCTGACCACCGGTGCGACGGCCAACGCGTGCGCGGAGGCGTTAGTGGCCGCCGGCACGCGGTCGGTGGATCTCCTGGTCCTGGCGGCGAATTAAATGCGCATCCTCCGCGCCTACCTCCTGCGCGAACACGCACACCCGTTCTTGCTCTGGATGCTGGCGTTCACGTTTGCCCTCTTCATCGGCAACTTGTTCAAACTCGCGGACTTGGTCGTCAACAAAGGCGTGCCCCTCGCGATCGTCGGCCAACTGTTCCTCTACATCCTGCCCTACCTCCTGAGCTTCACCATCCCGATGGCGGCCTTGATGTCTACGCTGTTGGCCCTCGGACGATTGGGGCAAGACAATGAGCTCACCGCCATCGAGGCCAGCGGGATTAGCTTCTGGCAATTGACGGTGCCGGTGGTAGCCACCGCGCTCCTGATGAGCTTGGGGCTGATTCTCTTCAACGATCAGGTGTTGCCCCGGTCGCATTTGGCCGCGCGGCGCGTGGTCAAGGAGCTGGGGCTCCGCAATCCTGCGATGCTGTTGGAGCCAGGCATGTTCATCAAAGACTTCGCGCCCTACATCCTCTTTTTCTACGGCGCCGAGGCGGGGCGGCTCTTGAAAGTCCGCATCTACGAACCCCAACCCGATCGGCCGGCGCGGACGATCGTGGCTGAGCGAGGAGACATTCTCCCCCTGACGGAGGACGGCTTGATTCGTCTCAAGCTGATGGACGGCTCCAGCGATGACGTGGATCCCACGAATCCTGAGCGGACCTACAAGGTGAGTTTCAAAACGTACTTCCTCGCGCTGGATCTCAGCCAGCGCAATCAGCGGGTCGTCTCGAAGAAACCGAAGGAGATGACGTTGCAGGAACTCCGCGTGGAGGCCGCCGGCTTTGCGCTGCAGGGCATTGATCCGATGCCGTTGTGGGTGGAGTACCATGCGCGCTGGGCGTTTGCGTTTTCGCCCCTCGTGCTCGTCTGCGTGGGGTTGCCGCTGGCGCTCTTCATGAAGCGCGGGGAGTGGTTTGTCGGGCTGGGGTTGTCGCTGGTCGTGTTTGTCGCGTACTACCTCTTGTCGCTGGGATGTAGCGCCCTGGCGCTGCGCAACGTCCTCCATCCGGGGCTGGCGATGTGGGCGCCGAATCTGCTCTTCCTCGTGAGCGGGGCCGTCGGACTCGTCAAGGCCATCGAGGGGTAACGAGCGAGCCATGCGTCTCCTCGATCAGTATTTGTTCCGCCAGACCCTCGCGCCGCTCGCCTTCTGTGTGGGCGGGTTTCTCAGTTTGACGATCATCATTGACTTGTTTGGCCATTTGGACGAGATCCTCAAACACCGCATCCCCTGGCGCATCCTCGTCGAGTACTACCTGATGTACAGCCCGACGATCATCGCGCTCACCCTGCCCTTGGGGGTGTTGCTCACCGTCACCTTCGTGTTGGCCCTGCTCCACCGGCACAACGAGATTACGGCGATGCGCGCCAGCGGCATCAGTCTCTACCGGATCGCGGCCCCCTTCCTCGTCGTCGGACTGCTGGCCTCGACGACGATTTTCCTGTTCAGCGAATACGCGATCCCGCCCACCACGATGCGCCGTGAGCAGCTGCGCGACCAGTACTTCGACGCGCCGCCGACCGACGCGGCATCGCCCATCGTCGAGCACATCACCCTCCTGGGCCGCGAGAATCGCTTGTATTACGTCGGGGCGTTTGACCTGCAGACGCAGACGCTGCGCGACATCACCATCTTGGAACACGACGCAGCCCACCGGCTGACCGGCAAGCTCTACGCCCGTCGAGCGCAGTGGGACGGCCAACGCTGGCTGTTCTCCCACGGCTTTCAGGCGCGCTTGGATCCGCAGGGCAACTTGGTGGGTCAGGTAGAGTCGTTCGAGGAGCGGGCCATGTGGTTGGCCGAGCAGCCCGAACACTTCGCCCATCCGGACATCCGGCCCGAGCTCATGCGATTTTTCCAACTCCGCCTCTACCTGGATCAACTGGCGAGCATCTCGCCGAACACCAGACGGCGTCTGGAGGTGGATCTCGCGTACAAACTCTCCGCCCCCTGGACGTGCGTGGTCATGGCGCTGCTCGGGATTCCGTGTGCCTTGCGCCACCGCGGGGGGATGCTCACCGGCATGGGGATGAGCGTCCTGTTGGGGGTGGTGTACTACGGGGTCCTTGCGGTGAGCGTGGCGCTGGGAAAAGGTGGGAGTGGGCCCGCGTGGCTCGCGGTGTGGTCGCCGCACGGCCTCTTCGCGGTGGTGGGCCTGATGGCCTTACGTCGCTACGTGTAACTACGTCCCGACGTCCCAGCTCGCGAGGTACTGGGTTTGCGCCGGGGTGAGCCGGTCAATGGTCATGCCCAGGGCCTTGAGTTTCAACTGCGCCACCAGCGCATCCAGTGGGGCCGGAACGGCGTAGACACGCCGCGCCAGTTGCCGCGCGTGGCTCACCAGGTACTCGCACGCCAGGGCTTGGTTGGCAAAACTCATGTCCATCACTTGCGGCGGATGGCCGGCGGCGCACGCCAAGTTGACGAGACGCCCCTCGCCCAAGACGTAGAGGCGTCGGCCGTTACGCAACTGGTACTCCTCGACGTTGGGCATCACGACGCGACGACGGCGGCTGAGGCGCTGGAGCGTGGCCACATCCACCTCCACGTTGAAATGTCCGGCGTTGGCCAGCAGCGCGCCATCGCGCATCTGCTGCAGGTGCGCCCCGCGAATGACGTGGGTGTTCCCGGTGGCCGTCACAAAAATGTCTCCCGCCCGCGCCGCCCGGGCCATCGGCAGCACCTCAAACCCATCCATCACCGCTTCCAGGGCCTTCGTGGGATCCACTTCGGTCACGATGACGTGGGCGCCCATCCCGCGCGCGCGCAGGGCAATGCCCCGCCCGCACCAGCCGTAGCCGCAGACGACAAACCGCGTGCCCGCGATGAGCGTGTTCGTCGCGCGCAGAATCCCGTCAATGGTGGACTGGCCGGTGCCGTAGCGATTGTCAAAGAGGTGCTTCGTGTTGGCGTCGTTGACGGCGATGATGGGAAAACGGAGTCGGCCTTGGCGTTCGAGGCTGCGCAGCCGCATCACGCCTGTCGTCGTCTCCTCCGTCCCGCCGAGGACGTCGTCACGCGGATGCGCCTCGCGATGGAGGGCGGAGATGAGGTCCGCGCCGTCGTCCATCGTGATGTGCGGGCGGATCGCCAACACGGAGCGCAGATGGGCGTAGTAGCGGCTGCGGTGCTCGCCGCGACGCGCAAAGACCGCGATGTTACAATGCCGCACCAGCGAGGCGGCGATGGCATCTTGGGTGGAGAGTGGATTCGAGGCGGCCAGCGCCACGTGCGCGCCACCGGCCTTGAGCGTCAACAGGAGATTCGCGGTCTCCGACGTGACATGGAGGCAACAGCCGATGCGCACCCCCCGCAACGGGCGCGTCCGCTGAAAACGCTCTTTGATGAGGCGCAGCACCGGCATCTGCTGCCCGGCCCACGCAATCCACTGACGGCCCTGACGCGCCAGGGTTGGTGTCGCGATGTCGGAGAACATTAGCGGCGCCTCGCAGCTTTCTTGACATCCTCGAGTCGGTCCAACTCCTCCCACGTAAAACCGTCCTCGTTCCGACCGAAGTGGCCGTAGCACGCCGTCTGCCGGTAGACGGGTCGTCGGAGCTTCAGCGCTCGCATCATCCCGCGCGGGGTAAAGTCAAAGAGCTCGCGCACCAGGCGGCACAGCGTCTCATCCGGCAGCTTGCCGGTGTGGTAGGTGTTGACCATGACCGAGACCGGCTCAGGGATACCGATGGCATACGCCAGTTGGAGTTCGCATTGGTCCGTCAATCCTGCGGCGACGAGATGTTTGGCGACATACCGCGCCATGTAGGCGCCGGAGCGATCCACTTTCGTCGGATCTTTACCGGAGAAACTCCCTCCCCCATGATGGCCCATGCCGCCGTAGGTGTCCTGAATGATTTTGCGTCCTGTGACCCCGGTGTCGCCTTGGGGACCTCCCACCTCAAACCGTCCCGTCGGATTGATGAAAATTTTCGTCTGCTTGGTGAGGAGGTGTTTGGCAATGACCGGCGCGATCACGTGCTCCCGCAGATCGCGGCGGATGCGGTCCATCCGAATGCGGGGCTTGTGGTGGGCGCTCACCACGACGGTCGTGACATGGGCCGGACGCCCATGATCGTAGGCGACGGTCACCTGGGATTTGCCATCGGGCCGCAAATAGTCCACGATCCCCTGTTTCCGCACGTGGGCGAGTCGTCGCGTGAGCTGATGCGCCAGGACAATCGGGAGCGGCATCAACTCCGGCGTCTCGTTGGTGGCATACCCAAACATCATGCCCTGGTCACCGGCGCCACCGGTATCCACGCCGAGGGCGATGTCGGGTGATTGCTCTTGGATCGAGGTCACCACGCCACAGGTTTGGTAGTCAAACCCGTACACCGGATTGTCATACCCCACCTCGCGAATCGTCTCGCGAACCACCTTCGGGATATCCACGTAACAGGAAGTCGTAATCTCCCCGGCCACGACGGTGAGGCCCGTGGTGACCAACGTCTCGCAGGCCACGCGTCCATCGGGATCCTTGGCGTAGATGGCATCGAGGATGGCATCAGAAATTTGATCCGCCACTTTGTCTGGATGACCTTCGGTGACCGATTCGGACGTAAACAGAAACGAGGGCTTGTGCATGCGTTACGCTCCTGCGAAGGTTTGTTGAGCTACGGCATAGGTCTCGAGAGTCCCGATGTCAAACAGACGCCCCTGGGCCAGCCACCCGTAGACGGGCTCGCGCGCACTCAGCCACCCGATAAAAAATCCTGGGGCGTCGGTGGGCTGATTGGTGGCGAGATACTCAGTGAGGCGGGCCTGGATCCGCTGCGGCTGAAAATAGTACACGCAGACCACCGCGAGATGCGACTGCGGATGCGCCGGCTTTTCCTCAAACGCGATGAGGCGCTGCTGCGCATCGAGACGGGCAATCCCGAAGCGCGGGGCCTCCGCAGGATCTGGCAGGGCATACACCGCGACGGTGGTCGCCGGCAAGTGCGCCTGGGCGCAGCGGAGGAAGTCGGCCAAATCCCATTCCAGGATATGATCGCCAGCGATCACCAACAACGGCTCACGCATGTGGCCCTGCTCCAGCACCAACTGCAGATCACGGATCGCTCCGAGGCGGTAGGCGTCACTCGTGGCACCATCGTTGATGACCTGCACGGGCACCGTCGCTGGCCGCGTGCGCAGCCACGCCTCAAACTGCGCGGCAAACTTCGCGTTCGTCACGAGGACAATGCGCTGGATGGCCGGGAGGGCCTCGAGGGCATCCAGCGTCCAATCGAGGACGACCCGCGAGCCGATGGGCAGGAGTGACTTCGGGCGCTCCGCCGTCAGCGGATGTAAGCGCGTCGCAAACCCTGCGGCCAAGATCAGGGCAGCGGCCATCCGCTTACTCCACGCGCTCAGGCAGCAAGGCGTTGAGCTTCGTGCGCGCAAAGGCCTCCACTTCTTTACCCGTCGTCAGACGCAGCGCTTCCTGCGCGATCTCTTGGGCGTAGGTGTACTCGACCGACCGCACGATGCGCTTAATCTCAGGCACGAGCGCCGCCGATGTGGAAAACGCATCCAGGCCCAGCCCCAAGAGGATCAGCGTCAACATCGGTTCACCTGCCATCTCGCCGCACATCCCTACCCACACGCCGTACCGATGCCCGGTCTCGATGATCTGTTGGACGAGGCGCAACACCGCTGGGTGGGCGGGATCGTAGAGGTAGGCAATCTTCTCGTTCACCCGGTCCACCGCGAGGGCGTACTGGATCAGGTCGTTCGTCCCGATCGAGAAGAACTTGACTTCCTGGGCAATGAAGTCGCACGTCAGCGCCGCCGAGGGCACCTCGATCATGGCGCCGACTTCGAGCTGCTCGTCGAATGGCACATGGTCGCGTCGCAACTCGCCTTGCACTTCGCGCAGCAAATGATTGGCCTGCCGCAATTCCTCCAGCCCGGAGATCATCGGATACATGAGTTTCAAGTTGCCGTAGACGCTCGCGCGGAGGATCGCGCGGAGCTGGACTTTGAAGATGTCGGGACGCGCCAGGCAGAACCGGATGGCCCGCCAGCCCATGAACGGATTCATCTCGTGCGGCAGATCCAGTTGGGAGACGAATTTATCCCCGCCGAGATCCAGCGTCCGGATGATCACCGGATCAGGCGCGACTTGTTGGACGACATCCTTGTAGGCCTGGAACTGCTCTTCCTCCGTCGGCAGATCCGAACGATTGAGGTAGAAAAACTCGGTGCGGTAGAGACCAATGCCGTCCGCCCCGTGCGCAATGACCGAGGGCATCTCGGTGGGCAGCTCGATGTTGGCTGAGAGCGTGACACGGTGCCCATCCAGCGTCTCCGCGGCTAAATCTTTCAACCGCAGCAGATCGCGCTCGACCTCCGCCATGCGCTGCTGTTCCCGCTCAAAGCGCTCGACGGTCGGAGGATCGGGGTTGACATGCACCTCGCCGTGCGTGCCATCCACGATCAGGAGGTCGCCCTGCCCGATCGTCTGCGTGGCTTTCTCCAGCCCCACGACGGCGGGAATCTCGAGCGACTTCGCCATGATGGCGGTGTGGGACGTCCGGCCGCCGATGTCGGTGACAAACGCGATGACGCGATCCTTCCGCATCTGAGCGGTATCCGAGGGCGAGAGGTTCACCGCCACGATGATCACCTGCTCGTGGAGGTCATCAAACGCCTCGTGATGTTTGCCCATCAAGTTCCGGAGCACGCGCTTGCGCACATCCTCGATATCCATCGTCCGCTCCCGCAGGTACTCGTCCTCCATCCGGAGGAGCGCGGTGACATACCGATGGATGACATCGTGGAAGGCGGCTTCGGCGTTTTTGCGCTCCTGCTCGATGCTCAGCAGCACCTCCCCCACGAGGGTTTTGTCTTCCAGCACCAGGAGGTGGGCATTGAAGATCTCCGCATGTTCCTTCCCCAGCTCTTCCGCGATGCGACTTTGGATCGTGGCGAGCTGGCTTTTGGTCTTCGCCGCGGCCTCACGGAACCGCTCCTGCTCCACCGCGATCTCGGTGTCGCGCAGCGCGTGCCGCGGAATCGCGAGCTCTTCCCCTTTGAAGAGAAAGCTCTTCCCAATCGCGACGCCCGGTGC
>CAZWYX010000033.1:0-4516 GCA_964638485.1 uncultured Planctomycetales bacterium | reverse complement strand
AGAGCGGGCATCGGTGCGCGCGCGGGTAGCTCCTCATCGCGTCATCGGTCCTTCAGGGTTCGTCGTCAACAACGTGACGAGGGCGTGCACCGCGGCGGTCGCATCAGCACCTTCAGCCGCGATGGTGACACGCTGGTTGGCCGCGACCGCCAGCGTCAGGATCCCCATGATGGATTTGCCGTTGACCACCCGCCGCCCTTTCCGCACGCTGATGTGACTGGCAAAGGTATTGGCGAGCCGCACGAAATCCGCGGCAGGGCGCGCATGGAGGCCCAGGCGGTTGGCCACTTTCGCGGTACGCTTCGCCATCATCGTGGTCATCGTATCATACGCCATCAGGCGCGTTCCGCCCACCACGTCCATGCCAGGGACACCGGTGCCCCCTCCTGACACACCACGCTCCTCCCCCACCACACGCAGAGCCCCTGGTAGGTGCGCTCTAACCCTTCTTCAGAGCCGGAGACCGTCTCGATCGGCAACGTCAGCACATCACCCGGCTGCTCCGCCGCACCACACAGCCGCAAGGCGCGGTCGCGATCCTCCACCGTCAGCGCGGTGGTGTCGGCGACGGCAGACGGCTGGAGACGCTCCGGGTCGCGGAGGGAGACATTCCACTCGATCCCCACCCAGCCCCGCCACGGCGCGCCAGCGGTGTGCGTGAGTGTGACCCGCCAGCAGAGCTGCGGCTGGTGCGGTGAGACCGCGAGTTCCTGTTGCAGGTGGAGCGTCTGCGTCCCCTGCGGTGAGGGCACGGTGACGTCGCCCTGGCCGCGGAAGGCGATCACCAGCTCCTCGGTGCGCGGGAGCTCCCCGCCCACGACCGGTTGCGACTGGAGTGGCCGCAGCGGATCGTCCAGGGCAGAGATGTCGCCGCGCTGGAGGGCCTCGACCGACGGTCGCTCAGGCAGCAGATGCACCAAGCCAGACCAGCGCGGATACCGATCGTACATGAGGAATGTCTGGAGGCCCGCTTCTTTGACGCCCAGGACATCATGGATCGTCTTCGGCTGCTCCTTGGCCGCTCCACCGGTCAAGGCGGTCAACAGCGGCACTTTCGTCCCACGACGGAGGACCGCGTGATAGGGCTCTGGCCGCCGCATCAACGTATTGATGACGTTCAGGGCCAGCTCGCGCAGATCCCACTCGATGAGCGCGCCGCCACGGTGGGGGGATAGGATCAGCTGGGTGGTGGGCGTCGTGATGGTGACTTCCTCCTGGCCATCCAAATCCACATCGCTGACGTGCACACGGAGGGCACGGTGGCGTCGAGGCTCCAGCGCCTCCAGCCATCGCTCTGCTTGGATGAGGTGATGGTAAATGCTGTCGCGCAAGTGGCCCAAGTACAACCCGCCAAACACGCCATGCCAGTAGCCGCAGTTGCACTGCGCTTGGTAGAGTTCTCGTCGGGCCAACGTCAGGACTTCTCGCGTACGCATCCGATGACCATTCACCGCGACGAGGCCCGTGGGCCTGGCGCGTTGCTCCGCCGCGTGGGCCAGCCGGCCGCTGACATCGAGCATGCGCTTGTGCATCAGGTTGGCCTCAGGATATTTGACCAAGAAGTTCCGAAAGTGCCCGCCCGACCACTCCAGCATCTCGTCGTAACTCAGACACGAGAGGTACACATAGCCCGACGGGCGCCGCTCCGCCGCGCACTCACGAAACGTCGTCGTGGTCAGCCAGTCGGCGTTCGCCTCCAGCGCCTGCAAGAACTGCTCCAGCCACCCCTCCTCATACACCCACTGCGATGTCCCGGGCCAGAAGCCGAATTTCTCCCCATCGTCGGCAAACGTGACAATCGTGCCGGGGGCGCAGGCGCGGAGGAACGCGATCGTCTCCTCGACGCGATGGAAGGGGATGATGTAGCGCAACCGCTTGGAGGAGGGAAACAGGCGCAGCGTCCAGCCCTCGTGTTCGGTGAGGTAGAAGCCGTGGATGTCCTCGGGGCGACTCATCGTGGGCGGGAGCGCCGCGCGGATGTGCGTGTCGTCTACAATCGTGTAGTCGAACCCGGCCTGGGCGAGTGTGGCTGGCAGCTCTGGCTCCCACACGCGCTCGGCCAACCACACGCCCGCGGGCCGCTGCCCACACAGGGCCTGCACTTTCTCCGAGAGCCACGCCAACTGTCCCTGGCGATCGCGTTCGGGGATCAACGGCAGGATCGGCTCGTAATACCCGCCGCCCAAGAGCTCCACTTGGCCGGCCTTGACGAGACAGGCCAGGCGTTTGAGGAAGGCCGGCTCTTCCACTTCCAGCCACTCGAGTAGGCAGCCGGTGTAGTGCAGCGCGACCTTGACCCGCGGGTGGCGTTCGAGGTGGGCCACGAAGGGCTGATAGGCCCGCTCAAATGCCTGGCGGATCACCCAGCCGCAGTTATCCACCGGCTGGTGGCAATGGAACCCGAGGAGGAGCGTGACGGGTGGTGGCATCGTGACGAGCGAACGCGTTACCGTTTGAGTTTGATCTTGGTGGTGACCAGCGAGAGGATCAGCTTAGCTAAGTGGTCAGCGTCGTGCCGGACATAGTTGGTGGTGCTGATGACCGGTCCCTCAATAACGTCACACCCCTGGCTGCGGAGGCGCTCGTGGTCCACGCGCACCGGATGGGCGCGCTCCTGCCGATACCGGGTGAGGAGCGATGCCGGCACCGCGGCCGTATTCACGATGCAGTACTGCACAAACCCTGGCTGCGTGTGGGCAATGATGGCGTCGAGGTGATCGGCCGCGGTGTAGCCCTCCGTCTCGCTGTACTGCGTCATCACGTTGCAGGCGTAGATGACCGGCACATGCGACTGCTGGATGGTCTCGCGGATGCCTGGCACCAAGAGATTGGGCAGAACGCTCGTGTACAGACTCCCCGGCCCGAGGATGATCGCATCCGCGCTGGTCAAGCTCTTGATGACCTCCGCCGGCGCTTCACACGCGGTGGGTGCGTCGAGTGTCAACCGCTTGATCGGTGCACCGGCCTTGGAGATGTTGGTCTCGCCGCTGAGACGACGACCATCCGCGAGCTCCGCCACCAATAACACCGGACGCACCGAGGACGGCAGCACGCGTCCCCGGACGTTCAGGATCCGACTGGACTCGCGCACCGCCGCCTCGAAATCGCCCATCACCCGCATCATCGCGGTGATGAACAGGTTGCCGAACGTATGCCCCCGCAACTCCGAGCCGTCCTCAAAGCGATACTGGAACAGCTCACGCATCAGCGGTTCCGCGTCGGCGAGCGCCACGAGGCAGTTGCGAATGTCGCCAGGGGGCGGCATGTCAAAGGCCTCGCGCAGGCGGCCGGAACTCCCGCCATCGTCAGCGACGGTAACCAGGGCAGTAATGTTGGAGGTGTGTTTTTTGAGTCCTGCCAGGAGGGTGGAGAGCCCAGTACCGCCGCCAATGGCGACGACCTTGGGGCCACGCTCCAGTTGTCGCTGCCGATACATCAGTTCCACCAGTTGATTTTCATATTGGGTGGGCAGGACCACACTGAGCACGGACTTCATCATGCGATACACACCCGTAATCACGATGTAGATGCCCGCACAGAGCACCGCCGCTCCAGCGGCCAGCCATCCCCGATGCACGGGTGACTGCGTCAGTCCTAACACGGCCATGAGGAAGCCGCTGCCCACCAACAGGAGCCCCACCACGCAGAGGGAAATCCAGCGTTTGATCCCCATGCCAGGATAGAGCCACTTCAATTGCTGCATCGGCTGCTCTCCCGTGTCGTCTCGCGCACCGTCACCGGCCCCTCGCCCCGCACGCCGTGAACCGTGCACCATCCCTTAATGCCGTCGCTGATCCTCATCGAACAGGATCTTCAGCACACTCTTCTCGTCACGCGCGTGTTTGAGCGCGTCACGAAAGGTGCGATCTTTGAAGAGGCGTGAAATCCGTGCCAGCGCCTTCAGATGCGGCCCGGCAGAATCCTCCGGCGCCATCAAGAGGAAGAAGAGGTGCGAGGACTCCCCATCGAGGGAACCAAATTCAACACCGGCTTTCGAAATGCCAAAGGCGCCGATGAGTGCGGGGATCTTCTTGGATTTGCCATGCGGGATGGCGACCCCCTGCCCAATACCCGTCGAGCCGAGGGCTTCTCGGTTAATGAGGATCTGCATTAAGGCCGGCGCCTCCTGCTCCTGCACCGCACCCGCACGCGTCAGGAGTTGCACGAGTTCGCGCAGCACCTCCTCTTTCGTGCGGGCCTTCAGGCTGCAGGTCACGGCTTGCTCATTGAGAAACTCAGCGATTTTCATCTGGTCATATCCTCACACGGCCTCCGAGACCTACCCTGGCACGCCAACATCATCTGGAGCGGGAGACCCCGATGCCTGGCATCGGGGCGACATCAACCTTGGCCCCGACAGACGCACAGGTAATGGAGCGGGAGACGGGTCTCGGCGCCCTCCGCTCCACCGACGGGTGGCGGCCGGAGGGCTCCCCACCGAGGAGCGGAGTTGTCGGGCGAAGTCCCGACCGAGCACCGCAGGCGGGGATACCGGCCGACAGGACCCGTCGGGGTC
>CAZWYX010000032.1:6226-14356 GCA_964638485.1 uncultured Planctomycetales bacterium | reverse complement strand
TCCTACATGTTCGGCTACTCGATTCCGTTCACCCATACGGGACTCCTCGCCTCGTATCCGTGGACGGAGTGGTTCTCCACCAACTTGGGCGCCGTCAACGGCTGGGATATCGTGGACGACAACAACAAAGCCAAGACGATTCTTGGCAGTTTCACCTTAGGTCCCTGGAGTGGGCTGTCGTGGACGACGGCCTACGTCGTGGGTGCTGAGCGCGCTAACAACAATAAGGATCGGCGCTTTGTCTTCAGTAACATCTTGAGCTGGACGCCCATGGAGAAATTAGCGTTCATGGTGAACTACGATTATGGATGGGAGAAAGACGCGGTGGGCGGGGCGGCGGTGACCGGCAGCGACAACGCCCACTGGCAAGGTGTGGCTGTGTATGCGAAGTATAGTCTCACCGATCGTTGGGCCTTGGCTGGCCGGTGGGAACTCTTCCATGACATGGATAACTACCGCGTCACCAATGCGGGCAGCGGCCTCGATGATGTGCGCTACCTGGGCTACACGCTGACGAGCGAGTGGAAGCTCTACGACAAACTCATCGCGCGGCTCGAGTATCGGTTGGACCAGGCGAACGCGCAGGTCTTCCGCCACGATCAAGGAATCAACAATCACCAGAACACGGTGTCAGCCGAGCTGATCTATCCGTTCTAACTGCTCGACCCCGACCCTTTGACGCACGCACAGTTGCCCTGAACCGAAGCGAGTGCGCCAAAGGATCACCAGACGGCCGCTGGAAGACCCCTCCTCCAGCGGCCGTTGTATTTGAGGCCCACCTCTCCGCCAAAGGTAGACAGCCGCAACTCAGCCGTCGCAGTCCGCCACAGCGCTGTGGCGGGACGAAGGCGGTCACCCCTAGCCATACCCACGCAAACTTGTTATACTTAACCCTATGCCACTCGTAGCTGCGCTCATCCTGCTGGCCAGTGTGGGAGCCGGGATTGCGGGGTACCTGACGGTGCTCCACTACGCCCTGCAGCAGGGGGCCTTCCTGGAAGCTCCGGCCTGCGTGCCAGGCACGTTCCTCGATTGCCATGCGGTCAACTTGCATCACGCCTCGATGATCGCCGGCAAACCGCTCGCGGCGGTGGGGCTGCTCCTCTACGGCCTCTGGATTGCGCTCGCTGTCGTCGCTTGGGTGGGGGAGCGTCAGCATCGCATCGCGAGCCTGCGCCTGATCCTGGCATCGGCGGTCGCGGCGCTCCTCGTGGACGCCTATCTGGCGTGGGTCATGCTCGCGCGCGTCCACGCGGTCTGTGTGTGGTGTGCGGCAACCTATGGCATCAACGTCCTCGTCGTGGTCCTGAGTTGGTGGTCGTTGCAACGTGCAGGGGAATCCCCGTGGCGGTGGGGGCAAGCGTGTTGGCTCCTGATGCCGTGGAGTCGGCAGGCGCGCGCCACGCAGCCAGTAGTGTCGACGCTCCTGGTGGCCTGGAGTGTGACGATTGCGCTGGCCGCGTGGAGTCTGACCGCGATGGCGGAGCAGTTTATGGCGCGTGGGTTGGAGGCCTTTCGAACCCAGGTCCGTCAGTATCTACGACAGGAACATCCGTTGGAGATGGAGACACAGCAGTCCCCAACGATTGGCGCGACGCAACCGCGCGTGACCGTCGTCGAATTTAGTGATTTTCAGTGCCCCGCCTGCCAAAAATCGTCCACGATCCTGCGCGCGCTGGTGCTCAATTATCCGAAGGCCGTGGCGCTGACCTTCAAACACTATCCGCTGGACACCGCGTGTAATCCCCAGCTCGAGCGCCAGGTGCATCCAGGAGCGTGTCGGTTGGCAGCCGCCCTCGCCTGCGCGCATGCCCAAGGAGCATTTTGGGACCTCCACGATCGCGTCTTTGCCGCGGGGCCGTCGTACACGCCGCTCCAGCTCGAGGACGATATCCAGGCCTTGGGACTGGATGTACCGCGTTGGCAGCAGTGTGTACAAGACGGCACAGGGCTTGGCATGGTCCAGCGGGATCTCGCAGCAGCGCATCAGCTTGACGTCACCAGCACACCGACCGCATTTTTTAACGGCTATCGCTTCGGTGGGGCACTGCCGCCGGCCGCTGTGGACATCATCATGGACGAACTCTTGAGAGGCCAGCATGCGCCACGCACTCCTAGTCGCGATCCTGTGTCTAGGATGCCGCCCGATGAACGCTGAAACCCCTCACGCGACCGCCGCCAATCCTCATCTGGTTGACGCCTCGAGTGCCTACTTGCGCAGCGCCGCGCACCAACCCGTGCAGTGGCATCAGTGGGGGGAGGAGGCGTTTGAGGCGGCCAAGACGCAGGACAAGCCGATCCTCCTCGACATCGGAGCGGTCTGGTGCCACTGGTGCCATGTGATGGATCGCGAATCGTACGAAAACACTGCGGTGGCACAGCTGATTAACGAGCAGTTCGTTCCGGTGAAAGTGGATCGCGACGAGCGGCCGGATGTGGATCGGCGGTATCAAGAAGTCGTTGGCGCAATGACGGGGAGTGGCGGCTGGCCCTTGACGGCGTTCTTGACGCCAGAGGGCCAGGTGTTTTATGGCGGCACCTATTTTCCTCCCGAAGGAAAATTCGGCCGGCCAGGACTGACAGAGCTGTTGCCGCGCTTAGCGAAACTGTATCAGGAGCAGAAGGCCGGCGTGGTTCAGAGTGCGCAACAACTCCACAATCAAATTGCCGAGTACACCGTACAGCGTGTCCACAGAGGAGAGCTTTCGACAGAACTCCTGACAGCGTTGCGCTCAGCGTTGAAAGCGGAGTTCGACGATGAGGACGGCGGTTTTAGTCGTGGTGAGGGTCCAAAATTTCCACATACGAGTGCCATGGAATTAGCCTTGGCGTCGTGGTGGGCCACAGAAGAACAGGCGTTTGTAGCGATGGTGACGAAGACGCTAGACGCCATGGCGGCTGGTGGCATTCACGATCACGTCGGTGGCGGGTTTCATCGGTACGCGGTAGATCGTCACTGGCATGTGCCGCACTTTGAGAAGATGGCGTATGACAATGCACCGTTACTGGAGAATTATGTGCACGCTTTTCAAGCGACCAACCACCCGCGCTATCGTGATATCGCGGTGGGGATCATTCGCTTCGTCACCGAGGTGTTGTCGAATCAGCAGGAGGGTGGATTTTACGCATTTCAAGACGCCGATGTCTCACTCGATGATGATGGCAGCTACTTTACGTGGACACAAACCGAGATCGAACACGCCGTGTCACGCGACGAAGCACGCCTGCTCATCGAGCGCTATCGTGTCAGCGACGATCCTCGTGAGCTCCACGCAACCCCTGATCGTAAAGTGTTGTACCTCGAACCGAGCGATGACATCACTCCCGAGCTCCAGCAAGCGTTGGCTCATCTCCGCGAGGCGCGCGCGAAACGCAAAGCCCCATTTGTTGATACGATGCTGTTTGCGAGTTACAACGGCATGATGATCTCAGCCTACAGCGCGGCGTTTCAAGCATTCGGAGATGAGCGCCTCTTGGCGTTTGCGCAGAAGTCGCTCGACCGGTTTTTGCAGCACGGCTATCACGAGGGCACGCATCTCGCGCATGCACTGACGGATGAGGGGCGCGATACGGGCGTCACGGCGTTATTGGACGACTACGTGTTTCTCGCGAGAGCTACGCTGGACGTTTACGAACTCACCGGCGAGCCGCGGTATCTGCGTGTCGCTGAAGAGTTGATGCGGCTGGCGCACGAGCGGTTGTGGGACGCTGAGGCAGGCGGATTTTTCGATCGCCCGAAAGAAGCGCAAACGCTTGGCCTCCTTGATCAGCCGCACAAACCCATTCAAGATGCGCCCATGGCCGGCGCTAACAGTGTGGCCGCGCGCGTGCTCGATCGGCTATTTTATCTCACCAATACACCAGCATATCGCACGTGGGCGGAAGCAACCTTGCGCACGTTCGCCGGCTCAGTGGCGCGTTATGGGACGTTTGCCGCGAGTTACGGACTGGCACTCGCCTTTCACCTGGATCATCCGGCGCAAGCAGTGATCGTTGGACGGCGAAGCGATCCGCAGGCACACGTGTTGTGGCAGGCAGCGCTCACCACGTTTCGCCCAGGCAAACTCGTGTTGTGGGTGGATCCTACCGATGGACAATCACCTCTCCTGCCGGAGCCGATTCGGCCACTCCTCGAGGCAACACCCCCGAAGCACTGGCCACAAGTGTTCATCTGTGCCGGGACTTCGTGTGCGCCGCCGACGAACGATTCGCAACGTGTACACGAGCTCCTCACGACGTTTGGGCGGGAATCATGAGTGCGCCAACCGTCGGGGAATTGGCGCCTGCCTTTGCGTTATCCGATGCGTCAGGAGTGCGTGTTTCGTTACACGACTTCAAGGGGAAATGGGTCATCCTCTATTGCTATCCCAAGGATGATACGCCGGGCTGCACGAAGGAGGCCTGCGGGTTTCGCGATGCACAGTCGCAGCTTACACGGCGCAACGCCGTCGTGTTGGGTATGAGTCTCGACGACGCCACATCGCATCGGCGGTTTGCGGACAAGTTCCAGTTGCCGTTTCGCTTGCTGTGTGATACCGACGCCAAGATCTCCAAGGCCTACGGTGTCTACAAGCAAAAATCACTCTATGGACGGACGTTTTGGGGGATTGAGCGGACGACGTTCCTCATTGAGCCTGACGGCAAGATCGCACAGATCTTTCCGCGTGTCAAAGTGGATGGTCATGTTGAGGAAGTGCTCGCAGCGCTCCTCAAGGAAAAACCAGGGGGGTCAGACCCCCCGTTTTTAACTCATTAAGAATACATTAGTGAGATGACGTTCCGAAAACTGTGGGGTCTGACCCCAGACTTTTACGTGGTAGAGGAGGGACAGAGCGATTTATCGAGGACGCATTCGCGGCAGAGGGGCTTGGGGGCTTTACAGACAGCGCGACCGTGCTGAATCAGCACATGACCAAAGTGAGTCCACTGCTCCTGCGGGATGAGCGCCATCAAGTCTTGTTCGATTTTCTCACGGTCGGTCTGCTTCGTGAGGCCCATCCGCTGGGCTAAGCGCATCACATGCGTGTCCACGACGATTCCCACTTGAATCCCAAAGGCATTACCCAACACCACGTTCGCGGTTTTGCGAGCCACGCCGTGGAGAGCAATCAAATCTTCCATGTGGTTGGGCACCTTACCGCCAAATCGTTCCACCAACGTCTGGCATGCCGCCTTAATACTCTTGGCTTTGTTGCGATAAAAGTTGATGCGGCGTAGGTCTTGTTCCAGCTCTGTGAGGTTGGCCTTCGCGTAGTCCTGTGCGGTGCGGTATTTTTTGAACAACTTGGCCGTCTCTTGATTGACGCGCTCATCGGTGCACTGGGCGGAGAGGATCGTTGCGATCAGGAGCTCAAGAGGATTGGTAAAATTGAGCGAGCACTTGGCCTGAGGGTAGGCCTTCACCAGCTTGGTAAAAATTTTTCGAGCCCGTTCTTGCATCATCATCTCAGTGGTTAGGAGTGTAACATGGCTGCAGTCATGAACGCAACGGTCATCACTCGTCACGGAGGGATGGAGGTCTTTGCATATACCGAGCGGCCCCTGCCGACCATCAGATCACAGGATGTGTTGGTCCGAGTCAAGGCGTGCGCGCTGAATCACCTCGACATCTGGACACGGCAAGGGATGCCGGGGATGACGATTCCGATGCCGCACATTTTGGGCTGTGATGTGGCCGGCGTTGTGGAGCGAATCGGCGCATCGGTCAAGGGACTCAAGATTGGGACCCGCGTCGTCATTGCGCCAGGACAGTCATGTGGCAAGTGTGCATGGTGCAAGCAGCATCGTGACAGCCTCTGTCCACAGTTTCGCATTCTTGGCTTTCAAATTGATGGCGGCTATGCCGAGTATGTGGCTGTCCCTGCCAGCCATGTCATTCCGGTCAATAGCCGGTGGAGCTTTGAGGAGTGGGCCGCAGTCCCGCTCGTCTTTTTGACGGCGTGGCACATGCTCATGACGCGAGCTGGCTTGAAACGGGGCGAGACAGTCCTCGTGCAGGCCGCGGGGAGCGGCGTTGGGAGTGCCGCGATCCAAATTGCACGGTGGGCTGGGGCACGGGTCATCACGACGGCTGGGAGCGGGGCAAAACTGCAACGTGCCAAAATGTTAGGCGCGCATGAGACGGTCAATTACACCACTGACGATGTGGGCGAGCGCGTCAAGGTATTTACCAAGGGCGCAGGAGTGGATGTGGCCTTCGAGCACGTTGGACCACAGACCTGGCCAGCAAGTGTGAAATCACTGGGCAAAGGGGGGCGGCTCGTTACCTGCGGTGCCACCACTGGCCCGAAGGTTGAACTCGACTTGCGCTTTGTCTTCACGCGAGAATTATCTATCACTGGGTGTTACATGGGCAGCCGCAAGGAACTGAATCAAGTCCTCAAACTGTTGGCAGCCGGGAAGCTCAGGCCTGTGGTGGATTCGGTATTTCCGCTGCGCGATGCCGCGAAGGCACACGAGAAGATGCTGTCACGGGATCATTGTGGCAAAATCGTGCTGACACCAGAAGGCACCTGATGGCCAAGGAAAAGATTCTCATCGTAGACGACGAACAAGACATCGTAGATGCGATTGCGTACCAGCTCAAACGCGAGGGGTTTCGCGTGAACAGCGCTGGCGATGGCAAGCGCGCGCTCGACCTGGCGCAACGTGAACTCCCTGACGCGATCGTACTGGACTTGATGCTGCCGGAGCTGGACGGCTTAGAGGTCTGCCGGATTCTTCGTGCGCATGACAACACCAAGCACATTCCCATTCTGATGCTGACGGCCAAGACGCAGGAAGCCGATCGCGTCGTTGGACTCGAGCTAGGTGCAGATGACTACATCACGAAGCCGTTTAGCGTCCGCGAGCTCATCGCGCGGATCAAGGCGGTGCTGCGGCGCACGAGAAGCGAAACACCGGAAGAAGTCCTCAAGAGCGGGGCGTTCCAAATAGACTTAGGGAAGCACGAAGTTACGGTGAAAGGCAAGCCGGTGACACTGACAGCAAAGGAGTATGGGTTGCTGACGACGTTACTGGAGGTGAAGGGCCGAGTGCTCTCACGGGAGCAGCTCCTAGAGCGCGTGTGGGGCTATGACCGCTCAGTAGAAATTGAAACGCGCACGGTGGATCTTCACATCAGCCAACTCCGACGCAAACTCGGCGCCGAGGGCAAACGGCTCCTCACCATCAAAGGCGCGGGGTATCGCTTTGAGGTGGAAGAATGAACCCCGAACGCCGAGCGCCGAACGCCGAACGACAAAGTGACGTGCCGTTTGAGGCGATTGTGTCGAGCATGGCGGAAGGGGTCATCGCCGTGGATGCGAAGCTGCGGCTGCAGTTCATCAATCCTGCAGCGCGGACTCTCCTGCGTCTCGCCGTGCCAGACCCATCCGGCCGTGACCTCCTCGAGCTCATTCGCGTGCCTGACCTCTACGAGCTGTTACAGCGCGTCTTGGCCACTGGACAGTCGGAGACGCGGGAACTCACGGTATTTGGTCCGACAGAACAGGTCCTCCGTGCCCAGGCGGTGACCTATCGGCACGACGCGACACATCACGGAGCCCTGGTGGTCTTGTCGGACATAACCGAGATCCGGAAACTCGAGCGGCTCCGACGGGATTTTGTCGCCAACGTCTCGCATGAACTGCGCACACCGGTCACCGCGATTCAGGCGGCACTGGAAACCCTCCAGAGCGGAGCGGAGCAAGAACCGCAGGAACGCGCGAAGTTCCTCAGTAAGATGACAGCGCAAACCGGCCGCTTAGGACGTTTGATTGATGATCTCATGGCGCTGTCCCAGGTCGAAAGCGGCGGCCTGGCCTTCCACTTTGAAACGGTGTCCCTGGAACCGCTGGTCCAGGAGCTGCTGAGCCACTGGCAAGCCCCTGCGGCACGCCAGCACGTCACGCTCACCCTACAGCTCCCGCGTGATCTTCCTCCTGTGCGCGCGGATCGCGAGCAACTCCATCAAGTGATGGACAATCTCTTGGATAATGCCATCAAATTCAATCGGCCCAGCGGCACCGTCACGATCACCGCGACCACCGCAGTCCAAACAGTTACCATCGCGGTGGCTGACACCGGGATTGGGATTCCGCCAGAGGATATCCTGCGCATTTTCGAGCGCTTCTATCGCGTCGAGAAAGG
>CAZWYX010000032.1:0-6126 GCA_964638485.1 uncultured Planctomycetales bacterium | reverse complement strand
TACGTCACGCTCCCGCGCCCCTCCTAAGCTTACTGCAACCTTACAGTACCCACACACGCACCTGATACGTGTGCGATAGCTTTATAGCCATGAGAGCACACACAGCGGTCTGGCTGAGCGCGTGTCATTGGCGACGCTGGCGGAGCAGCATGATCGCCAGCGTGCTGCTCTGCAGTCAGGGCGCTCTCGGCTGGGCCGAGGATGATTTTCAAACCTGGCACACCCTGGAAATCGCGAAGCGCGTTGGTACAACGTGGGAGATGTTTTGTCTACCAGAAATTCGGATCCGCGATGATGCGAGTGAGCTCTTCTACCACGAATACCGGCAAGGTGTCCGCTGGAAGCCATCGCCCCATCTGCAGGTCGGATTGCACTATCTCTTCGTGCGCAATGCCGCCTCAGGGAAACCGCGTGAGGAACACACCGGTGAGTTGGATCTCACGCCCAAGGCCACGGTAGGACCGGTCCAACTCTCTGTGCGAGGGCGGCTGGCCCTCAAGGCCATCCAGGGAAACGCCGGTGAGCAGGAGTGGCAACTGCGGGTGATGCCCAAGGCGGCCTATCCCACGCGCGTGGCCGGTCACCCCATCACGCCCTACGTGGCTGACGATCTCTTTTACGACTACACGCGTGATGCCTGGAATCAGAATCGGTTCTTCCTTGGTGTGACGACGCCCTTGGGACGTGTGTGGGGTGCGGAGCTCGAAGGGGACCTCTACTACATGCTGCAGCATCAACTGGGCAAGCGCCACGACTGGAGCAGCAATCAGATCCTTGGGACGAGGTTGAGGGTGCGCTTTTAATGCGTGTGACCTTACCACGACACGGCTCGCGATGGGTGATGGGACTGGCGCTGCTCTGCCTGCTCGGTGGGTGTGCTCGTTCTGCATCGCAGGACATGACAGGCGAACTCCAGGGGACCCTCCAGATCAAAGGCTCGGATACGATGGTGAACTTGGTGCAAGCGTGGGCCGAGGCCTTCATGGAACGTCATCCCGCAGTGCTCATCTCCGTCACTGGTGGGGGATCCGGCACAGGGATTGCGAGTCTCTTCAATGGGACGGCGGACATTGCCAGTTGCTCGCGCACGATGAGCGAGACCGAAATCGCCCAGGCCCGTGCCCGTGGGTGGATCCCACAGGAGTTCACCGTGGCCTTGGATGGTCTGGCTGTCGTCGTCCATCCGGACCATCCCGTCGAGCGCCTCACCCTCGCCCAACTGGCCGACATCTTCACGGGGACGATCACGCAGTGGCAGGCGGTGGGAGGGGTGCCTGCACCGATCGTCCTCCTCTCGCGCGAAGTCAACTCCGGCACGCACGTCTATTTCAAGGAGCACGTCGTGCGCCGCGGCAACGTGAAAGGCACGGAAGAATTTGCGCCATCAGCGCTCTTGCTGCCATCGTCACAAGCCATCGCGGATGAAGTCGCGCACAATCGGCAGGCCATCGGCTACTATGGTATGGGGTACCTCAGCCCGCGACAGAAAGCGATTGCCGTAGCGCAAACAGTCAGTCAGCCGTATGTGCCGCCAACCATAGACGCCGTGCGCAATGGCACGTACCCCATCGCCCGGCCGCTGTTCTTCTACACACGCGGCGACCACAGCGAACTCATGCAACTCTTCCTCGAATTCGTCTTATCACCCGATGGTCAACGGATCGTCCCCGAACAAGACTTTGTCCCCCTTCGCTAACGCTGCCGCTCAGCCATTGCCACCTCGCTGGCGCGGATGGCGTGAGCGCCTCATGGAAATTCTCGTTCGCATCAGCGGGTTTGCCTCCATCCTCTTTGTGGCCCTCATTTTCCTGTTCCTCATCAAAGAAGGGATCCGATTATTTGGAACGGTGACCCCTTGGGCATTTTTGAGCGGCCGGTCGTGGTATCCCATCTCCACCCCACCGCAGTTTGGAGCGCTGCCGCTCATCATTGGCTCGCTCTACGTGACCCTTGGGGCACTGGTGATCGCCGTCCCGCTCAGTCTCGCGAGTGCGTTCTACATCGCTGAGGTCGCACGCGGCGCTCGGAAGGAACTCCTGAAATCCACCATTGAACTGCTGGCAGCCATTCCCAGCGTCGTCATCGGCTTTATTGGGATGACCGTCCTGGCCCCGTGGGTACGGCAACTCTTCCATCTGCCGACGGGCTTAACCGCATTGACCGGTGCGATGACGTTGGCTTTCATGGCCGCACCCACGATCATCAGTATCACCGAGGATGCCATCACTGCGGTGCCGCGGGCCTATCGCGAAGGAGCGCTCGCGCTGGGCGCCACGCGCTGGCAGACGATGTATCGCATTCTCCTACCGGCTGCTGCCCCGGGGATTGTCGCGGCGGTCATGTTGGGGATCGGCCGCGTCATCGGTGAGACGATGGCGGTCATGATGGTCACCGGCAACGCGAGTGTGATTCCGACGAGCTTACTGCAACCGGTGCGGACCCTGACCGCCACGATTGCGGCCGAGATGGGGGAAACGGTGCGCGGGAGTGACCACTACTACGCGCTGTTTGCCATCGGGATCGTCTTGTTCGTCATCACGTTCATCGTCAATTGGTGCGCCGACTTCTTCCTGCATCGGGAGCGGCGTTAATGCGGCAAGGCCTGCTAGCGTCTCCGCAAGCGCGTGAGCGGCTCGCCTTTTGGCTGTTACGCATCGCCCTGGCCATCGTGCTGTTTCCGGTGCTCTTCATTCTGGCCTACATGGTGATGAGGGGAGCACCGGGACTCACGTGGGAATTCTTGACGGCTGTACCGCGTTCCGGCATGCGCGCTGGCGGCATTTTCCCCGCCATCATTGGCACGGTATATCTGGTCATCGGTATGCTCCTCGTCGCCCTGCCGCTCGGTGTGTTCGCCGCGATTTATTTGTCAGAGTATGCGCATCCCTCGCGCTGGACCCGCGTTATCCGGCTGGCCATCGTGAACTTAGCTGGCGTGCCATCGGTCGTCTACGGTCTCTTCGGTCTGGGATTTTTCGTGATGTTTCTTCGGCTCGGCACCTCCATCGCAGCCGGAGCGCTGACGCTGGCCATCATGAGTTTGCCCATCATCATCACCGCGACGGAAGAGGCCCTCCGTAGTGTGCCCGCCTCGTTTCGGCAAGTGGCCTACTCGTTGGGGGCCACGCGCTGGCAAATGGTGCGCACCGCGGTGCTGCCGTATGCGCTGCCAGGCATTTTGACGGGGGCGATTCTAGGGGTCAGTCGCGCCGCCGGCGAGACCGCGCCGATTCTGTTTACCGTCGCGGCGTTTTATCTGCCGCGACTGCCGCAGTCCATCTTCGATCCAGCGATGACGCTGCCGTATCACTTGTACGTCTTAGCCACGCAAATTCCGAATGTCCCAGCGCGCGTGACGTACGGGACCGCCTTGGTCCTCGTGGGGTTGGTCATCCTCCTCAACTTGGCCGCGATCATCATCCGCGCTCACTTCCGCAGGACCCGCCAGTGGTGACGCCGCCGAAACTGCACATTGAGCAGCTCTCCATTCGATTTGGCGACCTTGTGGCCCTCCACGCCGTGAGTCTCGCGATCCACGCGCGAGAGATCATCGGCGTCATCGGGCCGGCGAACAGCGGCAAGACCAGTTTCCTGCGGGCCATCAATCGGATGAATGAACTCCATCCCGCCTACCAGCGCACCGGCACGATTGCGCTCGATGGAGAAGAGATCCACGCGATGCGCGATGTCGCCGCCTTACGCCGACGAGTCGGCATGGTCTTTGCGCTTCCGGTGCCGCTGCCGATGTCCATCGCGCAGAATGTACTCTATGCGCCGCAACTGGTGCGACGGCTCGCCCGCAGCGCAGCCGAGGCCATCGTGGAGCGGAGTCTCACAGCCGCCTCTCTCTGGGAGGAAGTCAAGGATCGCCTCCACGACTCGGCGATGAAACTCTCCGGCGGCCAGCAACAGCGCCTCTGCATCGCGCGCACCCTCGCCCTAGAACCGGAGGTCATCCTCTTCGATGAACCGTGTTCTGGTCTGGATCCGATCTCGACGGCCAAAGTGGAAGAAGCCATGGTGCAACTCAAGCAGCACTACACGCTCGTGCTGGTCACCAACAACACCAAACAGGCCGCGCGCGTGGCAGACCGCACCGCATTGTTCTTGATGGGAGAGCTCATCGAGTGTGACGACACGAAACGGCTCTTTACCGCACCGCGGGATGCGCGGACCGAGGCGTATATCTCAGGACGGTTTGGCTAACGCGCGATGCTGACGGCGATCGAAACGCGTCATCTGACGCTGTACTACGGCACGTTCCAGGCCCTGAAGGAGGTCACAATGCAGGTGGCCTCCCAGACCATCACCGCCATCATCGGGCCATCGGGGTGCGGGAAATCTACACTGCTGCGCTGCTTCAATCGCATGAACGACGTGATCGAGGGCGTGCGTATCACAGGCCGCGTCGTGATCCACGGCGAAGACATCCTCCAGCCGCAGGCCGATCTGGTGCGGTTGCGCAAACAGGTGGGGATGGTCTTCCAGCGCCCCAATCCGTTTCCGCTCTCGATTGCGGAGAACTTGACGTTTGGACCGCGGGTGCATCAGATGCGCGCCGCACGACAGGATCGGGCGTGGGTGGCAGAGTGCTTGCAGGCGGTGGAGCTGTGGGATGCGCTGAAGGATCGCCTGCACAACTCGGCGCTCCACCTGTCGCTGGAACAACAGCAGCGACTCTGCATCGCGCGGGCGCTGTCGGTGGAGCCGGAAATTCTCCTCATGGATGAGCCGTGTTCGGCGCTCGATCCGGTGTCCACAGCAAAAATTGAGGAATTGATGTATCGCCTCAAGGAACGGTATACTATCGTTATCGTCACCCACAACATGCAGCAAGCGGCTCGCGTGTCAGACGAGGCCGGCTTTATGCTCTTGGGCGAGTTGGTCGAGTGTGGGCCGACGACACAGCTCTTTACCACCCCGCACGATCAACGGACGGAAGATTACATCACGGGACGGTTTGGATGACGCGGAGGTGAGCGATGCAACGTCATTTTGATGAGGAGTTGACCCTGCTGAACCACGAGATCCTGCGGATGGGGGGCCTCGTGGAAGAGGCGATTGGCAAAGCGCTCAAAGCCCTCGTCGAGCGCGATGCCACGCTGGCGCAAACGGTTATTCGCTCAGACGATCCGATCAACCTCCTCGAAGTGGAGATTGAGGAACGCGCGCTCCAACTCATCGCCCTGCATCAACCGGCGGCCTCAGATCTGCGGTTGCTCGCGATGGTGCTGAAGATCAATAACGACCTCGAGCGGATGGGCGATCAAGCGGTCAACATCGCGGAGCGCACGCTGGAGCTCCTGAAGGAGCCGCTCTTGAAACCCCTCATTGACATTCCGCGGATGGCGCAACTCGCGCAGGCGATGGTGAAAGACAGCCTGGATGCGTTTGTGCGACGCGATGCGCAGCTCGCGCGGGACGTCTGTCGTCGCGATGATGAGGTGGACCGCTTGAACGACCAGGTCTTTCGCGAGCTCCTCACCTACATGATGGGGGAGCCCAAGACGATCACGCGGGCGGTGGACCTCATCCTCGTGGGGCGGCATCTGGAACGGATTGCGGATCACGCCACCAACATCGCAGAAGACGTGGTCTACCTGGTTCAAGGCAAGACCGTCAAACACCACTTGGAAGAGCGCCAAATCCACGCCTCAACGCCGTAGCCCACCTCACCGAGAATTCCACATTCCTGCTGATGATTCATTCATAACCTATTGTCACATTAACAGTTCAATGTCTTTAGCAGACCGCGTTTTGCCCTGCTCAGCTAGAGGGTTTTTATGCTATAGTTAATAGTGGTAAGTCGTAGTTGTTCCGCGTTCTCTCGATAAAAGCAAACCACGGGAAACTGTGGGACGCAAAGCTATGGGTCTAAGGTCAGCCGCACGCAGGGGCTGCTAAGACTGCCAGGTTGCCGAAGGAGCAAGGGCTGAGAGACCAGCTATCGAGGCAGACCTCGGAGTTGGTTTTTTATTTGGTGGAGAGGCGGCTATGGACGGTAGACGCACCTCATGCCTCACGCGACACCACGAGCGAGGCGTTGTCCTCATTGTGAGTTACTTGGCGGTCTCGGTCCTCTTGATCCTCCAAGCCGCCTACATGAGCCGCGTGGTCGAGGATCAC
>CAZWYX010000031.1:12631-14376 GCA_964638485.1 uncultured Planctomycetales bacterium | reverse complement strand
GTGTTAAGCATTCCCCCCGAATATCAACCCCTGTCAGCATGCTCGTGCTGACAGGGGTTTTCTCGTCGTTCCGTTTAGTTGCTATCAGAAAGGACCAGGAGGCTAAAGTTAGAACGAGGAGGCGGTGACGAAGCCGCCGTGCCGAGCCGGCGTGGCGCGCGGCGCCGGATGGGCGTTCACCAGCTCGGTGCGGAGTTGGCCGATCGTGCCGAGCTGGTCCATCACGCCGGCCAGTGTCCAGGAGGGATTGAGGTAGCTCGCCACCTCTTCGAGCGTGCGGGCGTTGAGCCGCACGAGCTCACCCAAATTGATGAGGTGGTAACGGCCGCCATCGCGGAAGACGCAGACCGTGTGCGCATAGCCCTCGCCAAAGACGCTGACGACCTGCGCCTCGATGCCTTGCCGTCGCAATAGCTCCACGGCTAACAGCGCGTAGTCCTCGCAGTCGCCCGCCTTCCGTGCCAGGAGTTCCTCAGGCGTTTGCCAGTACTCGTTGCGCCCAAAGAGCTGGCGATCGTGGTGATAGCGCACCTGCGTCTGCAGGAACCGCGCGACGGCCTCTGGCGTTGCATAGGTTGCGGAGAGTTCTGCGAGTGGGTCCGCCTGCAGGGCCTCGTGAGAGCCCATACCCCACAGCGCGGTCATACCAACTACGCAGCTCACCAGCCGAGCAGGAACCTTCACCGATTCCTCCTGCGTCAGGGTCTGGTGGCTGCCAAAGAGCAAAACGCCAATCATCGAGGTCATCTCTCGATAATTGGCGTCAGATAAGAGGCCTTGCTGAACCTCTCTACTCTTTCGGCAGCCTGGCGATCGTGACCCGTCAGGGTCGTAGACCCATAGCTTTGCGTCCCACGGTTTCCCGTGGTTTGCCTTTATCGAGAGCTCTTGACTTACCGACCTAAGTATAGCATATACGTTGGAACTTATTGTATTGGAATGAGTTACGATTGACCTGGCTGCCAGGAGTGTCGGCGCAGCAGCCAGCAGACTTGCGAGGAGACCCGGTAGAAGGCACCGTTGCCTTCGCATTCCATCCCACCCCCTAAAGGATGCTATAATACCACAGCGACGGAGGAGACGCGCGCACGATGTTGGTGCCTGAGACATTCTCACGAAAGCCACGGCTGCGTTCCCGCGCCACCCCCTGGCCACGCCTGCCCCTGCCGCGGTCGCTGCGCTGGGCCGGGTTGCTGGTGGTGCTGCTGGGTACGTGGCTGGTCGCACGCCCAGCGCCACTGCCCTCCGAGGCACTCGTCGCGAAGGTGATTGACGGAGATACCGTCAAACTCGTCTCAGGCCAGTTGGTGCGCTACGTCGGTGTGGACACGCCGGAGACGCGCAGGCGGCACGGCGGTACGTGGGTGGCTGCGCAGGAGCCGTTTGGGCAGGAGGCCACCACCTTCAACCGCGAGCTCGTCGAGGGGAAGTCGGTGCGCCTGGAATACGATGCGCAGCCGCGCGATCGGTACGGCCGGCTCTTGGCGTACGTCTACGTCGGCGACACGTTCGTCAACGCCGCCCTGTTGCAGCAGGGGTATGGTGAGGTGATGGTGATTCGACCGAATGACCGGTACGCCGAGGAGTTTCGCGCGCTCGCGAAGGAAGCGCGCGAGGCGCAGCGGGGGCTGTGGGCGGGGAAGGAGCGGAGAGAGTAAACAGCCGAGTTCAGAATGGAGAGTGCAGAGGGCAGAGGGCCGCGTGCGTTTTGCGTCAAGCGTCTGGGGGCAACGGTCCACGTAACG
>CAZWYX010000031.1:0-12531 GCA_964638485.1 uncultured Planctomycetales bacterium | reverse complement strand
CAGAGGGCCGCGTGCGTTTTGCGTCAAGCGTCTGGGGGCAACGGTCCACGTAACGTCCCACGTCTCACGTCAGACGTCGGACGAAACGCCGTCCGTTGCCGCCGGACGCGGGACGCTGGACGACGGTGTTGAAAGGATAGATGAGATGATAGGAGGAAACACGCGATGGCGTTAACAGCCTCGACCATGTTGTCACTAGGGACACAGGCGCCGGCGTTTGCCCTGCCGGACGTGATCTCGGGCACAACGATTTCGCTGGAGACGTTTGCGGGGAAGCAGGCGCTCCTCGTCATGTTTCTCTGCCGGCACTGTCCCTACGTGCAACACGTCAAACGAGAGCTCGCGCGATTGGGCCGCGACTATGCCACACAATCCGTCGGCATCGTCGCGATCAGCTCGAACGACACGACCACGCATCCCGACGATGCGCCCGCGCGCCTGAAGGCCATGGCGCAGGAGGAGGGCTTCACGTTTTCCATCTGCTACGATGCAACGCAGGACGTGGCCAAGGCGTACACCGCCGCCTGCACGCCGGATTTTTTTCTGTTCGATGCCCAACGGCGACTCGTCTACCGCGGCCAGCTCGACGACAGTCGTCCTGACAGTGGCAAACCGGTGACGGGCCGCGACCTGCGTGCTGCACTGGATGCAGTGCTGGCTGGCCGACCCGTGACTCGTGACCAGAAACCGAGCCTCGGCTGCAATATCAAGTGGACGCCGGGAAACGAGCCGTCGTATTTCGGGACGTGAGACCAGTTCAGCGTCAGGCGTTCAGCGGCAGCGAGGAAACGTATCGTCTGGCGTCTTGCGTTCTACGTCCGACGCTGGACGCTGCACGAAACGCCTGTTCGCTGCCGCCACACGCTGGACGCTAAACGAAAACTGCGATGTCTGCCACGACGGCACCCATGACCCTCGACTGCCTGGGCCTGTTATGTCCGGTGCCGATTTACTTGACGGCGCGGAAACTGGCGACCCTGCCGGTCGGCGCGCTGCTTGAAGTGATCGCCGACGACGAAGTCATCACGCAGGACCTGCCGAGCTGGTGCCGTCTGACAGGACACCGCATCGTCGAGCACCGTGTCGCAGACGGCTGTCACCGCTATGTGATTCGGAAGAGGGGATGATTACCGCGCCGCGCGGGCTTTGGCGAGAAAATGTTGGAACGCAGGGGCGCGTCGCAGCGGCGCCAGATCCGGATCGCGCTGGAGGAACGCCCAGTCCTCGTAGCCCAGTTGGATCGCTTTCTTGAGCGCCCGCAAGGCATACGCAAATTGCCCGACGAGCGAGTAGCTACAGGCCAGGTTGTACCACGTGATCGGATCGCGCGGCCGCAGTTTCGTCAAGCGCCGGTCAATCTGCAGGCCATCGGTGTAGCGGCCGGTGCGCGTGTAGAGCTCGCCCAGTTGGATGAGCGGCTCGACAAACGCCGGATGCCGCTCCACGAGGCGCTCAAAAAACTGGATTTCGAAGATACGGTCGTCGTTGGTCGTGCGTCGTGGCATCGTCGTGAGCTCCTCCTACTATGCTAGCGAATCTTCCGTCATCTTGTCAAGCGGTTCTGACGACCCTTGCGCGTCTGGCGCAGGTCCGGGGGCTCTCCGTCTATCTCGTGGGTGGGGTCCTGCGGGACCACCTGGCGCAGCGTGTCAGCCATCCACTCAACGTGGATGTGGCCGTCCCGCGCGGGGCGAAACCACTGGCCCAGGCGCTGGCTAGCGAGCTCCACGGAGCCCTCGTCGTTTTGGATGAGCCGTTGGGGGCGGTGCGCGTCGTCATCGGCCATGGACCGGACCGCGTGGAGTGCGACGTCAACGACTTTCGCGCGCCCACGCTCGATGAGGATCTGCGGAAGCGCGACTTTACCGTCAACGCGATGGCGCTGCCCCTCGAGGCCGCCCTCCAGTCGTCGTGGCACGCGGCTCTCGTGGATCCGCTCAACGGACGGCACGATGTGGAGCGTGGTCGCTTACGCGCGGTCTCGCCGACGGCATTCCACGACGATCCGGTGCGCATCTTGCGCGGCTTTCGGTTGGCGGCGCACTACGGCTGGCAACTCGAGGAGCCGACGCGCGCCCTCATGCGTGAAGGGGTGGGCGGCTTGTCCCGCATCGCTGGAGAACGCATTACGATGGAACTCTTCAAGCTGCTCTCGACCCCCCACGCGAGTGACTCGCTGCGCGCGCTCGATGTCCTCGGGGCGCTGAGCGTCTTGTGGCCTGAAGTGGATCCGTGCCGCCAAACGGATCAGGGGCCGTATCATCATCTGGATGTCTGGGAGCACTCCCTCGAGACCGTCGCACAGTTGGAGCACACGCTGACAGCGGCGTTCTACACAGCGACGCTGCGTCCCGTGTTCCAGCCGTATCTGGACACCTGTCTGGCGGGTGATCGTTCTCGACAAGCCCTCTTAAAACTCATCGCCCTCCTGCACGACATCGGCAAACCAACCACACGCACCGTGGATGCCACCGGCCGGCTCCGGTTTACTGGGCACGAGCACGTGGGGGCGACGATGGCGCGAGGGATTGCCAAGCGCCTCAAACTCTCCAGTCGCGAGGAGACCGCGATCGTCCGCCACATCACGGCGCATCTGCGGCCGGGCCACCTCTCCCGCGAGTCGGCGATCACCAAACGGGCCGTCTTCCGGTTCTTTCGGGATACCGGTGATGAGGGTCCAGGCATTCTCCTCGTCTGGATGGCCGATCGCCTCGCGACAAAAGGACCACGAGTATCCGCCGATGAACTCCCGCACCAGCAAGCCATCATCGAGCAGTTGTTGTCAGCGTACTTCATCGCGCCGGAAGAAACGGTCAGCCCTCCACGACTCGTGACAGGCCACGATCTCATGCGCGAGTTGCGCTTGCCTGCAGGCCCCACCGTCGGCGAATTGTTACAGGCCATTGCCGAGGCCCAAGTCGAACGCACGGTAACGACACAAGACGAAGCCCTCGCCTTGGCGAAAACGCTCCTGGAGCACTCAGCGGCCAGAAGGCAGTTATAGGATCGGGAGCCTCACGCAAGGATGACGGCGCGGATGAGCCGACGACAAGTGCACGCAATACTCTTCGATCTGGATGGAACACTCGTGGACTCTGCGCAGGACATCACCACGTCGGTCAACTGGACCCTGACGCAGTTAGGGCTACCGGCGCGTCGCCACGACGAGGTGGTCACCTTCGTCGGCGACGGGATGAAGCTGCTGCTCACGCGCGCGATTGGGACTGACGATCCCGAGCGTCTCAGAGAGAGCCTGCGCCTGTTTCGCGAGCACTACTGGGCGCACTGCCTGGAGACGACCCACCTCTATCCGGAGGTGATCCCCGTGCTGGACGCGCTGCGGACCACACCCCTGGCAGTGGTGACGAACAAGCCGCGGGAAGTGACGGGACGCATCCTCGAGGGACTGGGCATCGCCACCTACTTTCGCGTGGTGCTGGGCGGGGAGTCCACGGCGCAGAAAAAACCACATCCCGAGCCGCTCCTGAAGGCCCTCCAGCAGCTCAACGCCGAGCCGCAGCAGAGCGCGATTGTGGGCGACCATCCGAACGACATCCAGGCCGGCCATGCGGCAGGGCTGGTGACGTGTGCCGTCACCTACGGGCTGTGCGATCGCGCCACCTTGCAGGCTGAGCACCCCCACCTGTTGCTGGATCGCCTCCCAGACCTCCTCCACCACTTCGCCTAACCCTCACACCACCAGTAAAAATACATAACCTATTCTAAAATAGTATGTTACATCATATCTGTCAACCGAACATTTTTTGCAGATTTTTACCATTTTGCGCTATACTAGGTAGCTCTATGACTCGACCCGTGGGACGCCTCAGTGGATGGACGTGGTGGAACCTCTGGTGGGCAGGGGTGAGCCTCCTGTCGCCCTCGCTCCTGTGGGCGGCTGTGGATGTGACTCACCCCCAACTGGCTGGACGCCCGCGCTTGGAGCTCCTCACCATCACACCGCAGCGCGCCACCTCCCACGAACCTCGCCTGGTCCTCGCCCAGCGCGAGGAGGCCATCCAACAGGCGGTCGAGGAGGCGCAGGTGCTCCGCGACACCGCCCGTCAGCAGGCGATGGAGGAGGCCGTCCGCCATCTCCAGCAGCTCGCCGCGCAGCAGCCGGAGGTGCTGCTGACACTTCCCGCCGGGCGACATCTCACGACTGCCGTACGCACGCAGGTGGATGTGGACTACCTGTTCTTGCGCGAGAATTTTACTACCCGCGTCTTCAACGCCGCCCAGACTCAGCAAGGCCTGCGCAGCCAGCATCGCAAGACGCACCTCGTGACGTGGCGGGTGCAGCATGCGCTGACCGAGCGCCTGCAGCCAGAGGCCGAAGTCGTCTACCAGGCCTTCCGGCAGCACACGTACAGTGACGGGGATCTCAAGGACCGTAACGACGATGGCGATTTTGAGCGGCTCCTGCTGGGCATATCGTATCAAGTGGTGCGGGAGTCCCCACGGTTGCCCGCGGTGCGGTGGCGCAGCGGCGTGCTCATCCCCTCACGCGCCGACAGCGAAGGCATCGGCCAAGAAACCGGCCTGGATGTGCTCCTCGCTTCCAGCAAATCACTGGGCGCGTATCGCGTGGTGGGCGCGCTGGGTTTTGCAATGACGTTTGACAACCATGCTCAGCCCTCGGATTCCATCTTCAACGAGACCGCCACCAGCAAGGGCCATGATCTGCGGACGCTGACGTATGGGGTGGGGGTCGTTCGTCCCCTCGGCCGGCGTCTCCAAGCGAACGTGGAACTGAGTGCCAAGCATTTCGACACGGTTGAGCTCAACCGTCGTCGCAGTGACAGTGCATTCTTCCTCACACCGGGGCTGGTCTACCGCGTGGCGGACGCTCGGTGGGATTCCTGGATCGGGCTGGGGATTCCGTGTGGTCTGACGAGCGATAGCCCGCACCTGGGCATCGCGATTCGTACCGGCGCTCGCTTTTAAATCCCTCGTGTTGTCCCATCGGCGTTGTACCCCACAGTGACGTCATCGGTGATGCGACGTTGGCTCCTGTGCCTCGTTGCGCTGGGCCTGTTGGGGTGGCTGACCTGGCTCACCCATGAGCGCGCCACGCCCCCTCCGCCCGTGGCCGACAGTGCACCGCAACCACCCGCCCTCCTCGAGTCCCAAGCCCCAGCGTTCCTCACGTTTGCCGAACTCAAACAGCTGACGGACACTCCCTATCCTACCGGCGCCCTGCGCCAGAAGTATGAGGCGTTGTGGACGACGCCCATCATCAGCAACGAAGCCTCGCTCGCTGGCACGCGCCCGCGCCAACCCACCAGTCCTGAACTGGGCCCGTTGCTGCGCGTGGTGAGTTGGAATATCGAACAGTCCCGCCAAATCGCTGCCGCGATCGAGGCGTTCAGCGATGCGGAGGCATTTGCGCAACGGATTGATCCGAAGAAAGCGGCTGCCGGTTCACGACGACATCAGCGGATCATGACGGAGCGCGCGCTGTTGGAGGCAGCGGATGTGATCATCCTCCAAGAGATGGACATCGGCGTCAAACGCTCCGGTTACCGCGATGCCGCGCGCGACTTTGCCCAGGCCCTCCAGATGAACTACGCGTATCTCCCCGAGTACGTGGAAGTAGACCCGGTGCTCCTCGGTACCGAGACGATTCTATTTGAGGAGGGAACCGCAGACGTGGAAGCGACTGCCCACTACGCGGTGGATCCCACACGCTACAAGGGCCTGTTTGGCTGTGCGGTCTTGTCGCGCTATCCGATTCTCTCCGTCGTTGGCTTTCGCCTGTTTACGCAAGGCTACGACTGGTACTGGCAGGAGAAACAGAAGACATCCTTCTTGGAAAAACTTCGACGGTTTGGGGCGATGACGGTATTCCTCGAGCGACAACATCGGGAAATTAAAGTCGGCGGGCGCACCTACTTTCGCGTAGACCTCGCCGTGCCGGAACTCCCAGAGCAACGCGTCTCCATCATCAACGTGCACCTCGAGATTAAGTGTACGCCCGAAGTGCGAGCAGCGCAGATGGCGGAGATTGCGCACTACATCAAGGACATCCCACATCCAGTCATCCTCGCCGGGGATTTCAACTCGGCGCCACAGGACCTCAGTCCCACCTCCACCCCGCGTGTCGTGCAGCGGAGTCTGTCCTCGCCGGAATTCTGGCTGAGCAGTGCGCTGGAGTATCTGCTGCCGCAGGCGCTACTCATCAACACGGCGCGGTTCCTCTCGAATGTCACGAAGAATTACCAGAATCCCACTGCGCCCCACGTGCCCCTCATGGCCCCCAACTACGCGGGGGAGCTGTTTCGCTTGCTGGAGCGATTTCGATTTGCTGACGGCGAAGCGTTTGACTTCCGTGGCGATCGGAGGCGCTCAGCCGGCGATGTCGGCAGACTCTCGAACTCGAATGAGCGAGACTTCTGGGCGTACCGGACGACGTTTCGCGTAGAGCGCACCCTCGCCCATCTCGTGGGCAAGTACCGACTCGACTGGATCTTCGTCAAGGCGTACCTGAAACACCCGACGGATCGTCGAGGCTCGTACCGCTTTGCCCCCCACTTTGGTCGCACGCTCAATGCCCTGAACGCCTACCTCACGGAGCGCATCTCCGACCACGATCCCAACGTCGTAGACCTGCCGCTCAACGAACCATCGTTCTAACATACAGTAAGGGTAGGTCTCGTCTAGCGTCGAACGTCCGACGGCGACGTGGAAGCGTATCGTCTGACGTCAGACGAAACGCCGTTCGCTGCCGCGAGACGCGGGCGTTGGACGAACTTACTATGTCACGTACAAGGAGATGCCGAACGAAATTGGTTATTTCGCGGAGGACGCCGCGGCTGGAGATGTGTCTTCAGCGAACTTGACGGAGACGATCTTCGAAACGCCGACCTCTTCCATCGTGACGCCATACATGACATCAGCCCGCGTGATCGTCTTTTTGTTGTGGGTGATGATGATGAACTGGGAGAGTTGAGTAAACCCCCCCAAGCCTTTGGTGAATCGGTCCACATTCGATTCATCGAGCGGTGCATCAATCTCATCCAGGATGCAGAAGGGCGAGGGCCGCACTTTGAACAGCGCAAACAGGAGCGCAATCGCCGTCATCGCCTGCTCACCGCCTGACAAGAGCCCGATGGATTGCAGTTTTTTGCCTGGCGGCTGCGCGTTGATTTCAATCCCACAGTCGAGCACCTGTTCGGGATCCAGCAGGATCAGCTCAGCTTCCCCGCCGCCAAACAGCAACTTAAAGAACAATTGGAATTCGGTCTGGATGCGCGCGAAGATCTCCAGGAAGGCCTTGCGCGTCTCGCGGTTCGTCTTCGCAATTGTCTCTTTGAGCGAGCCTTGCGCTTGCGTCAAGTCCTGCTGTTGGGTCGTCAGAAACGTCAGCCGCTGCGACAGCTCTTCTTGATCCGCAAGGCTGCCGAGACTCACCGGCCCCATCGCGTCGAGTCGCTCCCGCTGCGTCGCCAGCATCGGCTGCAACGTCGCCAACCGCTCGGCGGATGGCGGGCCCTCCAGCGCCGGGATATCGCACTGGTAGTGATCGCGCATCCGCTCCCGTAACGCCTGCGCCTTAAACTGCATCTCGGCCAACGCCACCTCTGCTTGCCGTTGCTGATCGCGGAGCGCGTCCACCGCCTGCTGTTCACGCGTGAGATCGGGATGCAACGACGCGAGCTGCTGTTTCAGGGCGTCTCCCTGGTGCGTCACGTCCTCAATCGCCGCAGCGACGGTACGCACGTCGCCCTCCAACTGGGTAATGGCGTGACGGTGGTCCTCCAGTTCGCGCGTCAGGTGCTCGATCCGCGTCTGGCCTTCACGCAGTTGGCTCTCGCGCGTGGCCAGAGCTTGTTGTGACTCTGTCAGTCGAGCCTGCAGGTCGCGCAACGTCTCTTCCAGCGTTTGCCGACGGGCGGTCACCGTCTCGCGGTTGGCTTTCAGACGCGTCAAGTCCACCACCAACGCTTCGCGCGCCTCCGTGTGCTGTGTGAGCGTCGCTTGGTGGGTGGCCAGCGCGGCTTCCGCGCCTTGAAGTTCCGCCTCAGCCGCCGTGATTTGCTCCGCGAGCTGTTGCTGCGCCTGCGCTGTCTCGCGATATTCCGTCTCCACCTCACTGAGTTCCACGCGCACCACATCGCGCTCCGTCGTGACGCGCTGCAACTCCTCCGCTGTCTGCGAGACGAGCACCTGCTGCGTGGCCTGTTCGCGCTGGAGGGTTTGGAGGGCGGCACTCCGTTGCTCGAGTTCCGCCGTCAGCGCCGTGCGTGAGGAGGTCAGCGTGGCTAACGTGTGCTCCTCGGCGGTCTGCTGTGCCTGCAGCGTCGCGAGTTGGCGTTGGACGGTCTCCAGTCGCGCCCGACGACCCACGACCCCTGTCGTCTCCGCGTGGCTGCCACCCGTCAACACGCCTGCCTGCCAGACGTTTCCTGCGCGGTCCACCACGCACGCAACGTCCTGCGGCCACTGGGGGAGTGCCTCGAGCTGCTCGACGAGCCACACCTGCGCGAGCCACAGACGGATCTGGGTGGCAATGCGCGGCTCACGAATCTTCACCACCCGCGTCGCCGGCCCGACCAGTCCGGTGATCGCTGAGGTGGTCGCCTCAGCCACAGGAGGGACGGTGTGATCCAGAGGCAGCAACTGGGCGCGTCCGGCGTTGCGGTCGCGCAACCAACGGAGCAACTGCCACGCCGAGGCCGTCTGCTCCACCACCACGGCCTGCGCCCGTTCGCCCAACGCCGCTTCAATGGCCACCTCCCACCCGGGCTCGACATCCAGGAGATCAGCGACGACGCCCACGATGTCAGGATGCTGGGCGTCCAGGAGTGCCTTCACGCCGTCGGAGAAGCCTTCATGCCGACGCCAGAGCTGCTCGAGGAGTTGGCACGTCGCTGCCTGCTGCGCGGTGGTGTGGCGCACCTCCACCACGCGTTGCTCCGTCTGCTGCAGGCGTTGGTTGAGCTCGTCGCGTTGCGCCTGCAACTCCGTGACTCGTTGGGCGTGTTCGGTCAGGTGCGCGGTGAGTGTTCCTTGCTGGGTGCGGAGGTGCCGGTGTTTGCCGTCGAGCGTGTCCGCCTGGGTGACGAGTTCCTGCTGATCCGCGCGGAGGCGACGGAGGCGCGCCTGTTGCGCCTGGGCCGTGGCGCTGACTTTGGCCAACTCACTCTTGAGGTGCGACAGGGTCGCATTCTGATCCAGCAACGCCTGCTTCGTCGTCTGGAGAGCGGTGTGCGTCGCGGTGATAGTGCGCTCGATGACTGTGAGTTTCGCTTCCGCTGACCAGACGCGGCGATCATACTGGGCAACTTCCTCGACCAGCGCCTCCAGCGAGCGCTGCGTGTCAGCGAGCTGCGTCGTGAGTTGTACCAGGCGCGCGCGGAACGCCTCACACTCAGCGGTGAGCGTCGTCTGCTGCTGGGCGAGCTCCTGCTGCCACTGGGTTTTGAGTTGGATCTCCCGCTGATGGCGTTCGAGGGTGCCCTGCACTGCGGCGCGCGCAGTGTGGCGGTCACTCAACTGATGCAGCAGCGCCTCCCGTTGCTGTTGGAGTTCATCGGCACGGTGTTTGACTTCTTCCCACGTGGCGACGGCGGTGCGAATGCGCGCTGCCACCTCCTGTTGCTGGGTCGCCAGGGCCTCGCGTTGCGTGCCCAACTGCGCCTGCTCAATGGAAGCGGCTTCGAGTTCCCACGCTTTCAGCTCCGCGAACCGTTCCTGATACTTGCGCGCTTTCTCGACGTGGCGCTCGATGGACCGGAGCTGGCGCTGCACTTCGGTGACGATGTCGCTGACACGCAGGAGGTTCTGCTCGGTTTCCTCGAGCCTGCGGAGGGCTTCGCGTTTCTTCGCTTTGTACTTCGTGATGCCGCTGGCTTCTTCGAAGACCGTGCGACGGTCCTCGGGCCGCGCACTCAAGATCAAGTCAATTTGCCCCTGGCCGATGATGGAGTAAGACTCCACGCCGATCCCCGTGCCCATGAAGAGTTCCTGAATGTCCTTGAGGCGCACCGGCAGTTTGTTGAGGAGATATTCACTCTCGCCCGAGCGGTAGAGCCGACGCGTGACGGTCACTTCGTTGTACTCGATGGGGAGATGATGATCTTCGTTGGAGAGGGTGAGGCTCACCTCGGCAAAACCGAGCGGGGGAATGGCGCCCGTGCCGTTGAAGATGACGTCTTCCATTTTGGTCCCGCGCAGCTCTCGCGAGTTCTGCTCGCCGAGAACCCAGCGGATGGCGTCCACGCAGTTGGTCTTCCCGCAGCCGTTCGGGCCGACGATCGCGGTCACACCCGGCTCAAAATGAAAGACGGTCCGGTCCGCGAAGGATTTGAAGCCAAAGAGTTCCAGCCGTTTAAAATGCATCGTTAGCCAACGATATCCTCGCCACCGTCCACGCCGATGGTGTTGCCCGTAATCCAGTGGGCCCGCGGATCGCTTAACAGCGCAATGGCCTGCGCCACATCCTCTGGCGTCGTGAGCCGCTTGTAGGGATTGCGCGTCTTCGAAAACGCAATCATCTCCTCGCAGCCAGGGATTTTGCGGAGCGCCGGCGTGTCAGTGACCCCGGCCCGAATGGCATTCGCCGTGATCTGGTAGGGCGCCAACTCCAAGGCGAGCTGCCGAATGTGCGACTCCAGCGCGGCTTTGGCGGCCGAGACCGGGCCGTAGAAAGGCCACACGCGCGTCCCGCCGGAACTGGTCATGGCAAACACACGCCCGCCTTCGCCCATGAGGCCGGCTTTGACGACGTCGCGCGTCCAGTAGACCAAACTGTTCGCCATCACATCGAGGGTCATTTCCATCTGATCCTTGTTCGCCTCGTTGCCGTCCTGTGAGACGTAGGGCCGGAGCGCGCCAAAGGCCAGCGAGTGGAGGAGGACGTACATTTTTTGTGGCGGTGTCGTCGAGGAGAGTTGCTGCTGGCAGGCCTGGAGAACTTCCGCGCGCTTGTCCGGATCGGCGGCGTTGACGTTGAAGAACACCGCCTGGCGCCCCGTCGCTTCGATCGCGTGACTCGTCTGCTCGACGAGCGGCATCGTGGTTTTGCGGTCGAGGTGGACGCCAAAAATGTTGAAGCCGCTCTTGGCCAACTCCTGGGCCGTCGCTGCCCCAAATCCGCTCGAGGCGCCCAAAATCAGTGCCCAACGTCCCTCAGAGGCTTTCGTCATCGTCCCTCCCTCAGCCGATCTGACCCCATTATACCGCATTTTGTGTAGGACTCAAGAGGGAGAGCAGCAGGGGAAATGGTTGAGGTGCCTCGGTTCGCCGGGTACAATAGGACAGCATGATCGAGCAACTCATTGCCGGCGGGCAGACCGGGGTGGATCGGGCGGCGCTGGATGTGGCGCTGGCGGTGGGGATGCCGTGTGGCGGCTGGTGTCCGAAGGGGCGGTTGGCTGAAGACGGCCCGATTGCTGCGCGGTATCCGCTGCGCGAAACACCCGACGCTGACTACGCCCAGCGCACCGCGTGGAATGTGCGCGACAGCGACGGAACGCTCGTCCTCACGCGCGGCCAGCCCACGGGCGGGACGGCGCAGACGGTGGACTGCGCGCAGGCGTTAGACAAGCCGCACCTCGTCGTGGACCTCAACCAGCGAGCCGACATCGCCGCCGTTCGCGGATGGATCGCTGCGCACCACATCCGCGTCCTCAACGTCGCCGGCCCCCGCGAAAGCAAAAGCCCCGGCATCTCCGCCGAGGCCACAAGCTTCCTCCGCCAACTCTTCACTCAGACACCAACGGCGCCTTGACGTGTGGGCGAGCCCTTGTTATCGTAAGGCCATGCATACCGACACGCGCCAGCGGACACAAGCCACACCGGAGGCGGTCCGCGCGTATTACGACGCGATCTATCGGCAGCCGGAAGGCCTCTACGAAGAGAATCCGCGCTTTTATCCATGGATCATTCACCTGCTGCGTCCGCGCGCAGGGGCCCGTCTCCTGGATGTGGCGTGCGGGCAAGGCGACTTCTTAGCGGCTGCTGTGGCAGCAGGATTGCAGGTGTCTGGCGTGGACATTTCGCCCGTCGCGGTGGAACGCGCCAAGCACCGCGCCCCCCAGGTGTCGGTCACCGTGAGCGCAGGGGAACACCTGCCCTGGCCGGAGGCGAGTTTCGACTACGTCACCAATTTGGGTAGTCTGGAACACTTTGCGGACATGGAACAAGGCCTTCGCGAGATGCACTGCGTGCTCAGACCCGACGGTACCGCCTGCCTCATGCTGCCGAACACGTTTTGGCTGGGTAGCGTCTTAGAGGTGTGGCGCACCGGCACGTGCGGTGCGGTGTGGCAGATCATTGAGCGCAGCGGGACGTCCCGGCAATGGCAGGAATTCCTCGAACAGCACGGATTTCATGTCCAGCGCATCGTGCGGTACAACAAACCGGTCAAACTCTTCGATCAGCACGGCAAACTCCGCTCGCTGCGGAAATTCCTCTGGCGCGGGTTGCTCAACCGCTGTACACCCTTCCAGCTCTCCTGGCATTTCGTCTACCTCTGTACCAAGTAACATCCTGCGCCACGGCGGTGGAGCCCAGCAGGTGCCAGCC
>CAZWYX010000030.1:0-14509 GCA_964638485.1 uncultured Planctomycetales bacterium | reverse complement strand
CACCCCTGGGCTAAAGCTGAGCCGCCCGCGAAGAGGGCCATGACATCACCATCCCATCAATGATTTGACCGCCCGCTGGATGTCGGGCTGGACCATGAAGGCCTCGCCGATGAGGACGGCATCCACCTCGGCGTGGCGCAGGCGCTGGATGTCTGCTGGCGTGGCGATTCCACTTTCCGCCACGACGGTCACCCCTGCAGGAATGTGGGGCCGCAGACGTCCGGAGAGCGACAGGTCGAGTTGAAAGGTGTGCAGATCACGATGGTTGATCCCGATGAGCGTGGCCTGAATGCCGAGGGCGTGCGTCAGCTCAGCTTCCGAGTGTACTTCGACAAGCACTTCCAGTCCCAGGGAAGCTGCGAGACGATGCAGCTCAAACAAGGTGTCCTGTTCTAGGATCGCTGCGATCAACAACAGCGCATCCGCCTCAGCCACGGCGGATTCATAGACCTGATACGGCTCAAGGATGAAATCCTTGCGCAGGATCGGCAGCTCCACGAACTGCTTCACGTCCCGAATGAACTCCAAACGCCCGCCAAAAGATGGCTCATCCGTCAAGATGGAGAGCGCGTGCGCGCCGGCCTCCTGGTAATCTCTGGCGATCGTGATGGGATCAAATCGCTCGCGCAAGATGCCTTTCGACGGCGACTGCTGTTTGATCTCGGCGATGAGGGCAGGGGGCTTTGTGGCGTGGATCGCCTGCACAAGGCTGCGCGTGTCTTTGGGTCCACGGAGCCGGCGCTTCAACTCCTCCAACGGCACCTCACGCTGTGCCCGTGCCAGTTGCTTGCGCTTCGCCTCAATGATCTGTTGCAACATGGACTGGCTCATCGCGATTACTTCGCTCCTGTCATGGCCACGGCAGGACGCTCTGACGCCGCCCGCGAGGAGGGCGGGCGAAGCACAGCGTGTCGGAGGCCGAACGGGCATGGTGTCCCGCCCATCTGTGGACGGGCGGGACGAGCAAGCGACACGCCACCAAAGCGAAGGCGCGCCTCGGTGGGGCGGGCCGAGCGTCCTGCGTCGGCGCAGCTCCCGAGCAGCCGAGCGAAGTTGGCGTGGGCTGCGTTATCTCGGCAGGCAGCGCTGCACATCCTGCAACTTGTTGAGCGCCGCCCCGCTCATCAGCGCCAACCGCACCACATCAAAACACTGCGCTAACTCCCCGGCATACATCCCGGACACCATCAACCCCCACGCCGCGTTGACGAGGATGAGCTCCTGCAACGGGCGCAAGGCCTCATCCGCGCCAGAGGAGAGCAACTGTCGCGCCAGCTTCGCATTCGTCAGCGCATCGCCTCCACGGAATTGGTCGAGCCGCGCGCGCCGAATGCCTAACGCTTGCTCCGCGTCAAAGGACGAGGTCTGTGGTTGCGGATCGCCCCGCCGCACTTCAGTGATGGTCGTCGTGGTAGTCGTCGTGACTTCATCCAAACCATCCTCGCCATGGACGATGATCGCATGCTCAGCCTCCAGGACTTGCAACGCGTGGGCCATGAGCGAGGCGAGCGGTTTCGTAGCGACCCCAACGACTTGGCATTTGACACCCGCAGGATTCGTCAAGGGTCCTAGTAGATTAAAGATCGTCCGTCCTCCTAATGCCTTGCGCACAGCCGCCACCTGTTTCATGGCCGGATGATACGTCGGTGCAAAGAGGAAAGCAAAATTGGTACGCGTGAAACACTCCACCATCTGCGCGGGTTCAGCGGCCACGTTGATGCCCAGCGCCTCTAAGAGATCAGCGCTCCCACACCGAGAGGAGACCGCGCGATTGCCATGCTTGATGACCGGTGCCCCAGCTGCGGCGATGAGGAACGCCGCAATGGTGGAGACATTCATCGTGTCTTTAGCATCGCCGCCGGTGCCACACGTGTCCACCGCGGCCTTCAACTCGCGCTCAGGCACGGGAAACGGCACGACGTGGGCGCGCATCGCCTGCGCGCAACCCACGAGTTCCTCGACGGTTTCCCCTTTCTCGCGGAGCCCCAGGAGAAACGCGCGCATCTCCTCTGCGCTGGCTTGGCCAGTCATCAACGCTTCGACACTGGCTTGGGCCATCTCACGACTCAGCGCCTCATGCTGGCGCAACCGTGCCAACGCCGATTGCAACACGGCTTGTGCGGTGGTGGTCATGGCCGGCGCCGCGTGACGCGCAGGAAGTTACTGAGGAGGGCTTTCCCCGCTTTTGTCATGATGGATTCAGGATGAAACTGGACCCCCCACACCGGCAGGGCCTTGTGTTTGAGACCCATAATCTCTCGCTGATCTGTCCAGGCGGTGATCGCCAAGCAGCGCGGGAGAGTTTCACGACGGACGATCAGGGAGTGGTAACGCGTCGCTTCAAATGGATTGGGGAGCCCGCGAAAAATGGCCTTGGCCGTGTGATGGATCAGAGAGGTTTTGCCATGCATGAGCCGTTCCGCGCGCACGACCTGCCCACCGAAGACGTAGCCGATGCACTGGTGCCCCAAACAGACGCCTAAGATCGGGGTCTTCCCCGCAAACGTCTGAATCGCCTCGTTCGAAATGCCCGCATCCTTCGGGTTCCCTGGTCCGGGGGAAATAACGATGTGGCTCGGTCGCATCCGACGAATCTGGGCGAGGGTGATTTTGTCGTTCCGCACCACCTCCAGTCGCTCCCCCAGCTCGCCGAGATATTGGACGAGATTAAAGGTGAAGGAGTCGTAGTTATCAATCATTAAAATCATGGGCGTTCGACTCCCTGTTCCGCCAGTGCCAGCGCCTGGAGCATTGCGGCTGCCTTGTTGAGCGTTTCACGATATTCCGCCGACGGCGTCGAATCAGCGACGATCCCGGCGCCAGCCTGGACGTAGGCCATGCCCGCTGTCATGAGGATGGTGCGAATGGTGATGCACGTGTCCATGTTGCCTGAAAACCCGATGTAGCCCACACAGCCAGCATAGGGGCCTCGCTGGTCCGGCTCGAGCTCTGCGATGATTTGCATCGCGCGCACCTTGGGCGCTCCCGCCACCGTGCCTGCGGGAAAGACCGCGCGCAGCACATCGAAGGCATCCTGCCGTGGCCGCAGACGGGCCACCACGCGGCTGACCAAATGCATCACGTGGGAGTACTTCTCGAGGAGGCAAAATTCTGGGGTCGCGACACTGCCGGGTTGGGCCACACGACCGAGGTCGTTACGTCCCAAATCTACCAGCATGAGATGTTCGGCGCGCTCCTTGCGATTGCGCAACAACTCCTGACTGAGCCGTGCATCTTCCTTCGGTGTCGCACCTCGTGGACGAGTTCCCGCGATGGGCCGCGTCTCGAGTTGTTGGCCTTCCACGCGGACCAGGAGCTCTGGTGAAGACCCCACCAGAGTAAACGTTCCACACGCCAGGTAGTACATGTAGGGTGAGGGGTTGAGTCGCCGCAGCGCGCGATAGACGTGGAACGGATCGAGGTTCGTTGGTCGAGCGAAGCGCTGCGACAGGACCACTTGGATGATGTCGCCGGCTCGGATGTAGCGTTTCGCTCGCAGCACCATCCGCTCAAACTGGGCCCGCGTCAGATTGGACCGTACCGGACTGGATGGTCGTCGGTGTCGTCGGGACGGCAACGGCACCGGACGCTGCAACTGGTGCGCCATCGCCTCCAGTATTCGCACCGTCTGGTGGTAGATGCGCGTGATCGTGGCGTTGGTGGCGCGTAGTGGCAGCAGCGCATTCGAGACCAACAGCAGTTGATGCCGCGCATGGTCAAAGATCGCCATCGAGGTGGCCAACATCATCCAGAGCTCAGGTACTCGCACCAGATTGTGCGACGGCGTGGGCACTGGTTCCCATTGCGAGATCACTTCATAGCCGAGATAACCCACGAGCCCCCCGCAAAACCGCGGCAGGTCCGGTGATGCAACGTAGCGATACTGACGCATCCAGACGCGCAGGGCGTTTAAAAAATCAGGCGCCCTCACGACCGACTCGCGGGGATGCCCTCGCGGAGCGGTCAGCCACCGGATGCGCAACTGCTGGCGCGCTCCCACCAGGACCGCAGCAGGCTGTGTGCCGACGAAAGAAAATCGCGCTAGCCGTTCTTCCCCCTCAACCGATTCAAAGAGAAAGGCCGGCTGGCCAGGGCGTGAGAGTTTGAGCAGCGCGCCAAACGGTGTTTCCAGATCGGCCGGGAGCGTCGCATAGACCGGAAGGACATTGCCCCGATGGGCCCAGCGGCGAAACTCGCGGAGTGATGGGACGACTGTCACGAATATACCTTCGAGGGATCAAAGCGCTTACGGTCCACCACCTGCAGCGTGCCGTCGGGCAGGACCTGACGGAAGTAACAGGTAAAGTAGCCTTCATGACAGGCGGCCACGTGCTGCTCTACGCGCATCACGAGGGACTTCCCTTCGCAGTCGAGGAAGATCTCTTTGACACGCTGCACATGGCCGGAGGAGACTCCTTTCAACATGAGCTGCTGCTGTGCGCGACGAAACACGTGGACTTTCCCCTCCTGCAGGGTGCGTTCCAGCGCCGCACGGTTCATGTAACACAAGGTGAGCACCTGCAGTGACGTGGCATCTTGGATGACGACGGGCATGAGTCCCTGCGCATCAAATGTGAGTTGCTTCAACCAGTCCATCGCACCGACACTCCTCGCTGCGCGAGATACTGCTTCACGGCGTCCAGGCCCAACTCACCAAAATGAAACAGCGAGGCTGCAAGTGCTGCCGCAGCGTCACCGGTGGTTAAAATCTCGTAGAAATGCTCCAGTCGGCCCGCACCTCCCGAGGCGATCACGGGAATGTTGACCGCGTGGGACACGGCGCGGGTCAATGCCACATCATAGCCGGCTTTCGTCCCATCGCGATCCATGCTGGTGAGCAAGAGTTCTCCCGCGCCCAAGCGTTCCACTTCCTGCGCCCACGCGACGGCCTCTTTGCCTGTGGGCCGTCGTCCGCCGTGGGTGTAGACCTCCCAACCGAGTGGAGAGTTCTGAGTTAAGAGTTCAGAGTTTTGGCGCCTCGCTCTGAACTCTCCACTCTGAACTTTTTTTGCGTCAATGGCCACGACGATACATTGACTACCGAAGCGCTCCGCTCCCTGGCGGACCAGCTCAGGATGCTCGACGGCTGAGGTGTTGAGCGAGATCTTGTCAGCGCCGGCCGCGAGCATCGCGCGAATGTCCTCCACAGAGCGCAAGCCCCCGCCGACGGTCAAGGGCATGAAGACCTCTTCTGCCGTGCGTCGGACCACGTCCTCCATGATCTTGCGCTGCTCAGCGCTCGCCGTGATATCAAGGAAGACGAGCTCATCCGCCGCGGCTGCATCATACGCACGCGCAGCTTCCACCGGATCGCCCGCGTCGCGTAGCTGGACAAAGTTGACCCCCTTCACCACACGTCCGTCCTTGACATCGAGGCAGGGAATGATCCGTTTAGCGAGCACGGCGCTTCCTCTGGACGCGCACAGCGCGCAGTGCTGCCGCGAGGTCAATGCGGCCTTCGTACAAGGCTTTGCCGACGATGGCGCCGAGCAGACCGCGCGGCCGCAACACCTTGAGTGATTCCAAGTCAGCCATCGAGCTCATGCCGCCCGAGGCAATGACGCGGACCTTCGTGAGTTCCAAGACTTGTTCCAAGAGGACAATATTCGGGCCGGTCAGTGTGCCGTCGCGGGTGACGTCCGTCACGACGAACAGCTCGACGCCGAGGGTCCGCATCTCCTGGGCTACCGTGAGTGCGCTTTTGCCCGTCGTCTGCGTCCAGCCCTGGCTGGTGGCCTGCGTACCTCGGGCATCAATCGCCACGGCGATTTTGTCACCAAACCGTGCTAAGGCTTTCGTGACAAACGCAGGATCTTCGCACGCCTTGGTCCCGATAATCACGCGCGCAGCACCAATGTGGAATCCCTCCTCAACCGCACTCAGGGTGCGGATGCCTCCGGACAGTTCGACCTTGGCCCGCACCCGACGGATGATCGCTTTCACCAGTGACAGGTTGCGGTACTGGCCGGTGAATGCGCCATCCAAATCTACGATGTGCAGCCAGCGCGCGCCCAAGTGACTCCACCGCTTCGCCACCGCCACCGGATCGTGGGCGTAGACTGTTTTCTGGCGGGGATCGCCGCGCGTCAAACGGACGACGCAGCCGCCCATCAGATCAATGGCTGGGATCACCTCAAATGTTACTGGCATCGCGTCACGAAATTCTGGAGGAGCTGGAGGCCCACCCGCTGACTCTTCTCCGGGTGAAACTGGGTGGCGAGGAGGTTACCTCGCCAGATCGCCGAGACAAACGGTTGCCCATACAGCGTCGTCGTCGCAGCGACATCGGGTGCTGCTGGCTCCGCGTAATACGAGTGCACGAAATAGAAGAAACTCCCGTCAGGGATGTCGGTGAGCAAAGGACACGCCTGCGCCTGCGGCGTGCGCGTCACACGATTCCAGCCAATCTGCGGAATTTTGAGATGCGCCGATGCCGCAAAGCGCCGCACGGTGCCGCGCAGCACGCTCAGACACGCGCTCCCCTCGCCTTCGTCGGTGCGCTCGAAGAGGAGTTGCAGCCCCAGACAGATGCCGAGATAGGGTTTGTCCTGGGCGATGTGGCCGAGGATCGGCTGGATGAGCTGCCGTGCGCGCAATTCCGCCATCGCCTGCGGCCCAGCACCGACGCCAGGCACCACGAGCTGCCGTGCGCGCTGGATCAGCGCAGGATCAGAAGACACGCGTGGGGATCCGCCGACGTGTTCGAGCGCCTTCGCGACACTCCGCAGGTTGCCCATGCCGTAATCTACGACGACGAGCATAGGATTTACAGGCGACCCTTCGTCGAGGGAATGCCGCGGATCCGGCGATCGCGTTGGGTGGCGTGATCCAGGGCGCGACCCAAGGCCTTGAATACCGCCTCCCACGTGTGGTGGAAATCCTCGCCGCTGAGGATGGCCACGTGGAGGGTGATGCGGCTCTCGCGGACCAGCGATGCCAGGAAGTGCTCCGCATCGTGCAGGGTGTACGTCCCCCCGCTCGCTTGCTGCAAGCTGGGAGGGTGCGGCTCGGGATAGACGATGCGACAGAGCGGACGACCGCTCACGTCCACCACGACTCGCGCCAACGCCTCTTCCATCGGCACGTAGGCCGAACCAAAGCGGACGATCCCTCGCTTCTCTCCCAACGCCTGCGTGAGCGCTTGGCCCAACGCTAAGCCCACATCCTCATTCGTGTGGTGGACGTCTACGGCGAGATCCCCTTTGGCGCGGAGGGTGAGGTCAAACACGCCGTGCTTGGCCCACAAGGCCAGCATGTGGTCGAGGAACGCAATACCGGTGGTCACCTTGCTTTGGCCGCTGCCGTCGAGCGCGAGATCTACCGTGATCGCGGTCTCGCGGGTGGTGCGTTGCACGGTGGCTCGTCGGCGTGTCATGGGCAGTGATCCAGACGAATGGCCACCGATTCGTAGTGACGCGGCAGCCCCTCGAGTTGGGTCAGCTCTGCGATAGGCGCGCGGGCCCGTTCCAGCGCGCGACGGGAGTACGTGATGACGTGCGTCCGCTTCATGAAATCCTCAACGCCCAAACCAGAAAACGCACGGGCGGTTCCTCCCGTCGGTAACACGTGGCTCGGGCCGGCCACATAATCCCCCACCGCCACCGGCGAGTAGGGACCGAGAAAAATCGCCCCCGCGTGCCGGACGCGTCGCAACAGTCGTCGCGGACTGTTCACGTTGATCTGCAGGTGCTCCGGTGCTAACTGGTTGGCTACGTCCACCGCTTCCTCCACATTGTTGACGACGATGCAGTACCCGTCGGGAATCTGGGCGGCCGCGAGTTTGGCCAACCCTTTGAAAGGCGTGATCAACACGCTCAGGCCGTTGGCGTGTTCGCCTTCGGCGCGCAAATCCGCCAAGACGTGTTGCGGATCAGCAGAACGATTGGCGATGATCGCGACCTCCGAGGGACCGGCCACCAGGTCAATGCCTACGTAGCCAAACACCTGTCGTTTCGCTTCGACCACATACGGGTTGCCTGGGCCCACGATCTTATCCACCTTCGGCACCGTCTTCGTGCCAAAGGCGAGCGCGGCAATCGCCTGTGCACCGCCCACTTTGTAGACCTCGGTGACGTTGAGCAAATTGGCCACCGCTAAGATGTGCGGATCAACCGTCCCCTGCCGCGTCGGCGGTGTCACCAGGACGATGCGCGGCACCCCAGCCAACTTTGCTGGGATCACCGTCATGTAGACGGTCGAGATGAGCGGCGCCGTCCCGGCAGGGATGTAGATGCCCACTCGCTCGAGCGGAGTAAACTGCTCGCCCAGCAACACGCCATCGCTATTCATCCGTTTCCAGGGTTTGGGTAGCGTCCGACGATAAAATGCCTCCATGTTGTGAATCACCAGCTGCAGGTGCGCCACCAGTTGAGGGCTCACGTGCTGAAAAGCGCCGCTGATCTCGAGCTCCGAGACGCGCAGGTGTTTGGCGGTGAGCCGCACGTGATCAAAGCGCCGCGTGTAGCGCACGAGCGCCTCATCGCCGCGCAGCCGCACATCCTCAAGGATCCGTTGCACGGCTCGTTCGATCCGTGTGCGGCGGATCAAACCGCGCTGACACAGGCGCACAAACGCGGGATCGGTCGGACGGATGATTTTCATGTGGCGCGGACCTGCTCAAGGATGAGCTGCGGCGCTTGCTGCAAGGCCGCCTCCAGTTGCGCCACGCGCTTCCCCCCTGCCTGTGCGACATCTTTGCGTCCACCACCACTGCCGCCAATGAGTTTGGCGATCGGCTTGATCAACTGGCTCGCATCATAGCCTTGTCGCACGAGGTCGGCTGTGGCGCCGAGGAGGAGCGAGACCTTGTCCGCTCCATCCGTCGCTGCGAGGAGAATCACGGTGTTCTGCAACTGGTGTCGTAACTGATCTGCCAACTGACGCATCAACTCCAGCTCGATATTCCCGAGGGAGTGCACCAGGAACCCGATGCCACGTTGCTCGCATCGCTGCGCGAGCAATTCCTCCACGCGATCGAGTGAGGCTGTGCGCTTGAGGTGGTGAACGGTCCGCTCCAAGTGCCGTTGCTTGGCGAGCAGCTCATCCAGCGCCGCCTCGAGTTGCTCTGGGGGCCGTGAGAGTTTCGCAGCCAAGCGGCTGAGCCGTTGGCCCTCGGCGCGCATCAACTGGGTCGCAGCCTCGCCCGTCACCGCTTCCATCCGACGCACCCCCGCCGCAATGGAACTTTCACTGATGATCTTAAACGGCCCCACTTGACCGGTGCGTTCCAGGTGTGTGCCGCCGCACAGTTCCTTCGAGTACTCGCCGATCGTCACCACGCGCACGCGGGCACCGTACTTGTCGCCGAAGAAAGCCAGTGCTCCCTGCCGTTTCGCTTCCTCGAAGGGCAGTTCCACCACCTGGCGTGGCTCATCCTGCATGATCCGACGGTTGACTGCCAACTCGACCTGCTGAAGCGCCGCCTCATCGAGCGCCTTCGGGTGGGTAAAGTCAAACCGCAGCCGATCCGGGGCGACCAGCGACCCGCGCTGTTGCACGTGCATGCCTAATTGCTCGCGCAGCACGCTGTGCAGGACGTGCGTGGCGGTGTGGTTACGCGCGATGTGCAGGCGTCGCACACTGTCCACGCTAGCCCGGAGCACCTCGCCTGTCTGCACCCGCCCACTGACGACGACCGCGGTGTGGACGATCGCCTGGTCTGCGGTGCGTGTGTTCGTGACGTCTAACTTCGCATGCGCGCCCTGCAGGAGACCTGTATCGCCCACTTGTCCACCCGACTCGCCATAGAATGGGGTGTGATCTAACACCACATCCACCGCCTCTCCTGCCTGGGCGGTGGTAACGCGCTGTTGCTGATGAAAGAGCGCGACCACGGTGCCCTCCGCTTCCAGCTGCTCGTAGCCGAGGAACCGCGTGGTTCCTCCCTCACGGGCGAGCAGGGTCTGATACGTCTCGGTAAACACCGCACCTCCAAATTGACTCGTGGCGCGCGAGCGGGCTTGCTGTTCTGCGAGCAGCCGCTGAAATCCCGCCTGATCAATCCCCTGGAACTTGAGCTCCTGCGCGATCTCCGCCGTCACTTCCGATGGCAACCCAAAGGTATCGTACAACTTAAACACCAGCTCCCCTGGGACAACGGTGATCCTCTGCCGTGTCAGTGGTTGCAGCAGTTCCTGGGCTCTCGCCGTCCCCTCCTCTAACGTCGCCAGGAAGGCGTGTTCTTCCTGCGCCAACACCGTCTGCAGATGGGCGAGGTGGTGACGCACCTCCTGATACGGACTCTCCGACCCACACAGCGCCTCGCAGACCGCCGGCGCCAGCTGCGCGAGCAGACCCTGAGGATATTGCCGCGGTTCAACCTGGAGCTTCGTCACCCCATACCGAATCGCACGACGCATCAGCATGCGGACAACGTAGCCGCGCGATTCGTTGCTCGGCATCACCCCATCACTCACCGCGAAGACGATGGCGCGCAGGTGGTCAGCCACCGCGTACACGTAGGCGAGCTCCACCGCCTTGGCCCGAATCATCGGCCGGATCGCCCGCACAATCGGGTCGAACAACTCCGTTTCGTAGTCGCAGGTTTTCTGTTGCACCACCTGGGTGAGCCGCTCCAGTCCCATGCCGGTATCAATGTTCGGGCGTGGGAGTGTCGCCAACTCACCGGTGTCACGACGGTCGAACTGGGTAAACACCAAGTTCCACACTTCCACATCGTGCCCGCGATGGCGCACGTAGAGTTCAGAGCATGGCCCACAGGGACCGTTCGGTCCCTCGGTCGGCGCGTTGGCCGGCCAGAAGTTCTCCTCCGCCCCAAAGGTGCGGATTTTCTCCCGAGGCACCCCGACGTGGCGTTCCCAGAGAGCGAACGCCTCGGGATCCTCGGTATACACCGAGACCCACAACGCCTCCGGCGACAGTTGCAGACACACTTCAGGGCCGAGCGGACTGTGCTTGCGACCAGCGTAATCCAGCGTGCCTGTCACAAATTCCCACGCCCATTCAATCGCTTCGCGCTTAAAGTAATCGCCAAAGGAAAAATTGCCGAGCATCTCGAAGAAGGTGTGGTGGCCGCGCAGCTCGCGGATTTTGTCCAGGTCACCGATCCGCAGGCATTTCTGACACGAGGCCGCCCGGGTCAGATCACGCCGCCGTCCCAGAAAATACTCTTTGAACTGGTTCATCCCGGCGGAGGTGAACAGCACCGTCGGGTCCTCCCGCGGCACCAGGGCATCGCTGGCGACCCAACGATGACCTTTCGCCTCAAAAAAATGACGGAACCGCTCGCGCAGCTCCTGACCAGTCAACGGTGCTTGAGGCATGCGTGTAACGTCTCGTCAATGATGTCTGCGGAAAATCCCCGTCGCGCCAACTGTTGGCTGAGGCGACGCCACTGCGTCTCCCGCGGTGTCCGCGCATACCGTGGCGCGCGTCGTTCCACAAAGGCGCGCGCCCGCATGAGCTCTGCTGGCCCACTCGCCAGCGGCTGCAACACGTCAGCAACCAGCGCCGGCGCAATGCCGAACTGCTGAGTGAGTTCACGCGCAATGAGCCACGACCCTCGATGGGCGCGCACTCGCGCGGCGACCCAGAGCCGTGCAAACTGGCGATCGTCTACCGCACCCTGCGTCGTCAGTTCCTGCACGACCATCTCCACCGCCGCCGCGGGATAGCCGTGGCGTGTCAATCGCTGGCGCAGCTCGTACGTACTGCGGACGCGATACCGCAGCAGCCGCGCGGCGTAGACGCGTGCCCGGTGAACCATGCGAGACGGTCCGTCTTGATCGGATGCCACGCGCGATGACTGGTGAGGAGCGCGGCTTAGGGTGTGGCCGCCGGGACGACCGCATACCCTCGCAGGGTCCGCAGGAGGGCGTTGCCGGTCAGTCCCCGGGTCAACCGGGTGAAGTCGGCTACCGTATGCACGCGCTGATGGTTGACGGCGGTGATCACATCCCCAGGGCGCAGCCGCGCTAACGCCGCTGGGCTGCCGGGGGTCACGTCCACGATGAGAACACCCACGACCCCTGGGGGCAAACCAAACTGCTGCTGGAGCGCCTCGGTGATATCGGCCGCACGCATCCCTCGCCACACCTGCGCGCCTGGCACTGCCGGGCCGACCGCTGCCACCTCGCTGGGCCGCTCCCCAATCTGGACCGTGATCGTGAGGGGCCGTCCTTCCCGCACGATCTCGAGCGGCACCTGCTTACCTACCGGGGTCCGCCCCACGAGGTCCATGAGCGCGCGCGTGTTCTTGATGGGGGTGCCGGCAAACGCACGGATGACATCCCCGTCTCGCAGTCCCGCCTTCGCCGCGGGCGTGTCGGGCACCACGTCGTAGATCATCGCGCCCTGCTGATCCGGCAGGTGGTAGTACGCCGCCACCTCAGGGGTCAGCTCCTGCATCTGCACACCCAGCCAGCCGTAGACGATCTTTTTACCCTCGATGAGGGCGGCGACGATGTCTTTCGCCCGGTTGATGGGGATGGCAAACCCAATCCCCTCCGAGCCGCCGGAGGTGGAGAAGATCGCCACGTTAATGCCGATCACCTCACCGTGGAGGTTCAGGAGCGGCCCGCCGCTATTGCCGGGATTAATCGCCGCATCCGTTTGGATGAGATCGCTGTAGTTGCGATCCCGCTGGGAGGTGCGGGGCAAATCCCGATGGAGCGCGCTGATGACCCCGACGGTCACGGTGGGCTCAGGGTTATGCACGATAAACCCAAACGGATTCCCAATCGCAATCCCCCACTGCCCAATCCGCAGGCGGGAGGAATCGCCCAGCGGCGCGACCGACAAGTGCTGGGCGTCAATTTTGATGACGGCCAAGTCCGAGCGCGGGTCGGTCCCCTTGATCTCGCCGTTGAGCGAGCGCCCATCCGGCAACGTCACGGTGATGCGATCCGCGCCCTCGACGACGTGCTCGTTGGTCAGGATGTAGCCCCGCTCGTCAATGATGACGCCGGAACCCAAACCCTGCCGCCGAAACTCCTGCTGGGGCCGATCGCCAAAGAAGTCCCGGAAAAACTGATCAAAGAACTCATCGCGCCCGAAGGGCCCGCCACGGAACCCAAACTGGAAGGGCGCTGCGGGCGCCTGCTCGACGTACTCAGTGGAAATGCTCACCACCGTCGGCCCCACGCGCTCCGCAATCTCGACAAACGCCTGCTCCAGTGTGCTCGCGGCTTGCAGGGCTGGCGTGGCGACAGATGGTGCGGCAGCCGTGCTCACCACCGGTCTCATCTGGGCGGTGTGCGTGGCATCAGCCTGCGAGGTGGCAGGCCCCGTGAACCTGGAGGCGAGTACGCCGATCAGCAGGCCCGCCACCGCAACGAGCACCAACTGTTTACTCGAGATCGCTCCTCGCACAATCCTCGTTCGCATGACTCTCCTCGTCTTTACACCGCAGCATCGGCCAGCGCTGGTATGGGCCGGCCGTGCGTGGCGCGGATTTTCTCCTCCAGCTCCTGCATGAGCTTGGGATTCTCGCGCAGGAACAAGCGCGCATTCTCCCGCCCTTGGCCCAGTTTGGTCTCACCGTAGACCCACCAACTGCCCTGCTTCTGCAGCAACCCGCATGTCTCACCCACATCCAGGACGCTGCCAGCGACAGAAATGCCCTGATCGTAGAGGATCTCAAACTCCGCCTGCCGAAACGGTGGAGCCACTTTGTTCTTGACCACCTTGGCCCGCACGCGGCTACCAACGATCTGCTCCCCGCTCTTGATGATCTCAATCCGCCGCAGATCCAACCGCACCGAGGAGTAAAACTTGAGCGCCCGCCCGCCGGGGGTCGTCTCGGGGTTCCCAAACATCACCCCGATTTTCTCACGGAGCTGATTGATGAAGATCACGCACGTCTTGGACTTGGCGATCGCGGCGGTCAATTTCCGCAGCGCCTGGCTCATCAGTCGCGCCTGCAGCCCCATGTGCTGATCCCCCATCTCCCCTTCGATTTCGGCACGCGGCACCAAGGCCGCGACCGAATCCACCACAATCACATCTACCGCGTTGGAGCGTACTAACATCTCCGTAATCTCTAACGCCTGCTCGCCGGTATCCGGTTGGGAGATGAGCAGGTCCTCGAGCTGGACCCCGACTTTTTTGGCGTAGGTGGGATCCATCGCATGCTCGGCATCTACGTAGGCCGCGGTGCCGCCCAGCCGTTGCGCCTTCGCCACGATGCTGAGTGCTAAGGTGGTTTTGCCGCTCGACTCAGGGCCAAAGATTTCCACCACCCGTCCGCGTGGCACGCCGCCGATGCCAATGGCGAGGTCCAACGCCACCGAGCCGGTCGGGATGGCCGCCACCTCAACCATGGCCTGCTGGCTGAGGCGCATCACTGCGCCTTTCCCAAACTGTTTCTCAATCTGGGTTAACGTCAACTCCAGCGCGCGCAGTCGCTCCTCCCGTACGTCTTTCACAGGCTTGTCAACCATGACCGTCCTCCTTCAAGGCTCTCTCTCGGTGGGTCGCGTCACATGATACACTGGAACAGGCGCGCTGTCAACGAGGAGGAAGGGTCGGGGCGGGGTGGCACAGGGCGAGG
>CAZWYX010000029.1:0-14895 GCA_964638485.1 uncultured Planctomycetales bacterium | reverse complement strand
GCCGCGGAGGAGCACGGGTCCGCGTCACTGTCAACAAGGATGCCGCCCCGCTTGCGGGGCGGTTTCCAGCCCGGGTGCCTGCCGCACCCAAGGACACAGCGGAAGGGGAAACCTGGGTTTCCCCTTCGAGTTGACTCGTGTCAAAAAAAGACTTGACACACTCGGCATCGGCTGCGTAGACTACGCCCACAACTGAATCGCTCCATGCGGTGGTCTGCCTCAAGTGGCAGACACAAAAGGGAACCTCGTGAGCTCGTCGGCCAAGGGCTGGCGGAGAATCGAGGGCGGACCCGCCGCTGTAACCCGACACCTCTGCTGCGCGACAGCGTGGCAGCGGCCACGTGAGCTGACAGCCACTGTCTTGCCCCAGGAATGGGGCGAGATGGGAAGGCGCTCACGGGGAGGGAAGCCAGAAGACCTGCCCATGGAGTCGTTAAGGAACGGCGAGCGCCGTTCCATCACCGAACACTTCGTGGAGTGAGTCGAGGGTGAGGACACTGGGATCAACCCCGATCAAACGATCGGGGTTTTTCGTTGCTCGCCTGTAGACCCCTCCGAACACCTGGAAGGGGGATTGCCATGCAGAACCACCTGTGGGTACGACTGGTCACCGGCGGTTTGAGTCTGAGTGTGTGCCTGACGGCCCAGGCGCAAGACCTCGAGCCGATTGAACTCGGGCGCGTCCTCATCACGCCCCAACGGATGGTGCCGGGCACCGCCTTGCGCGAGGCCGACTTTCCCGGGAATGCCACGGTCATCACCGCCGACGACATTCGGGCCGCTGGCGTGTCCACGGTGCAAGAGGCGTTGAATCGCGTGGAAGGGGTGAGTGTCGTGGATACCCACGGCTTTGGGCTGAGCTCGGACAGCACGGTCAACCTCCGTGGCGTCGTCAACAGTTCGCGGACCAATGCCCTCGTCGTGGTGGATGGCGTGCCGCAGAACCGGATCACCGGCGATGAGGTGCACTGGCAGAGCATTCCGGTCGAGCAGATCGAGCGGATCGAAATCTTGCGCGGTGGGGGAGGGACGCTGTACGGCGAGGGAGCGCTCGCGGGCGTCATCAACATCCTCACCAAGAAATCCAGTCCGCAGTCGGTCAGCGGTGAAAACGGGATCGAGTTCGGTGGCTTTGGCCAGCAGAAGTACTGGACGGCGGTGCGCGGGAGCGAGCGCCCGGTCAGTTACGGCTTCAGCGCCACGCGCCGCTTTGTGGACGGTTACCGCAACAACACGAATTCGCGGGGGACCACCATCACGACCCACACGGGACTGGAGTTTGCCGAGCGCTGGAAGGTGGAGACCAACGTGCTGCACAGCGAGGACACCACCGCGTTTAGTGGCGGGATCACGCCGGAGATGACCGAGCAAGACCGTCGCCACACCGGTTCCTTCCCCGGGCTCTTCGATGATGAAACCGATCAAGTGAGCCTGGATCTCACCGGCGATCTGGGGCATGGGGTCACGCTGGGTCTGAATAGCTACTGGCGCCATCGGCTGTCGGAATCGGTGGGCACCCATTTTGCGACCCAGACACCCTCGAAAGGCGTCGGGATGCGATTTGGCCACACCGCGACAGGCGCTGTGGCGGCGCACACCGTCATTGGTGGCGCGGATTTCAGCGACGACAAAGCCACCACAGGAACGCGCGGCGCGGCGGCCCCTGACCGGATGTCAGAGTCCAATCGCACCGCCTTTGGCTTGTACCTGGAAGAGACGGTGCGGTTCTGGGATCGCGTGACGCTGGTGGCTGGGTACCGCTTCGACAAGTCGCGCTTTCATGAGGACATCACGTTTCCAGATTTCAATGGGACGCTGCGGTTTGAAGGCCACAGCCCGCGCGTAGGGGTCACCTACCACTGGGGAGCGTTTCAGGATCTCTTTGCGAGCTGGGCGCGGGTCTTCAAGGCCCCCAACATTGACGACCTGAGTGCGGTGGATGCGCTCTTTCGCAGTAACGTGGACCTCGAGCCGCAGATCGCCAACCACTACGAGATGGGCCTGCGCGTGCGTCCCCATGGCTGGTGGCCGCTCACGGCTGAGGCGACCTACTTTCGGATGCGGATGGACGATGAAATTCTCTACGACACGTTCAACTTCACGAACAACAATTTCGACACCGTGCGCGATGGGGTGGAACTGGCCGTCAGTGGCGCGTGGTGGGATGGCCGGGCCAGCGCCTACGCCAACTACGCGTTTGTGAAGGCGCGGTTTCACGAGGGGCTCTACACCGGCTACCGGCTGCCGCTCACGCCAGAGCATCACCTCAAGATGGGAGGCGCCGTCAAACTCCACCCGCGTCTGACGGTCGGGTTGGACTGGGAACTGGTGAACCGACAATTTCGGATCAACGATTTTCTCAACCAACTGCCGGCGGACAACTACGGCGTGGCCCGCCTGACGCTGCGCTACACCCACAAGCACTTCCTGACGTACCTCAACCTGGAGAATGTGACGAATGAGGAGTACACCACCTTTCAGTCGAGCGATGGCACCACGATTTCGACGGGCGAACATCCTGCGCCACCCTTCTGGGTGTTGGGCGGGGTGGTGGTGCGGTTCTAACGCTCGTCGCTCGTCGTTCGTGGATCGTCGTTCGGTTCGCGAGTTCCCGTTCGCGGGTGACGTACTGGTTCCTCACGCCGTTGACTCAGCACGTTCCTTGCGTTACACTGTGAAGGAGAGCGGATGACACTGCACGCGTTGGTCGCGTATGGGTTAGTGCTGGTGGGCGTGATGAGTCGCCTGGCGCCGCATCCAGCGAACGTCACTCCCGTCATCGCGGTGGCGTTGTTCAGTGGTGCGATTCTGCCTCGACGAGCCGCGGTGTTCGTGCCGCTCGTGGCGGTGATCTTGAGCGACTGGCTCATCGGCTACGACCCGCAACTGCCGTGGAACTGGCTTGCCGTTGGATGCGTGACAGGGATCGGCTGGGCGTTACGTCAGCGACGGTCAGTGCTGCGCGTGGGAGGAGCGGCGCTCAGCGGCTCGACGCTGTTTTTCCTCGTGTCGAACTTCGGCGTGTGGCTCGCCGGGCAGCTCTATCCACTCACCCGCGAAGGACTCCTGAGCTGTTACCTCGCAGGCCTGCCGTTTTATCGGAACATGCTGCTCGGGGATCTCCTCTACACCGGCGCGTTCTTTGGGGGGTACGCCCTGCTCCAGCGGTACGCCCTCAGTCCAGCCACCGCCGTGTCGCTCCCGCCTCCCCGCGATGGCTAGCGTGCGAGCGTTCCAGATCGCACTCGGCGTCTCGCTCCTCACCCATGCGGCGGTGTTAGTCGGCTGGCCTAATCTCAGGTGGCGCAAACCACCGCCGGAGATGCAGCACGAGCTGTTACTGGCCACGGGTGCGGCCTCGCTACCTGCGCCGATGTCTCCCACGATGCTCGTCCAGCGGGCGCAGGAACTCCCCACACCGGTCGCGGGAGGGCGGGTGCGCGTGGTCGAGCGCACCACTCCCGCGCTCCAGCCAGGGGCCTCCTTCAGTGCCTCGGTGGACCGGTCAGAGCTGCCGTTCCTACCGGCCATCGTGGACCTCTCCAACCTCTCCGCCGAGCTGGAGCGCCATCCGCTCTACCGCGACTATTTCTACGCGATTCGCGAGCGGATTCGCCTGGCAGCCCACCGCAACTACCCCCCCCACGCGCGCCAGGGCAAGACCTTTCTCTCGTTTACCCTGGCAGCGAACGGCCTTCTGCAGCAGGTCTCCCTCGATGCCGCCCGCTCCTCGGACGACGCGTCCCTGGCGCAGATCAGCCTGGCGAGCGTGCGGGACGCAGCGCCGTTCCCCCGGTTTCCTCCGGCCTTTGACCAGCCGCACCTGACCTTCCACATCAGCATCGAATACTACCACGAGCTGCCCTGACGTCCCCCAGTACCGGTTGACAGGGGCCGCGTCGTATCTTATACTAAGAAGCTACGTTAACGCGAGAGGGGGAAGCCCACTTTCATGCCACGTGTCGAAGTACGCCAGGATGAACCGCTGGAGCGAGCGCTGAAGCGCTTCAAGCGCAAGTTGGAACGCGAAGGGATCCTCAGAGACCTCAAGGCCAGGAAGCACTACGAGAAACCCAGCGAGCGCCGCCGGCGACGACTGCGCGGTCGTCGCTAGGTCGCGGTCGGTGGCGAGAGGTGGAGGCGCGATGACGCAACGCCTTCGTCTACCACCGTGGAGCCTGCGCGGGATCAGCGCGGCCGGTGGGCTGATCCTGGGGCTGTCGCTGCTGGCGGCCGAGGTCGAGCACGCAACACTGCCTGAACTACCCGTGACATCCATCACACTGGACAATGGGCTCACCCTCCTCATTCAGGAGGATCACACCTATCCGCGGATCGCGTTCGAGGTCCGGGTCAAGGGCGGCTCCTGTGATGATGCGCCGTGGGTGGGTTCAGGACTCGCCCACCTGATGGAGCATATGCTCTTCAAGGGGACCGAGCGCCGGCCGGTGGGGAGCGTGGAGACCGAGGTGCGTCGGTACCAAGGCTCGATGAATGCGTTCACCTCCTACGACTACACCGGCTACAGCCTCGAGGTCGGCTCGGCGTATCTGCGCGAAGGGCTGGATCTCCTGGCGGATGTGCTCTTCCATGCGGCGTTTGATCCGACGGAACTGGGCAAAGAGCAAGCGGTCGTCCGCTCGGAGATGCAGATGAATCGCGACGATCCTGAGCGACGGTTGATGCAGCGGTTCTGGGCCACGGCGTTTCAGGTGCATCCGTATCGGCATCCGATCATCGGCTACGAGGCGGTGTTCAGCCAGTTGGGGCGCGAAGAGATCCTGGCGTTCTATCGCCGGCGCTACGTGCCCAACAACATGGTCCTGGCGATCGTCGGCGATGTCACGACGGCGAAGGTCCGCGCGCTCGCCGAGGAGCTCTTCGGCGCACGGCCGCAGGGGCCGCCGTTCGATTGGTTGCGCGCCAGTGAGCCGCCGCAGCTTTCTCCCCGGAACAGCGTCGAGGAATTTCCCGTCACCCAGGCGCATCTGATGCTCGGCTTTCACTCGACACGCCTGCAGGACCCTGATCTCTACGCGTTAGATGTCTTGGCGCAGGTCCTGGGCCAGGGGGAGAGCAGTCGCCTGGAACAGCGGTTGCGACGCGACCGCGGACTCGTGCATCAGATTCAGGCGTGGAACATGACCCCGCAGGATGCTGGACTGTTGACCGTGGTGGCGACGACGGATCCAGAAAAAGTAGAAGAAGCCACACAAGAAATATTGAAGGAAATGACATCCATCGCACACGACGGGGTGACCGAGGCGGAACTCTCACGCGCCAAACGGATGGTGGAGGCTGACTACCTGTTTGCGCGGCAGTCGTTGAGTGCGCGGGCAGGAGATGTCGCCAGCTACGCCTTGTTGGTCGGCGACCCCCTGTTTGGTCAGCGCTACGTTGAAGGCATTCAAACGGTCACCGGTGCCGCCGTCCAGCGCGTGGCCCAGCGCTACGTGGTGGATGGCGCGTGGACCCTGGCCACACTCATCCCGCAACGTGAGCCAGCGCCTACGCCACCACCAGCGACACCTGCGCCAGGGATCGCGTGGCAGACCACGCAACTGACCAACGGGGCGACGGTCGTGGTGGGCCGGGATCCGCGGGCGCCGCTGGTGGCGTTGCGCGCGGTGTGGCGCGGGGGCCTGCGCGCCGAATCACCCGAGCAGGCCGGACTCTCGAACGTCACCGCGCAGCTCATCCTCGGCGGCACGGCTCAACGCTCAGCCGCTGAGCTGGTGACCGCGGTGGAGAGTCGTGGTGGGCGGATCAGCGCCTTCAGCGGGAAAGACGCCTTGGGCATCACACTGGATCTCTTGGCGCGGGATCTCCCGTTTGGCGTGGAACTCCTCCACGAGCTCATGACGCAGGCGACGTTTCCTGAGCAGGAGCTGGCGCGCGAGCAGGCACGCATCACCGCCCAGATTCACGCGCGCAGCGATGACATTTTTGAGATGACCGGCGAACGATTGCGCGAGGCCCTTTTGGGGGCGCATCCCTATGCGCGGCATCCGTTGGGCACGGCAGCGAGTGTGGCGCGGGTCACGACAGCCGCGTGTCGGGAGTTCTACCGACGCTACATCGTCCCGCAGCACTTGGTCCTTGTGGTCGTCGGCGATGTGGAACCTGAGGCCACCATCCGACGCCTGACTGACGCCCTGGGCGCGCTCCCGCGCAGCGCCACCCCAGCGCTGGACGCCTCGGCTCCCGCCGTGCCGAGCGACACAGCGACGGTCACCGCCACGATGCCAGGGCGCGAGCAAGCGGTCATCGCCCTGGGATTTCCTGGCGCAGCCTGGACCGCCAAGGATCGCTATGCGCTCGAGATCGTGGCCGCGATCCTGTCGGGCAGTGCGGGCCGGCTCTACCAACAATTGCGCGAGGCCGCGGGACTGTCCTACACCCTGGGCGCGTATCACGTTGCCGGGGAAGTCGGTGGCTACTTGACCTGCTATGTGGCGACGACTCCTGCGACGGCTGAGGAGGTCAGCGCGCGACTCATCGCCGCCATCGAGGCGCTGACCCAAGCCGCGCCCTCGGCAGCGGAGGTGGAGTTGGCGAAACGGGCACTCCTCGATCACTACTACCGCGAGTTGCAGACGGTGGGAGCGGTGGCGATGCGCACCGCGGTCAACGTCGTCGTCGGCCTGGGGATGGACGAACTCGCGCAGTATCCCGCCAGGATTGCGCGCCTCACGCCCGAGGACATCGCGCGCGTGATCCACCAGTATCTGGGGCAGGCGCAGATTCACGTCCAGATGCTCCCTGAAGCCGTGGAGGTTCCGCCGTGAGCGCACTCGAGGACACCACGCCCAAGCGCGTGGATGAGACCTGGAAGACGCAGGTCGAGCACGAGCAACAGCGACTGAAGACCCCCAGCAGCGCTGAGCCATCAGCCCCCGGCGCGCCCGCGCGAGGCGCTGCGCGTCCACCCACAGGCGATCAGCGGTTTGAGGCGCTGATTTCCGGCTTGGCGATGGAGGCCTTCATCCACTTAGGGGATGTGCCCCATCCGGTGAGCAATCGGCCTGAGGTCAATGTGGCCCAGGCCAAACAGGTAATTGATCTCCTCGGGATGCTCGAGACCAAGACCCACGGCAACCTCACCCCGCAAGAATCGCAACAGTTAGGCGACGCCCTCTATCAACTCCGCATGCGCTACGTCGAGAAAACACAAGCCGCAATGCCTTCGCCTCCCGGTGCGAAAGAGGCCGCGCGATGACAGGACTCCTCGTCGTCCTCAGCGTGGCTGTGGTCGCGTTAACCGCAGCGTTAGTGTGGGTGGCGACCCGACGTGCCGCCGCGCCGCCTGTCACGGATGAGACGTTACGTCAATTGCCTCAGCGGCTGCTGGAGCTCATGGCACAGATTGGCCGTGACTCGGCGTTCCAGCAGAATCTGCAGCAGGTATTGAGCGATGCCCGTTCGGCTACGGCAGAGTTACAGCGGCTCAAGGGCGAGCGCCAGGCCGACCTTCAGAATTTTACAACGCAGCTCACGAAATTGGACGCGGAACTTCGCAAAGTGACCGGTGTGCTGGCCGGCCGGGGGTCAGGCGGAGCCGGTGAAAACATTGTGCGGGAAGCTCTCCAGCTGTTTCCGCAGGAATGGGTCCGCACGCACGTGCAGATTGGCGGTAACGATGTGGAGTTTGGGCTGGTGCTCTTCGACAAGCGCGTGGTGCCCATTGATTCCAAATTTGCCGCAACGGAGCTGTTGGAACAACTGGAGGTTGCCCCCAACGAGAGCGACAAGCAGCGGCTCGCGCGCCAGATTGAAGACCGGGTTCTCAAACGGGCGTCGGAGGTGGGCAAGTACATTGACCCGAGTGTCACCACGCCATTTGCGATTTGCGCCGTTCCGGATTCCGTGTACCGGGCACTGCGATTGGCCCACACGCGGGCATTCCAAGACTATAAAGTGATGGTGATGTCGTATTCGACCACCATCCCGGTGCTCCTCGCGCTCTATGACCTCCACCTCAAGTACGTCGGCAGTATTGATGAGGCCCGGTTGGAAGCGTGTTTGAGCGCGATTGAAACGCAGGTGGGCGTCATCCGCAAGAACCTGGAAAACCGCATCAAGGATGCGCAAGTACAGTTGGGCAATGCGTATCAAGAGAGTCTGCAGGCCGTGGGAGCCATCGAGGGCTCTGTGGCTTCAATCAAATCGAGTCGTATGGACACTGTACACGCTGGAGGAATCCATGATTGATAAAGAACTGCTCGACATCTTGGCGTGTCCGGCCTGTAAAACGCCGGTGCGGTTAGAGGATGATCGGTTGATCTGTACCCAGTGCGGTCGTCGGTATCCCATTCGCGACGGGATTCCTGTGATGCTCATTGAAGAGGCCGAAGGCGGCCCTACCGCCGGTGGCTGAGTGGCTGGGGCGAGTTCAGAGGGCAGAGTACAGCGGGCCGCGGGCGGTGCGCGTCAAGCGTCGTGCGTCTGACGGCAGCGACTAGGCGTATCGTCTTGCGTCTGACGCCTGCCTGCTGGCAAGGCAGGTCAGACGTCGGACGAAACGCCTCTCGTGGCCGCCCGACGCGGGACGCGGGACGACGGTGTTGAGAGTTCAAAGTTGAGAGTTGAGAGGGGAGAGGTCAGATCACCATGAGACGGCCCTTGCGTATTTTGGTGCTTCACGGACCCAACCTGCAGTTGCTGGGCCAGCGGCCTGTCGCCGCGTATGGCCGAGCGAATCTCTCAGCGATCAATCGAGCCATCGCGCGCGAGGCACAGACATTAGGTGTGGCTGTGGAGGTCTTCCAGTCGAATCACGAGGGCGAGATCGTCGAGCGCATCGGACAGGCGTATCGGCGGTATGGGGCGATCGTGATCAATCCCGCCGCCTACACCCATACGAGTGTTGCCATTCGCGATGCGATTGAAGCCGCGCGCGTGCCCACGGTGGAAGTGCATCTCTCAAACATTGCCGCGCGAGAGGCGTTCCGCCACACCTCGCTCATTGCGCCGGTGTGCCGTGGGCAGATCAGCGGCTTTGGCCTGAGGAGCTATCTGCTGGGATTGCGCGCAGCGAAGGCCCTCCTGGCCGACCGCGCCCCGCGGCCACGTGGCCGTCAGCCCACTTGACACTGCCACGGCCGATTCATACAATAAGCCCATCTCCAGCGAGGCCACGTATTGACCTAACTATTTGTAATATAAAGAGTTGTATGCTCTCTAACTCCTGCTGAGGTTCGTGTGGCCATCCTGTCAACCAACGAATTTCGGAGCGGCTTAACCTTTGCGATGGAAGGAGGCATCTACACGATTCTGAGTTTCCAACATGTGAAGCCCGGCAAAGGCGGGGCGTTTGTGCGCACGAAATTGCGTAACTTAAGAAATGACAACGTGATTGAGCGCACCTTCAAGAGCGGTGAGAAATTTGAGGAGGCCTACATCGCCACCCAGAAACTCCAGTTCCTCTATCGCGCCGGCGAGGAGTACCGGTTCATGGACTTGGAGACCTACGAGCAGTTGGCCTTACCGCGCACCGCGTTAGGGACCCAGGGCGGGTTTTTGAAAGAGAACATGGAGCTGACCCTCTCACGATATGGCCAGGAGGTGGTCGGCGTGGAGCTGCCAACGAGTGTGGAGCTGCTCATCGAATCCACCGAGCCCGGGGTGAAGGGGGATTCCTCCAAGTTGGGCACGAAGCCGGCGCGCCTCGAAACCGGCGTGACCGTGCAGGTGCCTCTCTTCCTGACCGCGGGAGAGCGCATCAAAGTGGATACCCGTACCGGCACGTACATCTCGCGAGCCTAGATGATCCCACCACCTGTCTGGCCCGTCTGGCACCACAGAGCAGAACATCCCCGTAACGGGCTGCCGCAGGCAGCCCGCAGGCAGGTGGCGGGATGACCCTGAAAGAAATCCGGGAGATGATCCAGTTGATGGAAGAGCATGGGCTCGTTGAGATCGAGCTGGAACGCGAGGGGATGAAGATCCGCCTGCGCAAGGCTGGCGGTACTGTGCCCCAGGTGACGATGGAACACATCCCCTCGGCGATCCCATCGCCGGGCGCACCCGCTCCGCTCGCAGCACCGGTGCCCACCGTGAAGCGCGTGACGATTAATTCCCCCATGGTGGGGACATTTTATCCCGCACCCGCTCCGGATGCTGCCTCCTTTACCGAGGTGGGGCAAACCGTCGAGGAGGGACAAGTCGTGTGCATCATTGAGGCGATGAAACTCATGAATGAGATTAAGTCAGATGTGAAAGGGCGTGTCGTGGAGGTGCTGGCCACCAACGGCGATCCGGTGGAGTTTGGGCAACCACTCTTTGCCCTCGAGCCGGTGTAGGGGAGCGCAGCGCATTCACCCATGTTTTCCAAAATGCTCATTGCGAATCGTGGGGAAATCGCCGTCCGCATCATTCGGGCGTGCCGCGAGCTGGGCATTCGCACCGTCGCGGTCTACTCGTCAGCGGACGCCACCTCACTCCATGTCAAGTTGGCGGATGAAGCGATCTGCATCGGTGGTCCCAGCCCCCAGGAAAGTTACCTCAACATCCCCAGCATCATCAGTGCGGCGGAGATCAGCGATGTGGAGGCGATCCATCCCGGCTACGGGTTCCTGGCTGAGAACGCGCATTTTGCCGAGATCTGCGAGTCGTGTCAGATCACCTTCATCGGCCCCAGTCCGCAGACGATTCGCCTGATGGGGGACAAGATTGTCGCGAAGGACTCCATGCGCAAGGCAGGCGTCCCGATTATTCCCGGCAGCGTCGGGGTGATCCAAAACAAAGAAGAGGCGCTGAAGACCGCCAAGCGCCTCAAGTATCCGGTCATCATCAAGGCCGCCGCCGGGGGAGGCGGGCGCGGGATGCGGGTGTGTCACAATGACATTCGTCTGGTGAGTGCGCTCCTGACGTGTCAGGCGGAGGCCGAGGCCGCGTTTGGGAAGCCGGCGGTGTTCATCGAGAAATGCGTGGAGCAACCACGCCACGTGGAATTTCAGATCGTCGCGGATACCCACGGCCATGTGCTGCATCTCGGCGAGCGCGACTGTTCGATTCAGCGACGGCATCAGAAGCTCATTGAGGAGTCCCCGTCGCCCAGCGTGGATCACAAACTCCGTCGGAAAATGGGTGACATGGCGGTGCGCGCAGCCAAGGCGGCCGGCTACACCAGCGTAGGGACGGTGGAGTTCCTCGTGGATCAGGAGCACAACTTTTACTTTATGGAGATGAACACGCGCATCCAAGTGGAGCATCCCGTCACCGAAATGGTCACAGGATTGGATTTGGTGAAACTCCAGATCGAGCTGGCCACAGGGGAACGACTGCATCTGAAGCAAGACGAGGTCCGGCTCAACGGCTGGGCGATCGAGTGCCGCATCAATGCGGAAGACCCCTCCAACGGCTTTACCCCGTCGCCAGGGACCGTGACGCAATGCCACTTTCCCGGAGGCCCGCATGTGCGGGTGGATAGCCACCTCTACGCCGGCTACGAAGTGCCGCCCTACTACGATTCCCTGCTGGCCAAGCTCATCGTGCACGGCGCCACCCGCCATGATGCGATTCGCGTCATGCAGCGGGCGCTCGAAGAGTGCGTGATTGAGCCGGTGAAGACGACGACCCAGCTCCATCAGCGGATTTTCCACGATCCGACGTTCCTGCGTGGCCAGATCAGCACGAACTACCTGGAGCAACTCCTCGGCACAGGGGAGGGCGCAGCGTGAAACGCCTGGGGATCCTCACCGGCGGCGGCGATGCGCCGGGGCTGAACTCGGTGATTCGGGCGGTGACGCGCAAGGCGCTGCTCAGTGGCTATGAGGTTATGGGTTTCAAGAATGGCTGGCGCGGTTTGATTGACGGCGATATCATCCCGCTCGATCTCCGCTCGGTCTCTGGGATTCTGCACAAGGGCGGCACGATCCTGGGGACCTCACGCACCAATCCTCTCGAAAACCCAGCGGACCTCCAGCAGCTACTCACGCATGTGCAACAGGAGCAGTTGACCGCGCTCATTGTCGTCGGTGGGGAAGACACGCTGGGCGTCGCACACACCCTGCACCAACAGCATCGCCTGCCGATCGTCGGTGTGCCCAAGACCATTGACAACGATATCTCGGAGACGGAGGTGACGTTTGGATTTGACACGGCGGTCAACATCGCAATGGAGGCGATTGACCGGTTGCACACGACGGCCGAAAGTCACCATCGGATCATGGTGGTCGAGGTCATGGGACGTCACGCGGGCTGGATTGGTTTGTACGCCGGGCTGGCCGGTGGGGCGGATGTCATCCTCATCCCCGAGGTGCCGATTGATTTGGATGAGGTCTGCTTGATGTTGCGCAAACGCCAGCAGCGCGGCAAAGAGTTCAGCATCGTCGTCGTCGCGGAAGGGGCCACGTTCAAAGACACCACGGTGGTCACGAAGGCGGATAAACTCGATGCCTTCGGTCACCTGCGGTTAGGCGGCATTGGGCACATCTTAAGCGAACAGATCGAGCAGCGGACTGGCTTTGAGACACGCGTCACGGTCTTGGGACACATCCAGCGCGGAGGCAGCCCCACCGCCTACGATCGCATCTTGGGGACTCGCTATGGCGTCAAGGCGGTGGAGCTGGTGGAGGAGGGCCGCTTTGGTTACATGGTCGCGCTCAAGTGCAACCAGATGATCGCCGTGCCGATTGCCGACGCGGTGAAGCAACTCAAGACCGTGGATCACGAACTGTACAATTTAGCCAAGACGTTCTTTGGCTAAGTAAGGAGACGATCGTGGGACTGATCACATCCGCAGCGCTCGAGCGCGTCACCCACATCCTGCGCGAGTCGGCAGGGGTCAAGACCCAGATCATCGCCTCACCGGCAGTGCTCCAGGCGATTGTGCGAGCGGCAGAGGCCATGGTGCAGGCGCTCGTGCAGGGGAACAAATTGTTGTTCTTTGGCAACGGCGGTTCGGCCGCGGATGCCCAGCATTTGACCGCGGAATTTACCGGGCGCTTCGTCGCGAAGGGACGACGGCCGTTGCCAGCGATGAGTCTGACCGCCAACACCTCCTCGCTCACCGCCATCGCTAACGATTTTGCGTTCGAAGACATCTTTGCACGACAACTGCAAGCCCTGGGTCAATCCGGTGATGTCGCCATTGGCATTTCGACGAGCGGACGCTCACCCAATGTACTGAAGGCGGTAACCGTTGCCAAGGCAGCGCGGGTGACCACGATCGGCCTCACGGGCGGCGACGGCGGACCGTTGCGCTCCGCCGCGGACATCGTGGTGGTGGTGCCCTCGCACGACACCCAGCGCATTCAAGAAGCGCACATCGTCATTGGCCACGTCTGGTGCGAGCTTGTCGAGCATGCCTATCTGGCCCAGTCGCGCTAAGGCGCTCTCCGGCACGCGACTGCGGCGCTGGCTGGCTCATCGTCGAGCACAGCATCAGCGCATCGTGTTCACCAACGGTTGTTTTGACCTGCTCCATGGCGGGCATGTGCAGTATCTCGAACGCGCGCGAACGCTGGGTGACTGTCTCCTCATCGGGGTCAACAGCGATCGCTCGGTGCGACGATTGAAAGGTCCTGGGCGTCCGCTGCAGGCAGCGCACGACCGCGCGCGGATCCTCGCCGCGCTCGCGTGTGTGGATGCGGTGACGATTTTTGATGCGCCAACCCCCGCACCCCTGATTCGTCTGGTGCGGCCCCACGTCTTAGTCAAAGGCGGTGACTGGCCGCTCCGCCAGATCGTTGGCGCGGCGTTCGTCCGGTCCTACGGGGGACGCGTCGTGCGGGCGCCACTGCTGCGAGGACGTTCCACCTCGCGATTGATCGCGCGGTTGCGCGCGCATGCCTAAACGGCTGCCACGCATCGTCTGGCGGATCATTGATGCGAACACGAATCGCGCCAGGGAAGGCCTGCGCACCGTCGAGGAATGTGTGCGGTTGGGCTGGAACGATCGCGGCTTAACCGCGCGCTGTCGGGCGCTGCGCCATCGCATCGGGCAGGTGGCGGGTACACTGCCTGGTGGTCGCACAGCGAGTCTGACGGCTCGAGACAGTCAACGCGATGTCGGCCGATGGGCCGCGCCGCGACGGACCACGCGGAGGTGGCCGCAACTCATCAGCGACAACGTCCGCCGAACCGAAGAAGCATTGCGGGTGCTCGAGGAGTGCGCTCGGTTAATCGCTCCCCGTACCGCAGCGCGGTTTCACACCCTACGGTTTGCTACCTATGCCTTGGAACGAACGCTCTGCCTTCGACTGGTCGCTCTACGTCATCCTCGACGCCGACGTCCTCGCCGGGCGTGATCCGGTTGAGGCGGCGAAAGCCGCGATTCAGGGCGGGGCCGATGTGTTACAGTATCGTGCTAAACGCAGCGCCCCGCGCACGATCCTCGCGCAGCTCGAGCGGCTCCAACCCATCTGCGCCGAGGCCAAGGTGCCGCTGATCGTCAACGACCACCTGGATCTGGCGTTGGCCGCGCAGGCAACCGGCGTCCATCTGGGCCAGGATGACTTGCCCCTGAGCCACGCGCGACATCTCGCTGGTGACGCCTGCTGGCTGGGACGCTCCACGCATTCCTTCGCGCAAGCCGAGCAAGCCGCGCGGGACGGCGCTACCTACATCGCCGTCGGTCCGGTGTTTCCCACGCCGACGAAGCCGGACGCTGCCAGCGTGGGCCTTGCCCTGATTCGCCAGGTGGCACCCTGTCTCACGCGGCCGTGGCTGGCGATTGGCGGCATTGACCTGACGAACGTTGAGCAGGTGCTCGAGGCCGGCGCGACCCGCGTCGCCGTGGTACGCGCCGTGGTTGGTGCGTCCGACATTGAGCAGGCAACCCGCGCGTTGAAGCAACGACTCCTGCACAACCAGGGGGTCAGCCCCCCAGGTTGTAACACGTCACCATCGCAGCGGTTGTGATCCGTGGTGCGTGAAGCGTCCAGCGTGCAG
>CAZWYX010000028.1:0-15212 GCA_964638485.1 uncultured Planctomycetales bacterium | reverse complement strand
GACTTCGCCCGACAACTCCGCTCCTCGGTGGGGAGCCCTCCGGCCGCCACCCGTCAGGCCATCACGGCGCGGCAGGCCTACGGCCCGTCCTACGGATCCGTAGGATAGGGACCCCGAGGCCAGCTAAGACATGACATCGTTGCATTCCGACTTCGTCCATCTCCACCTCCACACCAGCTACTCGCTGCTCGATGGCGCGTGTAAAATTCCCGAGTTGGTCCAGCGCGCCGTCGAGCTGAAATTCCCGGCGTTGGCGATGACCGATCACGGCAATCTCTTCGGCGCGATCGAATTCTACGAGACCTGCATGCGCGCCGGCATCAAACCCATCATCGGCGTCGAAGGGTACCTCGCGCCCAAGAGTCGGTTGGATCGCGACCCCCACACCGCGCACGATCCCCTCAGTCATCTCGTCTTGTTGGCCCGCGACGAAGAGGGCTATCAGAACTTGCTCCAGCTCGTCACCATCGGCTACCTCGAGGGCTTCTACTACAAGCCGCGCTTCGACCTCGAGAGCTTGGCGGCACATGCCAAGGGGTTGCTGGCCCTCTCCAGTTGCCTGAAAGGGGTGCTCAACGTCTATCTCATCCAAGAGCAGTACGACCGCGCCAAAGCGATGGCGGGCCAGCTCCGCGATATCGTCGGCGAGGGGAATTTCTATGTGGAGCTCCAGAACCACGGCATGTCGCAGCAACAGCAGGTGCTACCGCTCCTCGTGCGGCTGGCACGTGAACTCGATTTGCCGACGGTGGCCACGAACGATGTGCACTATCTCCGCAAAGAGCACGCCTCAGCGCACGACACCCTCATGGCCATCCAAACGCAGACGACGATTCACAATCCAAACCGCATGCGGTACGAGCCAGAGGAGTTTTATGTGAAATCGGCCGAGGAGATGCAGGCGCGATTTGCAGAGTTTCCCGAGGCACTCCGGAACACGATCACGATTGCGGAGCGCTGCAACCTCGAGCTGGATTTCCGGGCGACCCATCTACCCAAGTACGAGCCCCCAGCAGGGAAAACCCAAGATGAGCATCTCGCCGAATTGTGCCAGGAGGGACTGCGTCATCGCTATGGCGAGGAGCCGACGACAGACGTCCAGGCCCGCTTAACACAGGAACTCCAAGTCATCAAGCACTCGGGGTTCGCCAGCTATTTTCTCGTCGTCTGGGACTTTGTCCGATTTGCGAAGGAACGCGGTATTCCGGTCGGTCCTGGTCGCGGCTCAGCCGCGGGGAGTGTGGTGAGTTACGTGTTACGCATCACCGATATTGATCCGTTGAAGTACGGATTGTTCTTCGAGCGATTCCTGAATCCCGAGCGGGTGAGCCTGCCGGACATTGACATTGACTTCTGTTTCGAGCGACGGCCCGAGGTGATCGAGTACGTCATCAACAAGTATGGCAAGGGCAATGTCGCTCAGATCATCACGTTTGGCACGATGCAAGCCAAAGCGGTCATCCGCGATGTCGGTCGCGCGATGGACCTGCCGTATCTTGACGTGGACCGCATTGCCAAACTCGTGCCCAATGAGTTGGACATCAGCTTGCAACGCGCCCTGGAGCAAGCGCCGGAACTGCGCGCGCGCTACGAACGCGAGCCGCAGATCCGTCAGTTGATTGAGACAGGCCAGATCCTGGAGGGCTTGACGCGCCACGCCTCCACGCACGCCGCCGGCATGGTGATCGCGGATAAACCGTTGATCAACTACATGCCGCTCTTCAAAACCTCCGATGGGCAGATCACGACCGGCTTTGCCATGGACGCCCTGGAGACGGTGAAGGTCCTCAAAATTGATTTGCTGGGCTTGCGGACGCTCACCGTCCTGTCCAAAACGTGCGAGCTGATTCAGCACACGCGTCACCAGGCACTGCGGTGTGAGGAGATGCCGTTAGATGATGCGGCAACGTTTGCGCTGTTGTCGCGGGCCGAATCCATGGGGCTGTTCCAACTGGAAAGTCCTGGGATGCGCGATCTCTTGAAGAAACTGCGCCCGGAGCGGTTTGAAGATCTCGCCGCGCTCTTGGCCCTCTACCGTCCTGGGCCGATCGGGAGTGGCATGTTGGACGACTTCATCAAACGGAAGCGCGGCGATCTCACGATCAAGTATGACCATCCACTGCTGGAACCGATCCTCAAAGAAACCTACGGCATCATCCTGTATCAAGAGCAGGTGATGCAGATTGCGAGCCAACTCGCCGGGTTCTCGCTCGCGCAAGCGGATTTGCTCCGTCGCGCGATGGGGAAGAAAATTCCTGAGGTGATGACGCAGGCGCGCGCAACGTTTCTCGATGGGTGTCGCAAGCACGGCATCCATCAGCGCATCGCGGAGAAGATTTTTAACCTCATGGAGTACTTCTCCGGTTACGGCTTCAACAAGGCCCACTCGACCGCCTACGCGATGATCTCGTATCGCACCGCCTACCTCAAGGCCCACTATCCCATCGAGTTCATGACCGCGCTCCTCACCTCGGAAATTGGCAACACCGACAAGATCGTGCAGTACATCGAAGAAGCCAAGCGGATGGGGCTGGTCATCTTGCCGCCGGATATTAATGCGAGTTGCGCTACCTTTACCATCGCTGGGCCTGCGGTGATTCGCTTCGGCTTAACCGCGGTCAAAAACATAGGCGAGGGGGCCATTGAGGCGATTGTCAACACCCGCACGCAGCAAGGAATGTTTACGCGTCTGAGCGATTTTTGTGAGCGTGTGGATGCCCACCACGTCAACCGCAAGACCATCGAGAGCCTCATCAAGTGCGGGGCCTTTGATACGCTGGGCTGCCATCGCGCCCAACTGATGCAGACGCTCGAGCGCACCCTGGAACAGGCCAGCGTGCTGCACCGTGACCGCACACGGGGGCAGCTCTCCTTTTTTGGCACGAGCGCAGCCCCGTCGTCTGACACCGCCTTTGCGACCGCCACGCAAGAGATGTCATCGGTCCGTGAGTGGCCTGAGAACCAGCGCCTCGCCTACGAGAAGGAACTGCTGGGGTTCTACATCACCGGCCATCCACTGGCGTGGTGTGCGCCGTTGCTTGAGCGGTTCTCCAGTATTGTAGCCAAAGACCTCCCCAGTCGGGCCCACGATGAGCTCGTCACGATCGGTGGCATCGTGACTCGCGTCAGGCACACCACCACCAAAAAAACCAACGAGCGAATGGCCATCGGGGTGCTGGAAGATTTGACCGGTGAGGTCGAACTGTTGGTGTTTCCCGCTGCGTATCCAAAGGTAGGGCAATACCTTGTACCGAATGCGCTGATCTTTGTGGAAGGGCGACTCAACCTCCGCGAGGACAGACCCAAACTGGTCGTCCAACACATCACCCCTGGCGATCAGGTGGAGCGTCAAATGTCGCATTCCATTGAAATTGCTGTGCTTACGCCAGGACTGGATGAGGCAGTGCTTGAGGAACTCCAAACCATCCTCCGCAGTGCCCCAGGGGACGTGTCAGTGTTTGTCACCATGGCCACCCCAAAAACCAATCGGGTCAAGCTGCAACTCGGTGCAGCATGGCGAGTTGAGCCACGTCCCGAGCTCATCACCGCCCTGGAAGAGCTCGTCGGTAAGGGGCAGGTGACGCTGAAGCGATAGGCCTTGGACCCCTGTTTTTACCTTGACAACGTAACCTCTTTATGCTACGATAGTAACAGTACCAGCGTTCAACCTGTGTTGTCGAGGAGACGCGGATGACAAAAAAAGACATTGTGTTGAAGATCGCTGCGGAGACAGGGGTTAAGCAAATTGATGTCAAAAAAGTGGTCCAGCGCACCCTGGATCACGTCATTGCCAGCCTCGAGCGTGGGGAGACGGTGGAATTACGTAACTTCGGTGTTTTCAAGGTCCGCCAGCGCCGTGGCCGTCTCGGCCGCAACCCTCGCACAGGCCAGGAAGTGCCTGTCCCGCCCAAGAAAGTCGTGGTGTTTAAGCCCGGCCTGATCATGAAGGGCCAAGTGAAATAACCGCTCTTTAGGTTGAAGGCTCAAGGCGACACGAGTGCCTTCAGCCGTGAACACAGCATTCTGTCTGCCCCCAGCGTGGGGCATTTTTATTGACGAGCGCCCGTCGTCGTTTTATACTATAGGTTTGTAACATGCGCGCTCATGCCGAGATGGAATTCCGTGCCCTCCGGGGGACGGAAGATACCCTGCCGCACATCGCTGATCTCTGGACCTGGGTGGAAGCCCGGAGTCGTGAGGTCTTTCGCCGGTTTGGTTATCGCGAAGTGCGCACGCCCCTCCTGGAAGAGGCGCGATTATTCGCCCGCTCAGTCGGTGAGGCAACCGACATCGTCCAAAAAGAAATGTACGTCTTGACCGATCAGGGTGGCCGGCGCATCGCCTTGCGGCCTGAAGCAACGGCCTCATTGGTCCGCGCCTATGTGGAACACGAGTACGCCAAACAGGACGGCCTGGTCAAGTGGTACTACCTGGGACCCATGTTTCGCGCCGAGAGGCCGCAGGCCGGACGGAAGCGGCAGTTCCATCAGATCGGGGTGGAGGCGATTGGGTCCTCGCATCCGCTCATTGATGTGGAAGTCATCGCCCTGGCCTTGACGGTGTTGGAGGCAATCGGAATCACCCGCACACGCACGCGACTCAACAACGTGGGGTGTCGAGCCGACCGCCAACGCACCAGCCTGCGGCTGCGCAAGGCGCTGACCCCACACACTGCGCAGCTCTGCCGTGATTGCCAAGCACGGTTGACGCGCAACGTGTTTCGCGTACTCGACTGCAAGCAACCGCATTGTCAGGCGATCGTACAGCGCCTGGAGGCGACACCGGACGCGTGCGACGCCTGTCAACAGCACTATGCAACGGTGCTGGAGACCTTGCGGTCGCTCCAGATTCCCTTCGAGGAAGCTCCGCGGATGGTGCGTGGCTTGGACTACTACACGAAGACCGTGTTTGAGTTCACGCATGAGGCGCTGGGGGCGCACGATGCGCTGGGCGCTGGCGGACGCTACGATGATCTGGTGCATGAGCTGGGCGGACCAGCGGTGGGGGCGTGCGGTTTTGCTGTTGGATTGGAACGGCTGCTGCTCGCCCGTCAAGAGACCGCGAGCCCAACGCCAGACCAGCGCGTCACCGTCATGGTGGTCAGTCTGGATGAGGCCGCGCAACGCGAGGCGTTTGGACTGGTGCATGAGCTGCGTCGCTGCGGGATTCCTGCGGTCATGGACTACACCGCCCGGTCGCTCAAAGGCCAGATGCGCAGTGCCAACAAATGGGGCGCGCGCTTCGTCGCGCTGTTGGGGCCTCAGGAACGGGCGCAAGCCGTTGTGACGCTCAAGGAGATGGCGACGAGCACACAAGATATCCTGCCGCGCCAGCGCGTCGTCACCGCGCTGCAGCAGAAGCTGGCCACGACGTGACGACGGCCCGCCTGCCTCAACGGACGCAGACGTGCGGGGAGCTCACCGTAGCTCACGTTGGCCAGCAGGCGACGTTGGTGGGGTGGGTGCATCGGCGACGCGATCACGGCACACTCTGTTTCATTGACCTGCGCGATCGAGCCGGGCTGACGCAAGTAGTCTTCAACACGCAGGCCCCAGCCCTCTCGGCAGAGATGGTGAAATCACTCCGCGCGGAATTTCTCATCGCGGTCAGCGGAGACGTCAAGCAACGTCCACCGGCGATGGCCAATCCGAAACTCGCCACAGGGCAGGTGGAGGTCTCAGCCACCGCGTTGCAGATTCTCACGGCATCCGACACCCCCCCGTTTCCCATTGATGAGGAGACCGAGCTGTCGGAGGAGGTGCGTCTGACCTACCGGTATCTGGAACTGCGTCGTCCGGCGAACTTTGAGCGGCTGCGCCTGCGTCATCGTCTGATCAAAGCGCTACGTGATCAGCTCGATGCGCACGGGTTTCTCGAGGTGGAAACCCCGATGTTGACCCGCTCCACTCCGGAAGGGGCGCGGGACTACCTGGTGCCCTCGCGCCTCACGCCGGGTAAGTTTTTTGCCCTGCCGCAATCGCCCCAACTGTTCAAACAGCTCCTGATGGTGGCGGGGATCGAACGCTATTTTCAAATCGCGCGGTGTTTTCGCGATGAAGATCTGCGCAGCGACCGGCAGCCGGAATTTACCCAGCTGGATCTGGAGATGTCATTCCTCGAGGAGGACGATCTGTTTCGCCTGATGGAGCAGGTGTTGACCGCAGCACTGAAGACGAGCTGTGGCCTGACGATGGCCACCCCGTTTCCTCGTCTGACGCACCGCGAATCCCAGGAGCAATACGGCACGGATAAACCTGACTTGCGCACAGACGCCGAACGCCGAGCGCCGAGCGCCGCACTGCACTGTTGCTGGGTCACCGAGTTTCCGCTCCTCAAATACAACGCCGAGGCCAAGCGATGGGAAGCGGAGCACCATCCCTTTACCGCGCCCCATCCAGAGGACATGGATCTGTTGGAGCGAGAGCCAGGGCGTGTCCGCTCACGCGCATTTGATCTCGTCGTCAATGGCATCGAACTCGGCAGTGGCAGCATTCGCATCCATGAGCCTGCGCTCCAACAACGCGTGTTTCGTGTCCTGGGGATGAGCGATGCTGACACTGAGCGCCGTTTTGGGTTTTTGCTCAAGGCCTTCACCTTCGGTGCACCCCCGCATGGCGGCTTAGCGCTGGGCGTGGATCGCTTGATTGCCCTCGTGGCTGGGCGCGAGAGTATCCGCGATGTCATTGCGTTTCCGAAGACGCAGCGCGCGGCCTGTCCCTTGACAGGCGCCCCCGCGGCGGTTGATCCCCAGCAGTTGCATGAATTGCAGTTGCGCCTCATCACCACCGCATCCTGCACGTAGCAGAGCAAAGGAGGTTCGATGAACACGGGTTGGTCTCGTCTGATTGGCGTGGGGCTGCTGCTCTGGAGTGGCAGCGGTTGTTCCACCAAGGTCCACACTATTGAGATGGAGCGCGTGGATCAAGCACTGTCTGGCAATCGCGGCTATTTCACCGGCAACGCCCCAGCGCCTCAGTCGCGCAAGACAAGCCGTGAGATCGTTGAGTGGGAAGTGGAGCTGCCGTCGGCAGCCCCGGCCGCTCGACCAGCAACCCCGATGCCTCGCGGGGAAGCGCCTCGTGCGAAACCGCTGCGCGCAGCCGAGGCCGCGGTCTACACGGTGCAGCAAGGGGATACCCTCTGGAGCATCGCCCAGCGCCTCTATGGCAAGGGCGCGCTCTGGACGCAGATCTTCGAGGCGAACCGAGATCAACTCGCCAGTCCTAGTCAACTGCGGCCTGGGATGCGCCTGGTCATTCCGCCGTCACCCGGCGAACCAGTGCGTCGCTCTGAGAAATAGTGCTGCCGATGGCAGAACAGCCCTTCCTCCTCGCTAACGACCAAGAAGCCCAACACCTCTTTGGCCGCCACGATGCCAATCTGCGGCGACTCGAAGAGGAATTCCACGTGGCGATCGTCGGGCGGGGAGAGCGCTTAACGGTGCGTGGAGAGGAGGCCTCGGTGCAGCAGGCGTTGCACGTGCTGGGCGAACTCCGCACGATCGCTCAGGCAGGCCAACCGGTGCATCGGCATGAGGTCGAATACGTCATCAAACTCCTCAAGAATCACGCCTCTGAACAAGAGCTGGCCTCCATTTTCCAAGACCGGATTGAGGTGCCCTCGCGCCGACGGTTTGTGACACCCAAAACACGCGGACAGAAAACCTATGTGGAAGCGATCCGCGCCCATGACATCGTCATCGGGATTGGCCCTGCGGGGACTGGCAAAACCTACCTGGCGATGGCGATGGCGGTGTCTGCGCTCACGACAGGCGACGTGGCGCGGATCATCTTGACGCGCCCCGCCGTCGAGGCGGGTGAGCAGCTGGGGTTTCTGCCGGGCGACTTGGAAGCCAAAATTACGCCGTATCTGCGTCCGCTGTATGACGCACTCTATGACATGATGGAGGCTGAGCGCATCCAGCGCGCCATCGAGCGCGGCATCATCGAGGTCGCGCCCTTGGCCTACATGCGCGGCCGGACGCTGAACGACTCCTTCATCATCTTGGATGAAGCGCAGAATGCGACCCCTGAGCAGATGAAGATGTTTTTAACGCGGCTGGGCTTTGACTCCAAAACCGTCATCACCGGCGATGTGACGCAGATTGACCTCCCCAAGGAGAAGACGTCGGGGTTAGTGCAGGCCGAGAGACTGCTGAAGGACATTGCTGGCTTGGCCTTTGTGTATTTTACCGGCCAGGATGTGGTGCGCCACGAGTTAGTGCAAGAAATTTTGAAGGCCTACGATCGTGTGGGGCCGACGGCGCGCAGCGGCAGTAGTTGACGTGGCGCGTCGTGCCGCTCCCCATGATTGAGGTGAACAATCTCCAACGGCAACATCGCATCCCCACGCAGCAGGTGCGCCAGGTCGTCAGGCGCGTGTTGCGGCGATGCGCTGTGCAGCGGGGAGCGGTCTCTCTGGTCTTCGTCGGGGAACAGCGGATGCGGTGGCTCAACGGACGGTTCCACCAACGGCGCCGGGTGACGGACGTGCTGGCGTTTGACTTACGTTGGCCCTGGCAACGCCAGGCCACGTTCCTGTTGGGGGACGTGATCGTGGCACCGGCCGTGGCGGTTCGTCGCGCACCGACGTATCGCCACTCGTATCGTCGCGAACTCCTCACCTACGTGGTCCATGGGGTGCTGCATCTGCTCGGCTACCGCGATGCCACGCCACGTCAGCGCCAGCAGATGGAGCGACTGCAACGCCGCATCCTGGCGGCAGGGTAGGGACGACGATGCCCATTTGCACCGCGCACGCGTTGATCCTGCGTCGGCATGATGTGCGCGAGACGAGTCTGCTCCTGGAGGTGTTGACGGCCGAGTGGGGACGGTTCTCAGGCCTGATCAAAGGATTCCGCGATCAGCCCGCGCGCTACGGGTCACCCGCCTTACCGGGGAGTCTCAACACCATCGTCTTCTATGACACGCCGCGAAAGTCGGTGTTCCTCATGAGCCAGTGTGATTTGCTTGACGAGCTGACCAGCCGCATCCATCAGCCCACCGCACTCCAAGCGCAGGCCAGGATCCTCGAGCTCTTACACCAGGGAACCGCCCCCCGTGATCCGCAGCCGGAGCTGTTTCGGTTGGCGGTGCAAGCCCTGCGCACCCTCTCCACCGCACGACACGCCTCGATGGCGACACGACTGTTTGAACTCAAGTTTCTGAAGCTGCTGGGACTGCATCCTTCGATTGAGGAATGCGTGGGGTGCAATCAGCCGCCGGGCGCGCACGCGGGTTTAAGTCTGCGGCTGGGTGGTCTGCTCTGCCCGCAGTGCGCCATCCAAGATCGTGCAGCCCAGCCGCTCACCCCCGGGACGCTCGCCACGCTGCAGCATGCGCTCCGCGCCTCATGGATGCAGGCGCTCCGCCTCCAGTGGAGTCCGCGCATCCGCACGGAGATCGAACGCCTGCTAGATCGCTTTGTGGCGTTTCATGTGGACATCCGCCTTCAGACACCGCTGGCCGACGAGGAGCCTGCGTATGCCGAGACGTAACACGCGCCTGACGTTTCAGGACCTGGTGCTGCGCCTCCACCAGTTCTGGGCAAAGCACGGGTGCCTGCTCCTGCAACCCTACGACATCGAGATGGGCGCAGGGACGTTTCATCCCGCCACGTTCTTCGGTGCGCTCGGCCCCCAGCCGTGGCGTGTGGCGTACGTCCAGCCCTCGCGGCGTCCCACCGACGGACGCTATGGGGAGAATCCCTTGCGTATGCAGCGGTACTACCAGTACCAAGTTCTCCTCAAGCCAGACCCGACTGAGGCGCAGGAGCTCTATCTCGCCAGCCTTGCTGCGGTGGGGATCAACGTGCGCGACCACGATCTGCGCTTTGTCGAGGATGATTGGGAATCCCCGACGCTGGGGGCGTGGGGCTTGGGGTGGGAGGTGTGGCTGGACAGTCTTGAGGTCACGCAGTTTACGTATTTCCAGCAAGTCGGTGGGGTAGATCTCAACCCCACCTGCTGTGAAATGACGTATGGCCTGGAGCGCATCGCGATGTTTGTCCAGAACTGCTGGAACGTCTTTGACCTGGCGTGGGATACGCACACGACCTACGGCGCGCTCCATGCCGCTGCGGAGCGCGAAGGGTCTCGCTACAATTTTACCGAGGCCCACACCGAGCAACTCCAACGGCTCTTCGACATGCACGAACAGGAAAGCCAAGCCCTGTTGGCGCGCGGCCTGATCCGACCTGCCTATGAGCAGCTCCTGAAGTGTTCGCACACCTTTAATCTCTTGGACGCGCGCGGAGCGGTCAGTGTGACTGAGCGCCCGGCGATCATCAAACGGATCCGCGCATTAGCGAATGCGTGCGCCAAGCACACAGGCGAGCAGCACCCATGAGCCTGATGACTCAGCCCAGCGCGTTCGTGGTGGAGATTGGCGTGGAGGAATTGCCGGTCAACGTGGTCCTCTCGGCCAAGGAGCAACTGGAGGCGCTCGTGCCGGCTGCGCTGCGCAAGGCACGCCTACCGTTTGCAGCTATCCAGATCATCGCCACACCGCGGCGTCTTGGGTGGGTGGTGCAGGCGCTGGCCGCACGGCAAACTGCCGAGGTGCAAAGCATCCTGGGACCGGCCAAACGCGTGGCCTTTGACGAGCAGGGCACTCCCTCCCCAGCGTTCCTCGGATTTCTGAAGCGCTATGGCGCCACGCCGAAGCAGGTGCAGATCACAGAGACACCTCGCGGAGCCTACGTGGCGTTGCAGCAGGCCGCACCGATGCAGACAGCTCCGCAGGTGCTCACCACACTGGTCCCGTCGCTCCTGGCACAACTGCAGTTTCCCAAGATGATGCGCTGGTCTCCCGGAGGTCGCTCGTCGAGGGGACGAACTACGAACGACGAACCACGACCGACGATCTTTCCGCGACCGATGCGGTGGCTGGTTGCGCTGTATGGCGCACGCGTGGTACCGATGCGTCTCGGCGCGCTCACGGCCAGCCCACGCACCTACGCCAACCGTGCCTGGGGATCGTCACGGCTCACCGTCGCATCAGCGCGCCACTACGTGGCCTTGTTACGTCGTGCCCGCGTGCTCCTCACGCCTGACGAACGGCGCGCCGCGCTCCACCGCGCCCTCGAGGCAGCCCTCACGCCTCAGGAGCGACGACAGGGCGTGCGTCTGGCACCCGAGACGCTGCAGCCTGGTCATACCGGAGGGATCTCGCTCCTGGATGAAGCGGCGAATTTAGTCGAGTGGCCGACGGTCTTTCGTGGCCGCGTGCCGCACGTGACCCAGTTGCCGCGGGAAATTCTCATTGCCAGCATGGCGAAGTACCAGCGGGTGTTTGCGCTGGAGGATCGGCGGGGAGGGTTGCTGCCGGTGTTCCTCGGGGTCGTCAATGGCCGGCCACGCCAGCTCGAGCGCGTGCGGCACGTCTACGAACGCATCTTGGCGGCGCGCCTCGCGGATAGCCTCCTCTTCTATCAACAGGATCTGATCCAACCACTCGAGGCCGCTGTCCCGCAGTTGCAGAGCCTCATGGTGCATCGGCAACTCGGCTCCCTGCAGGAGAAGGTCAAGCGCCTGCAGGCGTTGAGTGCGTGGTTGGCACACGCCTGGCAGCTCTCCGCCGAGGAGCCGCAGATCCAGCGAGCGGTGCAGTTGTGCAAAGCGGATTTGGTGACGCGCGTGGTCTACGAATTTCCGTCGCTGCAAGGGGTCATGGGCCGCATTTATCATCTCCATCACGCGCCCCACGAGCGGGTGGTGGCCGAAGCGATTGAAGACGCCTACCTCCCGCAGGGCCGGTTGCCGCGCAGTCTCATCGGTGCGGTCGTGGCGATCGCTGATCGCCTGGACACGTTGACAGGGTTTTTTGGCATCGGGATCAAGCCGACGGGCAGTGCTGACCCGTTTGGGTTGCGTCGTCTAGCGAACGAACTGGTGGCGCTGTTACTCGGCACCAAAGACCGCCCGCTGTCGCTGACGGCCGTGCTCGCCCACACGCTTCGTGGCTGGGGAACTCAGGGGCGGCGTCGTCCTGAGGACGTGCAGACAGAGGTGCAGGCGTACGTGCAGGAACGATTTGCCACGCGGCAAGAAGCGCGCTATGATTTAGTGCGGGCAGTGCTGGCAGCGGGTTTTGATGATGTGGGCGACGCTGCGATGCGCCTGCAGGCACTGGAGGCGTGTGTGCGCCAATCGCCGCGCCTGTTGGCCCAGGCCTGCACCGTGGCTGAGCGCACGCGGAACATCGTCACAGCCGCCAACATCCGCGAGGCGCTGCGCGTAGATCCCGCGCGGTTCGTTGAGCCGGTGGAGCGTGAGGTGTGGGCCGCCGCGCAGCAGGCCAGTCCTCGGCTACAGCAGGCGATCGCCGCACGTCACTACGGCCAGGTGCTCACGATCTATGCGGAGACATTCACGGAGCTCCTCGAACGTTTCTTCACGCAGGTCCTCGTCAACGCGGACGATGCGGCGCTGCGCGCCAATCGCCTGGCGCTGTTGCACGCGATTGATCAGCTCATCCGTCCTCGGGTGGCTGATCTCGCCCAGGTCGTGATACCTCCACCATCACCTTAAAGGAGCCAGTGCCCTGATGACACCGACAAAAACGAAACCACGGGTGACCAAGTCCGCCATGAAACGGTGTTACTTCTTTGGTAACGGAGCGGCCGAGGGCCGGGCAGAGATGAAGACGCTCCTGGGTGGGAAAGGAGCCAACTTAGCGGAGATGACAAACCTGCGCTTGCCTGTGCCGCCAGGGTTTACCATCACCGCCGAGACGTGTATCGCGTTTTACGAACAGGGCAAACAGTGGCCCACGGGATTGGAGGACGAAGTGCGCCAGGCGCTCCAGCACTTGGAGCAGGTGACCGGCAAGCGCTTTGGGGATGCGCAGAATCCGTTGCTCGTGTCCGTGCGCTCAGGGGCGGCGTTTTCCATGCCAGGGATGATGGATACCATCTTGAACTTAGGGCTCAACGATGCCACCGTCGAAGGCCTGGCGCGTAAGACCCGCAACCCCCGTTTCGCCTACGATTCCTACCGCCGCTTCCTCCAGATGTTTGGTGATGTGGTGCTCGGCATCAAGCACAAGCAGTTCGAGGATCTCCTCCACGCCGCGAAATACCGCATCCACGCCCAACATGACACGGAACTCATGGTGGATGATCTCAAGGTCCTGGTCACAGACTACCACCAGCTCATGCGCGAGGAGACGGAGCGGCCGTTCGCCCAAGAGCCGTGGGAGCAGTTGCGCCTGGCGATTGATGCGGTGTTTAACTCCTGGAACAACAAACGGGCGGTGACCTATCGCGATCTCCACCGCTTGCCCCACACCCTCGGCACGGCGGTGAACATCCAGGCCATGGTGTTCGGCAACATGGGGGAGCGTTCCGCCACCGGTGTGGCCTTCACACGCAATCCCTCGACAGGCGAGCGGGCGTTTTACGGTGAGTACCTCATCAACGCCCAAGGTGAAGACGTGGTCGCCGGCATCCGCACACCGAATCCGATTGACCAACTCCAACACCAGATGCCGCAGATGTACCAGCAGCTCCTCAGCATCGCCGGACGCCTCGAGCAACATTACCGCGACATGCAAGACTTGGAGTTTACCGTTGAGGAGGACACGCTCTATTTCCTCCAGACCCGCGCGGGCAAACGCACCGCGCAGGCCGCGGTCAACATCGCGGTGGATATGGTCGCCGAAGGGCTCATTGACCAAGCCGAGGCCGTCCTCCGCGTGCAACCAGAACAGCTCAATCAGCTCTTGCATCCGATGATTGATCCCACAGCCCACGTCGAGGCGCTGGCGAAAGGGTTGCCGGCCTCGCCAGGGGCGGCGGTGGGACGCGTGGTGTTCACCACGCATCAGGCGATCACGATGGCCGAGGACGGCCAGCAGGTGATTCTCGTGCGTGATGAGACGTCTCCGGAAGACATCGGGGGGATGGCGGTCGCGCAAGGGATTCTGACCGCCCGTGGTGGCATGACGAGTCACGCCGCGGTCGTCGCGCGGGGCATGGGGAAGTGCTGCGTGGCAGGCTGCGGGGCGCTGATGATCCGCGAGGAGGAACACCAGTTTCTCATCGGGGAGACGGTGGTGCACGAAGGCGATGTCATCACCTTGAACGGCTCCACAGGTGAAGTCATCCTCGGTGAGCTCCGTCTGGTGGAACCAACGCTCACCCCGCAGTTCCGTCAGCTCTTGGTGTGGGCGGATCAGGTGCGGCGGCTGGGCGTGCGTGCCAACGCCGATACCCCGTTCGATGCCAAAGTGGCGCGCGACTTCGGCGCGGAAGGCATTGGCCTCTGTCGCACCGAGCACATGTTTTTTGGGGCAGATCGCCTGCCAGTGGTGCGGGAAATGATTCTCGCCACAGACGCTGCTACACGCCACAAGGCCCTGGCAAAACTCCTCCCGATGCAGCGGGAAGATTTCATTGGGATTTTTAAGGTGATGGCGGGTTTGCCCGTGACCATTCGCCTCCTCGATCCCCCCCTCCATGAGTTTCTTCCCACGATACCTGAGGACATTGACAAGACCGCCAAGCAACTGGGCCGACCTGTGCAGGAGGTCCAGGCGATGGTCGCGAGCTTAAAGGAGTTTAACCCGATGCTCGGCCACCGCGGCTGTCGTCTCGGGATCACCTTCCCGGAAATTTACGAGATGCAAGTGCGCGCGATTTTCGAGGCGGCCTGCCAAGTCACCAAGGAAGGGCAGACGATCGTCCCCGAGGTCATGGTCCCGCTGGTGGGGTACGTGAGTGAGCTGAAGGTCATCCGTGAGCGGACGATCCGCGTGGCAGAGGAGACGATGGCCGCGTCCCACGTCAAGCTCACCTACTTGATTGGGACGATGATTGAGCTGCCGCGGGCAGCGGTCGTGGCGGACGAGATTGCGCGGGCGGCGGATTTCTTTAGCTTCGGGACCAACGATCTCACTCAGATGACGTTCGGCTTTTCGCGCGACGACATCGGAAAGTTCCTGCCGACGTATCTCAAAGAAGGGCTGCTACCGGCGGATCCCTTTGCCACGTTAGATGTGGACGGGGTCGGTCAGCTCATCCGCATGGGGGTGCAAAAAGGGCGCGCCACCTCGAGCAAGCTCAAGATCGGCATCTGCGGGGAACATGGGGGAGATCCCGCGTCGGTGGAGTTCTGCCACCGGGTGGGGCTGGATTACGTCTCGTGCTCGCCCTTTCGCGTGCCGATTGCGCGCCTGGCTGCGGCCCAAGCAGCGCTCAAAGGAAAAAAGGAG
>CAZWYX010000027.1:0-16640 GCA_964638485.1 uncultured Planctomycetales bacterium | reverse complement strand
TTCCTCACCACGACGGCGGAGGCGATGGCGACGTCATCGGTGTGGGAGAGACTCACCAACACGCCGGTGGCGCGGCTGCGGTGCTTGAGTTGCAGCGCAGCCCCGGTGAGACGAACGATGGGACGCCCGGTGCGATCTGCGAGAATTTCGATGGCGTGCCAGGGACACCCGAGCTGCCCCCGCCAGGCGCCGAAGGCCTTGATGACGGCTTCCTTGGCCGCAAACCGCGCGGCGAGGAATTCGTACTGGCGCGTCCGTCCCTTGCCGTACGCGAGTTCCCGCGACGTGTAGACGCGCGTCAGGAAGCGATCCCCCCACCGGCCGACGGCCTGTTGCAACTGGCTGACCTTGACGACGTCAACGCCGCAACCCAATACCATGTTGGTCGCTCGTCGCTAGTCGCTGGTCACTCGCATGATGGATGAGTTGAGCCATCTCGCGCACGGCCTGCTCGAGTCCCACGACGACCGCCCGCGCGATGATGGCGAACCCGATGTTGAGCTCTTCAATGCAGGGGAGTTGCGCGACGGCCTCTGTCGTCGTGTAGTCGAGGCCGTGCCCCGCGTTCACGCGCAGCCCCAGTTCGTGCGCGTAGCGCGCTGCTGTTTCCAGGTGCCTCAGCTCGCGCTGTGCCGCTGCGGGAGTCGTCGCCTCGGCGTACCGACCGGTGTGGAGTTCGACGATCGCGACACCCAACGCTTGGGCCTGCGCGATTTGCGCGCGCTCTGGATCAATGAAGACGCTGACCGCAATCCCCGCGTCGGTTAAGCACCGCAGCGTCTCGCGCACACGAGCCCCGTGCGCCAGGAGATCCAGTCCTCCTTCCGTCGTCAGCTCGGCCCGTCGCTCTGGCACGAGCGTCGCCTGGTGGGGTGTGATCTGGATGGCCTGCTCCACGATCTCGGGTGCGAGGGACATCTCGAGATTGAGCCGTGTGCGGATGCGAGTTTTCAAGGCTCGGACATCCGCGTCTTGGATGTGTCGCCGATCCTCGCGCAGATGGCAGACGATGGAATCGGCTCCAGCGGACTCGGCGATGAGCGCTGCCTCAACCGGATCAGGCAGGTATCCTCGACGGGCCTGCCGGAGGGTAGCGACGTGATCAATGTTGACACCGAGTTGAGGCCTGGGCATTACCCCTGCATCGCTGCAATCGCTTCCACGACGCGCACCACATCCCGCATCGCTGCAACGTCGTGCACACGCACGATCGCTGCTCCGTGCCAGGCAGCGACAGCGACCGCTCCTGCCGTGCCCCAGAGGCGCTGCTCCACCGGGCGATCGAGGAGTTGGCCGATGAAGGATTTTCGCGAGGGGCCCACGACGAGCGGCCGGTCCAGCGTGGCCAACGTCGGCAGGTGGGCGAGGAGTTGCAGGTTGTGTTCCAGGGTCTTGCCAAAGCCGATGCCAGGATCCAGCCACACCAACTCGCGGGCAATGCCGGAATCCGTCGCGCGGGCGATCGCCTCCTGGAAAAAGGTGAGCACTTCAGCGACGACGTCGTTGTAGCGGGGATCCTGTTGCATGGTCTGAGGCGTCCCGTGCATGTGCATGAGGATGATCGGCACGTGCGCCCGTGCGACGACCGCAGCCATCGCTGGATCGCCGCGCAGGGCGGTCACATCGTTGACCAGGCTGGCCCCGGCAGCCAGCGCAGCGTACGCCACAGCAGCCTTCGAGGTATCCACGGAGATCGGGACCGACGTCTGCTGGGTTAACGCGGCAATCACCGGCTCCACCCGACCGCGTTCTTCCTCGGCAGCAACCGGTGCGGCCCCAGGACGGGTGGATTCACCCCCGATGTCGAGGAGATCGGCTCCCGCAGCGACGAGGTCCAGCCCATGACGAATCGCTGCCTCGGGCGCGCGATGCTGGCCACCGTCGCTAAACGAATCCGGGGTCACGTTCACCACACCCATGAGCAGCGTGCGCTGCCCGAGCTGCAGCGTTCCCCCACGGAACGGCACGGCCCACATGGGACGGACAGCGTGAGGCGTCTGGAGCGTCGCAGGCACTCCTTTAAGAGGATGTCGCTGATGGTGCAGGACGTGGGGCTAAGCCGACGAGGACCTTGACCTCTTCCGCATCGAGGACTTCTTTTTCCAGCAGCGCCGTCGCCAACCGGTCCAGCCCCTCCCGATGCGCGGTCAGGACTTCTTGCGCATGGGCATAGCACTGATCAATGATGGCCCGGATTTCCTCATCAATCAGGACCGCAGTCTTTTCGCTGTAGTTACGCTCCTCGAGGAGATCGCGGCCGAGGAAAATTTGGTTTTCGCGTCGGCCAAGCGTCAAGTAACCGATCTTTTCACTCATGCCAAACTCGCACACCATCCGACGCGCCACACTCGTGGCCACTTCCAGATCGTTCTGCGCGCCAGTCGTCGCCTCGCCAAACACCAGTTCCTCGCTCGCCCGTCCGCCCATCATGACGGTCAACCGCGCCAGGAGCTCTCGCTTCGTCATCGTGTAGCGATCCTCGATGGGCAACTGCATCGTGTAGCCCAGCGCCTGCGTCCCGCGCGGGATGATGGAGACCTTGTGCACCGGATCGGTGTCTGCGGTGAAGAGGGCCGCCAACGCATGGCCGGCCTCGTGGTAGGCGGTGATCTTCTTCTCGCGCTCGCTGATCACCCGGCTCTTGCGTTCGGGTCCGGCGATGACCCGTTCAATCGAGGCCTCGAGCTCCTCGATGGCCACCGAGGATTTGTTGCGGCGCGTCGCTAAGAGGGCGGCTTCATTCGCCAAGTTGGCCAGATCCGCACCAGAAAAACCCGGCGTTTGGCGCGCGATGGATTTCAGATCCACCTCTTTCGCCACGGGGATGTGGCGCGTGTGGACTTTGAGGATCGCCTCGCGCCCAGTGATGTCGGGCCGATCAATGACCACGCGACGATCAAACCGGCCTGGCCGCAGGAGCGCGGGATCCAACACGTCCGGCCGATTCGTCGCCGCCATGAGGATGACGCCCGCATACGTATCAAAGCCGTCCATCTCGACGAGGAGGGCGTTCAACGTCTGCTCGCGCTCATCGTGCCCACCGCCGATCCCGGCAAACCGCTGGCGACCCACCGCATCAATCTCGTCAATAAAGATGATGCAGCCGCGGCCACTGCTCTTGGCGGTCTTGCGGGCGTTGTCAAAGAGATCCCGCACGCGCGACGCGCCCACCCCGACGAACATCTCCACAAAATCCGATCCGCTGATGCTAAAAAACGGCACCCCTGCTTCGCCGGCGACGGCTTTCGCCAACAAGGTCTTGCCGGTGCCTGGCGGCCCCATCAGTAAGACGCCCTTCGGGATGCGGCCACCCAATTTTTGAAACCGTTTGGGATCTTGCAAAAACTCGATGATCTCTTGGAGCTCTTCCTTCGCCTCATCCACGCCGGCCACGTCGTTAAACGTCACGGGCACGCGATCTTGACTGAGGAGTTTGGCGCGACTCTTGCCAAACGCCAGCAGTCGCCCCCCGCCCTGGGCGCTGCGCATGAAGAACCACATGATCCCGAAGAGAAACAGCCACGGAAACAGCGAAAACAGCACGCCGGCTAAGGGCGCGCGCGACGGTTTGATCTCCACCTGTGGGACGCGCTCGCGCAGCAGCTTCAGCAGCTCCGGATCCTCTGGCGGCAGATACACCAGATACCGCCGCCCGGCCTGTGTCATCAGGCGGAGTTCATTTTCGATGAGGACGGCGCTCGTCACCTGCGAGCTCCCCGCCGGCTCCTGCAGCAGCCGGTAGAGCTCGCTGTAACTCAAGGACTCGGCCAGATGTTGAAACGAGCCTGCGGCTGTGCGCACAAGGTAGAGGGTGAGGAGCATCACGAGCAGCCACAGCATCAGGGCCCGGACGTTGCGCGGGTCCATCCGCTGCGGTGGCGGTAACGACTTCGGGCTGCCTGGCTTGAGATTCATCGCTCGCTTGGACATGTACTCCCTCTATTGTCTCATTATACGCGCACCCGAGGGGACGTGCAAGCCGGGTGTTGGCGGTGGCGCACGATGAGGGTGGCACCGTCCTTACGCCACTGCAGGCCTCGAGGCCAGTCCACCACCGACTGGTCAGGGCGGCTGGCGAGCAGGGCTTCCACCTCGCGCCAATGCTGAAAGGTCAGTTGCTGGAGGTCGCCCAGGAGCTGACGCGCGGCCTGGCGCAGAATCGCTTGTTGCAGGGCCTTCGGCTGCTGACACAGCGCGGACAGCGCTAGGAGCCGTTGGTGATCCGCCGCCTGCGCGTGCACCGCGAGCCACTGCGCCGCCTGCGCCTCGAGGGACTGCCCCTCCAGCGCTGCGGTGTCCGCGAGGTGGGCGAGCGCGTGTTTGATCTGCGCGTTGTACTCGCGCATCAGCAGCGGCAACAGCTCGTGGCGAATCCGGTTTCTGAGATACCGGGGATCCGTGTTGGTCGCATCTACACGCCAGGCGCGTCCGTGCGCTCGCAACCACGTCTCGACCTCAGCGCGCCAGACACCGCGTAACGGTCGCACCAGCCGGCACTCGGCCAGCGGTCGGACCACCGGGATCCCCTGCAGCCCCTGCAGCCCGGTGCCCCGCAGGAGCCACATGAGAATGGTTTCGACGTGATCATCCAGGGTGTGGCCGAGGGCGATGGTGGTCGCCCCTGCGCGACGAGCCAGCGCCAGGAGCGCAGCGTACCGTGCCTCGCGCGCCGCCGCTTCGGCGACTCGATCCTCCTCCCACACGAGTCGCTCGGTCAGACACGGCAGGCTCCACTCGCAGGCCAACGCTTCCACCGCAGCGTGATCCTCATCCGCCGCAGCGCCGCGCAGGTGATGATGCACATGGGCGACGGAGAGGTCCAGGTTCCACGCGGGGCGCAGCGTCGCGAGAGCGCAGAGCAGCGCTGTGGAATCCGGCCCGCCAGAGACCGCGAGGAGGACCCGCTCCCCTGGCGCAAACAACTGCTGCTCAGTGGCCCACGCCTGGAGGCGCGTCAGGAACGCATCACGAGCGCTGTTCGATGACATGGATCGCTTCGATCAGGACGGCGGCTACCCCTTCCTGCGCTTCGCGAGCCAACCGGACGCGCAGCAACTCGAGGGCGAGTGGTGTCCTGATCTTCGCCAGTAAGCGCGCGGCGTACACGCGCACATGCGGCCGTCCTCGATTGAGGTAGTTGGCCAACAGCGGTTCCATCCCTGGTTGTGCCCACGCCTCCAACGCCGTGAAGGCCTCGAGCCGCACCCGGTCCGCTGGGTCGTTGAGGGCCTGCAGGCACGGCTCAACGGCCCGCGCATCGCCGATGCGTCGTAAGGCCTCAGCGGCCTCGACCCGCACGTTTTCATCCCGGTCCGCGCGCAGGCGTTTGATCAGCGCGGGCACGGCTGGCGCCGCCGCTGCGCCGAGGTGGCCCAGCGCCGCAGCGGCTGCGCGTCGCAGCCGTGTGTTGCGGTGTGTCAGCATTCGCTGCAGCGGGGGTAGCGCGGTCGGATCAGCGATGGCGCCGAGCGCTTCGATCGCCGCCACGCGCACCTCCAGGTGGCGATCCTTGAGTGCCCGCACCAACAGGGGCAGCGACTGCGCAGACTTCAGCGCCTCGAGCTCGTGGATCGCCTGCTCCCGCACCACCGGCAGTCGAGAAGCCGTGGCCAGCTCCTCCAACTGGAGGATCGCCTCTGAGCCTTGGATGAGCCGCAACGCGACAATCGCAGCCCGCCGCACATCCAGGTGCGGATCCTCGAGCGCCGCGGTCACAGGGCCCAACTGTTGCGAGGTGCGTAGCATCCCTAGCTCCAACAGGCCTTGCTGTCGTTCGAGTGGATCCGCCGACTGGAGCCGGGCCAGCGCCTTCTCTGGAGTGACGCGTTCCACCGATGACTCCGTGGGTAGCGTGACCGCTGGCTCCTCGGCTCTCACGCCCGGCAGCGGCCATGACAGCCAGCACACCAGCAGCCCAATGAGGAGGTCAGCCACCCCACGTTGCGGTTGTCGTGCGTTCTTCTTAGCAACCATGACACCTCTCCCTGCTGAACCCTGGCGGCGGGGAGCTGCACCGTCGCTCGCTAGCGGAACGATCAGGATGGCTCCCTGTCCTCCCCGGCCTAGCAGGCAATGCTCTCGGGCGCAACGACCGTTGTCCCCGAACCCCCGTCAGGTTCACATCCAGCTTGACGGAATAAGATGGCGGCGGCTGGATTTGAACCAGCGACATAGCGGGTATGAGCCGCCTGCTCTACCAGGTTGAGCTACGCCGCCTTGCTCTTCTTGAGTTTGACCAGCTCTCCAGCAATGCGTTCCTTGGAGCGTTGCACCTGTGCCGTCAGCTCGGCATCGGTGAACAGACCTTTGGCCAGGAGGAGCGAGACGAGCGCATCCTGCCCAATCATCGTCGCCATGAGCGCTCGATCAAACAGGCGGGGATCGAGCGCGTCGTCGCGCGGTGCACTCATCGCGTCACCACCTGCGGGGTGCGGCCGGCTGAGCGATAGCCGTGCGGATCACAGTGCACCTCAGCAAATCCTAAGGCCTGCAGTTGGCGCGTCAGTCCCCCGTCGGCCAAGAGCGCGCGCAGGCGCGGGATATCTGCGGGTTCCACCTCGATGCGCGCCAGCGTCGCATGATGACGCACGCGCACCTGGACGAATCCTGCCGCGCGCACGAGTCGTTCAGCGTGTTCCACGCGATGCAATCGCTCCTCGGTGACTTCCAGGCCATGAGGAATGCGTGATGCCAAACATGCCAACTGCGGTTTGTCCCACGTCGCTAACCCCAGTTGTCGCGAGAGTGCTCGAATCTCGGCCTTCGTCAGCCCGACCTCCTGGAGCGGGGCCTGCACGTGAAATTCCTCCGCCGCACGCTGGCCAGGACGCACATCCTGCAGGTCATCGAGGATCGCTCCATACAGCAGCGTCCGGATGTCGAGCTGCCTCGCCAGGAACGCCATGCCGGCAAATAACGCGTGTTTACAGAAGTAGCACCGCTGGGGAGTGTTGGCCTGATAGTTGGGGTTCGCCAACTCCTCCGTCTCCAACCAGATGAGCTGGGCGCCGATCTGGCGCGCCAGCGTGCTGGCAGCCTGCGCTTCTTCTATCGCGAGTGACGGAGAGCACGCTGTGACTGCCAGCGCGCGCGCGCGTCCCAATATCTCGACCGCCACCTTGAGCAAGAAGGTCGAATCTACCCCTGCCGAAAACGCGATCAGGCACCGATCAAGCTGGGCAAGATGCGCTTGCAGGCGTTGGTGCTTGTGCTGTGATGACGTCAGCATGTGGTTTCGTGATCCACCCGCCACCCACAACCGTCTCGCCGTCGTAAAACACCGCGGCTTGCCCAGGGGTCACCGCCGTCTGTGGCTCGTGGAAGTGCGCGCGGACCGCGCCGTCTGCCTCCATGACCAGCGTGGCTGGAGTCAACGGATGATGCGCCCGAATGCGCACACGCACCTCGAGCGATGTGCCGGTCGGCGGAGGCGCGATCAGCCAGTTCACCCGCTCCACCCGACACGTCGGCTGGCTCAACTCCTCGCGTGTGCCGACGATCAGCCAATGACGTGCCACATCGAGGGCGAGCACGTACAGCGGATGAGCCGCGGCGATCCCCAACCCGTGCCGTTGTCCGACGGTAAAACCCAGGAGTCCTGCATGGTGGCCGAGCACGCGCCCGTGCGTATCCACGATCGGCCCAGGCTCCTTGAGGTGCGTGGTGCGTGGGGCGAGGAAGTCGTCTTTGCTGCCGCCGCGGAGGAAACAGATATCCTGACTCTCGGCTTTCTCGGCGGTGAGAAGCCCGCGCTCGTGCGCCAACAAACGTACCTGGGCCTTCGTGTACGTGCCCAGGGGAAGCAGCGTCCTGGCCAACTGCGCTTGCGTCAGCCCAAACAGCACATAGGACTGATCTTTCGCCTCATCCACCCCGCGCTGGAGCAGGTAGCGGTCACTGGCAGCCTCGTGTGCGACACGCGCGTAATGGCCGGTCGCGACCTTGGAGGCGCCAAGGAGTTCTCCTTGTCGCATCAGCGCGCCAAATTTGATGTGATCGTTGCAAGCGATGCAGGGGTTGGGGGTCAAGCCCTCCTCGTAGGAGCGTGTGAAGTAGTCAATGACGTGGTGCTGAAAATCTTCGACGAGATCGAGGACGTAGAAGGGAATCCCTAATCGCGCAGCAACGGCGCGCGCATCCTCGGCATCGCGCAGCGAACAGCAGCTCTTGGGTGTTGGTGGGAGGTTGCACCATGCCTTCGGCCAAAGCTGCATCGTGATCCCGATGACCTCATAATCGCCGGCCTCAACTAACAACGCCGCAGCCACAGAGCTGTCCACCCCGCCACTCATGGCAACGACGATCCGTGTACGTGTCATGGCGGTATTGTAGCACGATGGCTGGCGTCGCTCAAGGCCGCGGAGGCGTCACTCGGCAGGCGGTGGGGCGAGATTCAAGAGGTAGTCGGCCACGGCGTCTAACTCGTCGTCGCTGATGCGCTCGCGCCAGCTCGGCATGTAGAGTGGCGGGGTCGGTCCGTGTGGATCCAGCTTGGGAATCGGTTGACTCCCCCGCTGGATGAAGGCGATGAGCTGCTCTTTGGTATAGCCCTCGCGGACATAGGTGAGCGGCGGGATCTCTTCGCTGGTGATGGCGTTCCAGTTGCGACGACCTCCGCGCCCTTCGATGCCGTGGCAACCCACACAGCCGTATTGCTGAAACACCGCGCGGCCACGGTCCACCGTCGAGGCGTAGAGCGGAACCGGCTCAGGTGGCGCAGGCACCATGTAGGAGGCGGGCAGGTCTTCGCCGGTCAAGCTCAACATGTAGGCGGTGAGGGCCTGCGCTTCTTCGTCGCTCAACCCAACGTGGGGCATCGCCGACGGTGGAATCGGCGGCGTTTCCTCGGGATGGCCTGGCTCAATCCGCTGCGGATCCTTGAATTTCTGGAACAACCAGTTGGCGCGCGTGTGCTCCCCTTCGACGAACGTAAAATCAATTTGCAGATGTGGCTTGGCCCCCACGTCGGTGAGGTCCTGCGAGATCGTGCCGCCAAACCCTTGGATGGTATGGCACCCGTAACAGCCGCGCTGCTCGATCAGCGTCTTGGCTTGGACGAGGAGCGGTGCGGCAATCTCGCGGATGTTCCCATGGCAGCGACCACACGACGCTTGCACGAGTGGGCCGCGGAGGAGTGGTTCTTCCCAGTGGGGGACTTCGCCGTGTGCCGCTTTCATCGTCGTTGCAAGTCCCTGACCGTCGTGACACGTGGTGCAGGCAAATTTGTCGAGCGGATGCCAGGTGAGGTAGTCGCCCGGATGGGCGGTGAATGGCTGCTCGGCCAACGCCAACTGCGGTAGCTCCATCGCGACGTGGCACGTGGTGCAGCGGTCAATCGTGTGCAGCGCCGGCACCATGATCTGCTGAATCCCACGCGGTGCGAGTTGCCGTTCCTCCTTCGACAGCGACTGGGCAAATTGGCGTTGGTACGTGACCCACTCCCGCTGCGCGTCGCGCCACACGGCCCAGCTAAACAGCGTGAATAGCAGGAAGGTCGAGATGACGAAGAGCAGTCGCGCCTTACTCATCGCGCTATCTTCTGGCCCGACGGGTCCTGTCGGTCGGTTTCCCCGCCTACGGTCCTCGGTCCCCCGACTGCTGTCGGGGGACCGAGGACGGACGTGGGGGTGCGCCGCGGCAGGACCCCGAGGCCTGCTAACGCGTCAGGAAAGGGGCGCAGCAGTGGCGGCATCAAATGTTGAAGTTCATCCCTGGGAAGGAGAGGATGTACTTGACCCCAAACAACAGCCGCAGGAAAATCTTGCCCAACACCCCAAACATTAACAGCAACAGACCCATGATGATGGTGTACTTGATAGGGCCGAGATCCTGCCACAAGCGATCTTTCACGCGGGCAAACTGGAGACCGCACCACCCTAACACCACCGTACTCAGCACGATCAGCCCGGCTAACCAGAGGAACCGACTGGTCCCGCCCTGGGTGATGCCGAACAACCACTGGAGGACCGGTGCGTTGCGCGAGGTGCCGAGCGTTTGAAACAGGGTCGAGTCTCCAATCAGTGGTACCAGCGTGCTCGCGGCGAGCAACAATCCGAGTCCCACGTGAAAGCCCTGGGAGAGCCGAGTCCCATCGGCTGGTAGCGGTCGGTTCGCGGCGCGGTTACCCAACGGCTCTTGCAGTCGCTGAGACACCATCGCCGTCACTGGGAATCCCTGCCCAACATAGGCCGCGAGGAGTAAAGAACCCCAGAGGTTGGGAATGTTGAGCAGCGTTTGTTTCATGATCCGACGGTGCGACCACGCCTCCCACGGCCAGTACCACTCCCAGTTCGGCCCGCGACAGTAGTAGCCAATGAAGATCAAGGTGAACCACAACGCGAGACCAAAGAGAAAGAGCGTCGAGGCCAAGGGGCGCTCGCGCACCGAGTAGTAGCCGACGCCTTTCGAGTTCGTGTCCACATAGGGAATCGCCATCAGTCCCAGGATGATGATGGTCGGTAAGGCCACGCCTGCAATCCAGGGATCAAAGTAGACCAGGAGTTCCTGCAATCCCACGAAATACCATGGCGCTTTGGAGGGATTGGGGGTGAGGGTGGGGTTGGCTTGTCCTTCCAGCGGCGCATTCACCACAATCGAGAGCCAGAAGAGCAGGGCCATCACGACGAGTGCGGCCACAAATTCCACTTTCACCAAGTGCGGCCAGACGTCTACTTTCTCCCCCGTCTGCTTCGAGAACGCATCTTTGCGGACGCGCCAGAAGTGGACCGCAGCAAAGAGGGTAAACAGAAACGGGACGAAGAGGCAGTGCAGCACGTAAAACCGAATGAGGGTGGCTTCCCCGACGGTGGTGCCGCCGATCAACACAAAGCGCGCATCGTTTTTGACCGATACCACACTAAACGGCCCCTCCGCACCGAGGAACGGCGTGGCGGCGGCCATGTTGGCCCCGACGGTGACCGCCCACAACGCCAACTGATCCCACGGCAGCAGATAGCCGGTGTAACTGAGGAACAGCGTCATCACCAGCAACAGCACCCCCACCGACCAGTTGAACTCGCGCGGCGGTTTGTAGGCGCCGGTCAAAAAGACGCGCGTCATGTGGAGGATCACCGCCACGACCATTGCGTGCGCACTCCAGCGATGGAGGTTGCGCCAAAACATCCCTAACGTCACAGCAAATTCGAGATCTTTCATGTCGCGGAAGGCGTGCTCGGCCGTGGGCCGATAGTAAAACATGAGGACAATGCCGGAGATGACGAGGATGAGGAACAGGAGGAAGGAAATGCCACCCAACCCCCAACTGTAGGTGATCTTGATGGCATCTTTCGGGATGCGGACCGGATGCAAGTGGAGGAAGACGTTGCCAAACACGCGCTGCAGGCGGGTCCGCGGTGTGTCGGCAAAGTCGTGCCGGAACATGGACTTCCACAGTTTGGAGTGGGTAATCTTCCAGCGGAGATCGCGCGCTTCAGGCATGGAACTCACGTTTTCCCGGTGTAGGAGAAGAAAAACGCCTCGTGTTCACGCCGTCCTGGTTTACTTTCTAACTGGCCCTTGTCCACGAAGAGCTGCCCGTCAGGGGCGAGGCGAATGGCGCACCGCCACAAGGGTTTGGGCGCTGGCCCAGCGATGACATCGCCGGCCCGGGAAAAATTCGAGCCGTGGCAGGGACATTTGAACCGGTTCTCCGTCGAAAACCAGTTCGGTGTACAGCCGAGGTGCGTGCACCGTGCCCACAAAGCGTAGAAGCCGTCGGGCGTGCGCACAATCCACACGCGCTGTTCCTTCTTCCAGCGGTCACTGATGCTCCCCACTTCATACTCCTCAGGCCAGCCGGCTTTGAAGGCGCTCGCCGGCTCATAGAGGACGTTGGGAAAGAGAAACCGCAGGAGTGACGCGAGCCACCCGCCGACGAACACCCAGAACAACCCCCAGCCGAGTCGCAGGAGAAACTTCCGTCGCGTCATGGGCGCGGTGAGTGGCGAGGTCACTGCTGACGTCGGAGCGGGTGGCGGAGCGTCGTTACTCATGCGGGCCCTGGCGGCTGGTGGTCATCATCCTCACCGCGCATGCCTTTTTTGAACTCTTTCAGCGTCCGGCCCAGCGCCCGACCCATCTCCGGCAAGCGCCTGGCGCCAAAGATGAGGAGGAGGATGAGCAAGATAAGCACCAGTTCGCCGAATCCAATGTTACTCATGACCACCTCCCCGTGAGACCACGTTAGTGATGGCGATTGACCGCGTAATCCGCGAGCGCCAGCAGGGAGTCGTAGACGGCAGCGCCGTCGAGCGCGGCCAGACTCGCCTTCGCCTGTTGCGCATACGCGCGCGCCTTCTGATACGCCTGCTCGATCATGTGCCGCTCACGCGCCCACCGTGCCAGCGTCGCCAGTGTCTCCGTCGCCGCGTCCTGTGCGAGATCCAGCGAGCCAAAGGTCTGCTGATACTCCTCCCCACGCAACTGCTCGCGCAGATACACGAGCGGTAGCGACAAGTTCCCGCGCAAGAGATCGGAGCCGGTCGTCTTGCCCAACAGCCGCTCATCCCCCACGAGGTCTAAACAATCGTCGCTAATCTGAAACGCCATGCCCACCTGCTCGCCGTAGGCGGCCAGCGCCAACACCTCCTCAGCGGTCGCCCCACTCACGTGCGCCCCGAGTTGGCACGCCGCCGCCATCAGGACCGCGGTCTTGGCGCGCACGATGTCCAGGTAGTCGGCTTCGGTGAGCTGCCAGTTGCAGCGATGTTCCACTTCCGCGAGTTCTCCCTTCGACATCTCCTCCCCCGTCTGCGCCATCACAGCGAGGACGCGGGGGTCGTTGAGTTCAGCCAGCAGATGGAACGCGCGCGCGTAGAGGAAATCGCCGGACAAGACGGACACTTCGTTGCCCCACTTCGCGTTGAGCGAGGGCCGATTCCGCCTGAGGACCGCCGCGTCCACAATATCGTCATGGATGAGGGTGGCGGTATGAATGAGCTCAATGGCCACCGCGATCTGCAACGCCGCCTCGGGGTGGGCGGCAGGCCCCACGGCGCTGGACAACAATGTCAACGCGGGACGCACCTGCTTGCCCTGCCCGGTGAACACGTATGCCATCACCTCGTGCAACAACGGTGCCCGTGATCCTAGCCGTTGCTGCAAGCGCTCCTGCACGCGGGTGAGTTCTTCCTGAATCGGTCGCAGGATATCGGCGAGCGTCGGCGCTACAGAGAGCATGGGCCTTTCACCGCGATGAAGAGATCCGCTAAGCCGCGATGGAGCGGCTGATGTTCGGCTGCAACAAATCCCGTCTCCTTGAGCAACGCCACAAACGCGCGCGGCTGCAGGAACCGAATGATCGAGCGCCGGAGATACCGGAACGGCCAGAGTCGCCCACAGAGGAGAAGCCCGATGAGCGGCATGAGCGTGGTCATGTAGGTGTAGTAGAGGAGTCGCATCGGCCACGTCTGGGGTTTGCCGGTCTCCAGAATCACCAGCCGCCCCTGCGGTCGTAAAACCCGCCACATCTCAGCGCACGCCTGACGCAGATCCGGGACGTTGCGCGTGGAAAATCCAATGAGGACCACATCGAACGAATCATCGGCACAGGGGAGGTCGTGCGCATCGCCACGCAGCCAACTCACCCGCATCCCGCGTGCGCGCGCTTTGCGCTCGGCTAAGTGCAGCATCGTGTCACTCGCATCGAGTCCCACGACGCGACTCGTGCCGTTCAGCGCGGCGGCACAGCCCAGCGCCAGTTCCCCGGTGCCGGTGCACACATCGAGCACACGGCAGGTGTTGGCTGGTTTCCCCTCGAGCGCGCGCGCCAGGGCACGGTGACGCCAGCGACGATCCAACGTCCAGCTCACCACCTGGTTGAACCGATCGTAGCGCTGGGCGATCGTCCCAAACAAGGCCTCCATGCCCTGCCGTTGCGCGTGCTGCGTGTCAGGAACGCTGGGCATGAGCTGCCTGGGGGTGTTCCAGCGATAGGTGGTACGTGAGCTGCTCAAACTCCAGTGACAGATCCACGTGGCGCAGTTGTACCCCTCGGGGAGCGGTCAATCGCGTGGGGGCAAAATTCACGATGCCGCTCACCCGGCCGGCCACAAACGCATCGCAGACCCGCTGCGCCTGAGGCGCGGGGACCGCAATGACGCCGATGGGGACGGCCTCGCGTTGCACCAGCTCGGCTAAGCGCTCGACCGACTCCACGCGCACCCCGTAGAGGGTGCGTCCAATCTTGGTGCGATCCGCATCGAAGGCGAGGCGGAAGAGGAAACCGCGTTCCTGGAATCCCCGATACGCCAGGAGGGCTGAGCCGAGGTTGCCCACCCCGGCGAGGGCGACTGCCCACGTCCGATCAGCGATGCCCAAGATGCGCAACAGGCTCGCATGCAGGCGTCGGACCTCGTACCCACGACCGCTGGTGCCAAACTGGCCGCAGGTGCTCAGATCCCGTCGGACTTGCGCCGATGACAGGTGGAGCGCATCAGCGAAGTCGGTCGAGGAGATCACGGTGCGTCCTTCCCGCTGCCAGCGGTGCAACTCCCGCACGTACAGCGACAGCCGACGCACACCGACTTCCGGTAACCGTTTCGTCCCTTTCATGCCACCGCACGCCGAGACTTTGTGATTCTTTTCACAGCTAGAGGTATCCTAACTGGCAGGCCTAGCGATTGTCAAGGTGGAATGCGTCTTCCACGGCTCGGAGCGTGTGGTGGATCTCCCGCGGCCCATGCGCCTGCGAGAGGAACCAACTCTCGAACTGGGACGGCGGCAACAGGATGCCCTGCTGGCGCATCGCGTGAAAGAATCGGGCATACCGCTGGGCATCTGCGCGGTGCGCCGAGGTCCAATTGGTCACTGGCTCGTCGGTAAAAAAGCAGCTCAGCAGCGAGTGGTAGGCGTTCACGTGCACAGGCAGCCCAGCGGCTGTCGCAGCCGTGCGCATCCCACGCGCTAACGCCTGCGTCCGCTGCTCGAGTAGCCGATAGGGTGGACGCGATCGCAGCGTATCCAGCAGGGCCACGCCTGCGGCCATCGCCAGGGGGTGGCCTGCGAGGGTCCCGGCCTGGTAGACTGGCCCTCCAGGCGCCAGCAGTGCCATCAAGGCCGCGCGTCCACCGAAGGCGCCAATCGGCAAACCGCCACCGATGATCTTGCCGAGGATGGTGAGATCCGGCTGCACCTGCTCTTGATGCTGGACGCCGCCGTAGGTCACACGAAAGCCGGTGATGACCTCATCGAAGATCAGCACGCTGCCCCACTGCCGCGACAGCTCTCGCAGCGTCTGCAAAAAGCCAGGTTGCGGCGGCACCACGCCCATGTTCGCCGCGCACGGTTCAAGGATGATCGCGGCGATCTGCGGACCCTCCTGTGCCATCACCCGCTGGACTGCCTCGAGATCGTTGAACTCCACGACCAGCGTATCTTGCACCACCGCCTCAGGAATGCCCGCACTCGTCGCGGTCCCTCGCGCAAACGTGGCCACACCTGAGCCGGCCTGCACGAGGAAGGGGTCCGCATGCCCGTGGTAGCCGCCCGCGAATTTGAGGAGCTTGGTGCGGCCGGTCGCAGCGCGCGCCAGGCGCAGAGCGCTCATGCACGCCTCGGTCCCAGAACAGGTGAAGCGCACGCGCTCGATCGAAGGAAAGGCGGCACAAATCCGTTGGGCCAGCGCGGTCTCGAGCGCTGTCGGCAACCCCAGCGTGGTGCCACGCCGGAGTTGACGCGCAATCGCCTGGATGACGGGTGCAGGGGCGTGGCCTAACAGGTGAGGTCCCCAGCCACCGACGTAGTCGAGGTAGCGCTGACCACGCACATCCCAGACGTAGGCGCCGTGGCCGCGCGTCAGGAAGATCGGCTCACCCCCCACCGCAGCGAACGCGCGCACCGGGCTGTTAACGCCGTGGGCCAGGTGCTGTTGCGCCTGCTGCCAGAGCGTTGAGGCACTCGGTGCTCGACGGCGGGACCGTTGGCGTACGGTGGTCATCGCATCCTCTGATGGCGCAACTGGCGCGCTGCTGCTTGCGCAAAATAGGTGATGATGAGATCGGCGCCGGCGCGCTTGATCGCGGTTAAACTTTCCATCACCGCACTCGGCTCATTCATCCATCCACGCGCGACCGCTGCTTTGATCATAGCGAACTCACCACTCACCTGAAAGGCCGCGATCGGCACAGGAAATTTCGCGCGGACGGCGGCGATGACGTCTAGGTACGGCAGCGCAGGTTTAACCATCACGAGATCAGCGCCTTCGTCTAGATCCAGGGCGACCTCGCGCAACGCCTCACGGACGTTGCGCGCATCCATCTGATACGAGCGCCGATCTCCCCTCTGCGGCGCGGAGTCGGCTGCCTCGCGAAAGGGACCGTAAAAAGCGGAAGCGTATTTGGCCGCGTAGGACAAGATACCGACGTGGGTGTAGCCACGGTGATCCAGGGCTTGCCGAATCGCCTTGACGCGCCCATCCATCATGTCGCTCGGAGCCACGAGATCAGCGCCCGCTTCAGCGTGCGACACGGCAACCTTCGCCAATAACTCCAATGTCGCGTCGTTATCTATCGTGAACGGTTCGCGGTTCACGGTGCGCGGGTGACGTCGCTGCACCACGCCACAATGCCCATGACGCATGTAACCGCACAGGCACACGTCCGTCATCACCACTAACGCAGGATCGCGGTCTTTCAAACGACGCA
>CAZWYX010000026.1:0-17018 GCA_964638485.1 uncultured Planctomycetales bacterium | reverse complement strand
GCAGCAGCGTCGCTTTGCGGTAGCCGTAAATCCCGAGGTGCTTCAGGGGTGTGGGCGCTGGCGTACTCCGACGGTGCGGAATGGGCGCGCGTGAAAAGTACAAGGCGAATCCCGCCACGTTCCGCACGACTTTCACCACATGCGGATTGCGGAGGTCCTCCGGCCGGCTCAACGAGCAACACAGCGTGGTCATCTCCAGTCGGGGATCATCGAGCAACGCCTGGGCGACTTGATCAATCATCGTCGGTTCCATGAGTGGCTCATCCCCTTGAATGTTCACGATGACATCAAACGGCAACGGGTGCGCGACGGCGGCGACACGATCCGTGCCCGACGGCAGCTCGCTGGGCGTGAGTTGCGCCTCGCCGCCAATGGCGGCTACCGCCTGTTGAATGCGTGGATCATCTGTCGCGACGATCAGCCGGCCCAACGTGCGCGCCTGCTTCGCGCGCTCATACACGTGCTGGATCATCGGCCGCCCAGCCAGCAGCGCGAGCGGTTTGCCAGGAAACCGCGACGCCCCGTACCGCGCGGGAATCACGCCGAGCGCCTTACCGCCCATGCGCCCGGATCCGTGCGGCGAGTTCCTGCGGCGTGGTGACGGCAACTCCCACTTTGCCGACGACGATCCCGGCGGCAAAGTTCGCGAGGTGGGCGGCACTCTCCAAATCAGCGCCAGCGGCTAAGGCCAAGGTGAACGCCGCAATGACGGTGTCACCCGCACCGGCGACATCGAAGACCTCTTGCGCGACGGTCGGGATATGGACCGGGGCTCGTCGGGACTCAAACAGACACATCCCTTCTTCCCCCAGCGTCACCAGCACCGCGTGACAGGAGAGCCGCGCTAACAGACGCGTCCCGGCTTCGTGCAGGCTGCGACGATCCGTCACCGCCACCCCAACCGCCATGCCGGCTTCTTGCCGATTCGGTGTGATCGCCGTGACCCCCGCGTAGTAGGCAAAGTGGCCTTCCTTCGGATCCACCGTCACCACGCGCTTGAGTTTCCGCGCGCGCGGCACGATCGCTTCCAGGACTTCCGGTCCGATCACGCCTTTGCCGTAATCTTCAATGACGAGGCCGTCCACATGGGCGAGTTGGCTGACGACCCAGCGGATCAGACGATCGAGGACTGGTCGTGGTAACGGGGCCACCTCTTCTCGATCAATCCGCACGACCTGCTGACTGTGCGCGACGACGCGCGTCTTGAGGGACGTGGGACGCGTCACATCCGTCACTAAGCCCTCGACGTGGACGCCGCGCTTGCGCAGTTCTCGTCGTAAGCGCTGGCCGGCTTCGTCACGGCCGGTCACACCAGCAATGGCGACACGACCACCGAGGGCGCGGAGGTTATTCGCCACGTTCGCTGCGCCGCCAGGCATGTAGGAATCACGATTCACGAGCACGACCGGGACTGGGGCCTCGGGTGAAATGCGTGACACGCTACCCCAGAGAAATTCATCCAGGATCGCATCGCCCACGACGAGCAGACGCGTGCGACGGAAGCGCGGAATCCACCGCGTGAGTCGAGCTAACGTGGCGCGGGTCATGCGGGGAGCTGCTCGATGATGGCGCGGGCCAAGAAGGGAATGAGCAGCTCGTGGTGTCCCGTGATGGCGTAGGCGTGGCCGCCGCTCTTCGTCGGACGGCGCAGCACATTTTCCCGCGGCCGATAGTGACGAATCATGTCGAAGTCAAACGCGGTAAAGTCGCGCACGGGATGACCCAAGTTCCGCCCGATCGAGACCGCCTTGAGGAAGACTTCAGGCAGAATGACATTTGAACCCAGATTGCCGACGACGCCGTCACGCAAGGTCGCCACCACCTCCGCTAAGCGTCGGAAATCGCGCAAGCTCGCCTCGCCCAACACCGCGCCATCGCACGTCGCATGCTGATGGATGATGTCAGTCCCGATCGCGACATGGACAGTCGCGGGCACACCCTGGTGCACGCACGTCGCCAAGAGACTCAACTGCCGATGGCGCAACTTGCGCGCCACGATCATCCGGCCGACGGATTCGCCCAAACCCCAGCCGCGACGCGCGCCCTCCGCGATGGCTTGATTGAGCAGCCGATGGGTTTCCTCGGCCATGCCGAAGGAGCCGTCTTCCAATGCGGTATCCACTTCCTCCGAGGTCTGGCCGGCAAACGCGAGTTCAAAGTCGTGGATGATGCCAGCGCCGTTCATCGCGAGCGCTGTGATCACGCCGCGTTCCAGCAGATCAATCAGCACGGGATTCAAACCGCACTTGATGACATGCGCGCCGATCATGAAGAGGACGGTCTTGCGGGCGCGGTGGGCTTGCACGATCGCGGAGGCGATCGCCCGGAGGTCTCTGGCGGCCAGAATCTCCGGCAGCGATGCATAGAACTCCTTAAACGATGAACCCTTACGACACGGCTGAGCGAAGAGGCGGGTGTTGACTTTGCTATACCGACGGGCAATCGGATAGGTGCGGAGCTTCGCGAAATTCAGGGTCGGTCGTGCAACACGAACCGCAGACATGCAGGTATTCTAGTGATGCGAGGGAGTTCTGTCAACGCATGACTCGATGACTGCCCGGCGGGTCCCTACGGGCTGTAGGCCTGTCGGCCAGTCTCCCCGCCTGCCCGCCAAAATCCCTCGGTGGCAGTACCACGACTGGTACTGGGCGGGCCTGTGCGGTGCTCGGTCCCCGATCTGCGGATCGGGGCCACTCCGCTCCTCGGTGGGGAGCCCTCCGGCCGCCACCCGTCGGGCGCATCAGTTGTCCTCGCTGCCCTCGCCGCATCATCCCCTCGGCATGGCATCCAGACGTCCTCTCACGTTTCCTTGATTGAGAATGGTGTGGGCGGCGCCGAGGACTTCCTGTGCTGAAATTTCGGTGAGGCACTTGAACTCGATGTTGCAATTGTGGGCGAGGCAGACAGGACAGCCGACTTCTTTATGGAGGACCTGGTCGTGCGGCCCGAGCGGTCCCCAGCGCAAGGGGCTGAGGCCACGTTGGTTCCGGCCGAAGATGTCCACCACCGGGGTGCCGACAGCGACGGCGACGTGCACCGGGCCTGAGTCGTTCGAGATCAGGAGGGCACAGCGTCGCAACAGTTCCCCCAACTCCGCCACGCTGAACTGGCCGATGGCGTTGAGCACCGGCTGGCGACACACGCGCACCATCTGCTCTCCAAAGATACGATCATCCGGCCCAGCCACGACGACGACGCGCTTGCCTTCAGCGATCAGTGTATCAGCGACGGCCGCGAAGCGCTCAGGCAGCCAGCGTTTCGACACGCAACTGGCGCTCGGATGCATCGCAATCACCTGATCGCCCGACCGCACCCCCTGCTGCGCGAGCCAGGTCTGGACCGTGGCCGCTGCCGTCGGCTGTGATGGAAAATGCAATGACCGTGGCGCCCCGTCAATCCCTAACCGTCGCACCACATCAAGCGTGTAAGCGCTTTCATGCTGCGTCCCCTCCTGCTTGACGTGGGGCACGCGGTGCGTCAAGAGCCACCCACTTTTCCGATCCCACCCGACGCGGCGAGGAATGCCGGCGAGAAACGGCATCCAGTGCGAGCGATGTGAGGGGTGCAGGATTACGGCCACATCAAATCGTTGTCGTCGCAACTGCCACGCGAAGCGCACCGTGCTGAGGACCGAGCGATGGCGCTGGTCTTTGTCGTAGAGGAGGACCTCGTTGAGCTCGGGCAATCCCTCTACCGCCTCGCGACACTGAGGTCGCACCATCACCGCGAGGTGCGCGTCGGGATACGCTGCCCGGACTGCGGCTATCGCTGGCGTTGAGAGAATCACATCGCCCAAGCGATCAAGCCGCATGAGGAGAATCCGCGGCTTACGAGGTAACGTGAGCGGCTTTGGCATGGCACAAAGGGTCCAGTGCGTGTACGACTTCCTCGACCGAAATCTGCGTGATGGGATCCCTGTGAATCACGGTAGACCGGGGACTGCGCGGTCCATACTTGGCCGGATCCGTGGGGCCGAAGAGGGCGACGGTCGGTAGCTGCACGCTCGACGCCACGTGCAACGTCGCGCTATCGTTGGTGAGCAAGCCATCGCAGCGCGTGAGCAACAACGCCAGAGTACGCATCGTGGTGCACCCATCCACACGAACCGGCTGCGGTTCGAGGTGCTGACAGATTTCGTCAATGAGCGTTCGTTCGCTCGCCTCGCCGGTCAGGATGAGTTGCGCCTGACTGGCCTCCATCATGCGACGACACACGTGCGCAAACGGCGCCGCTGGCCAGCGCTTCTGGTCACTGCGCGCGCCAGGACTGATCGCCAGAATCGGTTGCAGGGGATCGAGCTCCCACGCCTCCCACCACTGCTCAACCGCGCGCTGCTCCTCTGGCGTAAACGCCCAGACCTGCGTCGGTGTGAGCGAGACCGACGCGGTGATCCCCAGTCGCCGCAGGAGCGTCGTCAGATACCAGCGATACCGCTCGTGCCGATGGAGGAGCTCGCGTGGCGGCTGACGCAGCGGATTCGTCCGCCAGCGCGCCCGCACGCACCACGGGAGCACCGTGTGGCGCACATCCACGAAGACATCACAACGTTGCTGCCGGAGCTGCTGCATGACAGCGAAGCGCTCGCGCCACGACTGCCCATCGCCCCCATACTCGAGGAACCGGCCCACGCGCGGATCACCCTCGAAGACCGCGCGCGCACGCGGACCGCCAGCGATCGTCAGGCGCGCTTTCGGGAAGTGCGCGAGTGCTTCTGCAATGAGGGGCAGCGTGAGCACCGCATCACCGATGTTGCTGGGCACGATGACGCCGATGTCGCGGACACTCAACCGTGCCGTCTGCTCATCCATGGGAGCGCTCCAGCGACATCGCCGTCTCCTGCAACAGCGCCTTCGCCGCTCCGAAGACGTCCTCGACGGATAGTGAGTGCATGCCACGATGTGGGGGGTGCTCAGCGTTGTAACACGGAATGACAGGACACGCCCCTGCGTTGTGCAGCACGCGCCCGCGGTGGGCACCGTACGGCCCGGTGATCGTCGGTGAGGTGGGGCCGAAGAGGGCCACGAAGGGCCGATCGAGGGCCACCGCTAGGTGCATGGGTCCTGTGTCGTTGGTCACGATGAGATCAGCGCATTCAAAGAGAGCTGCGAGCTGTGAGATGGTCGTGTGTCCGACGGCGCTCACTGGATCTGTCTGCAGGTGCTGGCGCATCTGCTCAAGTAACGGCGTCTCCTGCGGACTGCCAGTGATGAGAACGCGCGCACCGCAGTCGGTGTGGAGTCGGTCGGCTAACGTCGCAAAGCATTCCGCCGGCCAGCGCTTGTGTTCCCAGTTGGCCGCGGGATGGAGCATGACGAGCGGACGATGCGTGACGCCGGCGTGCGCGAGCCACGCCTGCGCCCACGCGCGATCCGCCTCTCCGACACACCATTCGCAACGTCCCTCGCCAGGTGTCACCGTCCACCCCAACGCGCTCAACAAGCGCAGATATCCGTCAGCTCGATGGAGACCTGTCGGGACCGCCACGGGATGGGTGAGCAGCCATCCACTTTTGCGCGTCGCCGGCCCGATGCGCATCGGCATCCCCGCCCACCACAGCAGCCACGTGCGCGACAGGCTCGGTCGCAGGAGCAGCGCGGCCTCGAACCGCTCCCGATGGAGTGCCTGCTGCAAACGCCACCACGGTCGCAGACCGGTGTCTCGCTCGTCGTCACAGATGACGCGTTGCACACGAGGATTGCCGCGAAACACTTCAGCCACCCGTGGATGGCAGAGGACGCTCACGGTCATCGTCGGCTGCCGCTGCCGCAGGACCCGTACGACGGCGGTGGCGAACATCGCATCGCCAATCCAGTTAGGGCTGACGAGAAGCAATCGCTGCATGGTGCGTGCGGACCACCTGTTGATACACGCGTTCCAGTTGATCCAACATCCGCGTTGCTGAATAGGCCTCGCGCACATGGGCGTAGCCGCGGAGGGCCATCTGCTCTGCCAGCACTGGCTGCGTTGCCAACTGCCGGATCGCCTGGCCTAAAGCGGCCACATCTCCCGGCGGAACTAAGATGCCGGCGTGTCCCTCAGCTAACACGTGGCGGAGGGCTGGTTGCATCGTCGCAATGACCGGTAGTTCCATTGCCATCGCCTCGAGCAGCACGAGTCCAAAGCCTTCGTGTCCCAGGATGGGCAAGACGAAACAATCCATGACACTCAGCGGTGCAATCAAGTCGGCTTGACTGCCGAAGAAGACGACGCGCTGCGTCAGGCCTAACCGGTGGGTGAGGGCCCGCAGTCTCGCTTCAGCCGGTCCAGAGCCGACGATCAGTCCATGCAGGCGCGGCACAGTCGGCACGACATGCGCCAGCGCGCGCAGGAGGCGGTCAATGCCTTTCGAGGGGACCAGACGCGCGACGGTGCCAACGACAAACGCCTCCTCCGCAAAGCCAAACTCTTGGCGCAGGGTGCGCTTCCGTTCGCGCGATGGGGCTTGAAAGTGTTCGAAGGGAATGCCGTGTTCGATGAGAGTGACACGGGTCGGTGGCATGCGAAACGCCTGGAGCAGATGTTGTTGCACCGGCGGACTAATCGCGATCACCTGCTCACCAACACAGGGGAACAGACGTCGTCCCACGTGGGGCCGGAAAAATCCATGCCAGGTGGAGAGAAACGGCACCCCCGTCCGCCACCTCAGGAGCTGGGCCACGACTTGGGCAACGCGCGTCTGGGCATGGATGAGATCCACCGGATGGTCCTGTAAAAACTTCCTGAGCCGTCCTGCACTCACGAGGACTGCCGGATGTAACTCCGATTTCGTGCGGAGCGGCAGCATCACGTGAGGAATGCCTTGCGTGATGAACATCTCCGCCATGATCCCGCCACTCGAGGCGATGATCACGTCATGGCCGCGCGCTTTCAATCCCGTGGCGACGATGGCGAGGTAGGAGGTGATCCCTCCGATGTCGAGATGCGTCGTCAACAACAGAATCTTCATGGGGGCGATACGGCCGCTGGAGACCTGGGATCTGCCATCAGCGCTGTTGGCGATGATGCCGGAGCGCGTTTCGTCTGTTCGAGGAGGGATTCGATGGCCGACGCCACTTCCTCGACGGTCATTTTCGTCATACACTGCATGTGCTGGCGAGCGAGCAATGGACAGTGGCGTTGATAGCACGGACTGCACGACACATGTTTCCAGAGAATGGCCTGGTGCGTCGCTGGCGGGGCATGGCGCTGCGGATCGGTCGGCCCAAACAGGGCGACGACCGGCGTCCCCACCGCAGCAGCCACATGGAGGGCGGCCGTATCCAACGTGACGACCACCTGACAGCGACGGAACAAGCTCGCCAAACCGCCGATGGATGTCTCGCCCATGATGAGGATCGGTTTGCTGCGCGTCGCGTGGACGATGGCCTCTCCCACGGCCTGTTCGTCACGCGTCCCGGTAATCACCGTGCGAATGCGCTGCCGCGCCAACGCATCACACAATGCCGCCCACGACGCAGGCGGCCACTGTTTTGTTTCCCACGCACGACTGCCACCTGGGTGCAGTGCTACGAGCCGCTGGTGCGACGGCAGCCACTGCCGTCGCAACAGACGCGTGGCTTCCGTCTCATCTTCCGGGCCTGTCCAGTACTCCAGGTGCGCACCGTTAGGTGACATGCCACACTGCCGCAAGAACTGGAACTGATGCTCGATGGGTGGTAACGTTTGATCGGCCCCCGCGACTTGATGCGTGAGCAACCCACTCCACTTACCATTCGCATGGCCATGCCGCTCCGGGGCTCCCGTCGTCCACCCAATGAGGCGACTGCGGCGACTGCTCTGCAAATCGAAGACGAGATCAAACCCTACACGGCGCAAGGTATGTCCCAGACGAATGGCCCCACGCCACCCACGATCCTTCCCTGTCACATCATCTACAAAAATCTCATCGAAGTAGGGGCAGCGTTGCACCACCGCCCGCGCCGGCAATCCCACCAGGCATGCAATCTTCGCATGTGGGAAGTGGTGGCGAATGGTGCGGAAGCTCGGGCTCGCCAGGACCACATCCCCGAGGGCGGAGAGTTTGATGACGAGGATGCGCGTTGTCTTGAGGAGCTCTTCATAGACGGCGAGCGTCTGCTCCACCATCTGCGTGAGGCTAAACCGCTGCTCCACCGCGCGACGCCCTGCGGCGGCGAGACGGCGCGCCAGGGCGCGATCGGTCAAGACGCGGACCATCGCGTTGGCCAACGTGACGGGATCTTCAGGGGGCACCAACAGTCCGGTCTGTTCATCCTCTACGATCTCCGCCAATCCGCCGACTCGCGAGGCGATGACCGGCACGCCAGCCGCTTGGGCTTCGATGACGACACGCCCAAACGATTCCGGATGCGTGGAGGGTACGACGACGAGGTCCACCGTCTGCAACAGCTCCGGTATGTTGTGACACGCCCCGGTGAACTCGACACAGCGGGTTAAACTCAAGCGACGTACCCAGGTCTGGAGTTCATCGAGGTACGACGCCTTGTCATCGGATGGTTCACCGACGACCAAACACTTCACATGGGGCACCAGACGGATGAGGCGTGCGATGGCTTTGAAGAAGATCACGTGCCCTTTGAGCGAGGTCAGTCGCCCGATGAGCGCGACGCGCAATGTGTTCGGCAGCGTCTCCGCCGGTGCGCGATATTGAAACTGCATGAGATCCACCCCGCGAGGAATGTGTCGAATCCGAGCGGCGGGCACGCGGAAATCTTCAATCATGTGACGACCGATGATGTGGCTCGGAACAATGACGAGGCGGCCCCACCCCATCACGCGGCTGAACAGGTGTGTCGTGTAGTAGCCATGGCAGGTGGTGAGGAACTTCGTGCCGGTGATGCGGCAGGCCAGAGACCCACTCCACGCTGGCACGCGCGACCGCGCATGCACAACTTCGATGCCGTGTCGTCGAATGTAGCGGACGAGCTGCGGGACGACGCGGAGCGCGGCGAGGAGCGATTTTTTGTGCACGGGCAACGACGTGTGGGGAATCCCGAGGGCCTGGAGGCGTGAGACGAGGACACCGCCGTTGGAAATCACGTGGGGCTCATGGCCGCGCGCCTTCATCGCCGCGACAAGATCCATGACCCCCGTCTCGACGCCACCGACGTTTAATGCGGGAAGCAGTTGGAGTATTCTCACCGGAGTCGTTGGACCGCTTCGCAGAGGGTGTGCCACGCAGTCGGTTCGGTCGCTCCAGCCGCGGTCCACATCTGAGCCACCGCGTCAGCTAGGCCCTCGACTGTTACCACGCGCACCCGACCCATCGCTTGCAGCGTCTGCAGCAACGCTTGTCGCTTCGCGTGCAGTCCCTGGGCGCCGTGGGGCGTTACGACGATGACGGGACGTCCACTGGCCACCGCTTCTGAGATCATCGAGCTGCTCTCTCCTGAGACGATGACCACACGCGCTGTCCCGAGAATCCCTTCCACGGCCCCGGTGAGGTTGGCTCGATTCGCGACGATCAGCACCGGACACCACAATTGCGCCTGTAAGCGCGTCACACAGAGTTGTTCGATCGCAGGAGTGGTGCGGCGCGACGTCGTCATCCACAAGACGGCGCCGTGGCTACGACAGCAGTGTTCGAGCGCCGCCAGCAACTGCTCAACCAGCGCGGGCGTCCAGCGCACGTCCTCACTATCGCCACCCCAGAGCACGCCAATGGCGTGCCCATCCACACTGGAGAGTCGCTGGTCGCGCACGAACTGCTGCCGCGCGACCTCAAGACGTGCTGGTGTCAGCGCCGACACCGCACCGGTGGTGACCACGACGTTCGCGCGTCGTGGTGGACGATCGTGGGCGGGCAACAAGGCCAGGGCAAACTGACGTAACGGTACGAGTGACGGACGCATCGCGACGATCGCCTTCGCAGCATTGTCTCGCGCGACGAGGAGATTGACTGGCGCTGTCGCAGCTCCACACGAGATGACGTAGTCACACGGCCGGTCGAGTACTTCCCGTCCACTGCTCAGTGCCCACGACAGGAGAGACGGGACTCGTTGGCCAGGGAACCACGTCGCGAGTGTGGCCACGAGACGACGGACGGCGGAGTGAAAGGCCACGGCGATCGTGTCATGCGTGAGGTGTGGGTGTATGGTCCGTAGGGCCTCAACGATGGCGAGCGACTGCTTGAGATGGCCGGCCTTCCCATCACTGATCACGAGTGCATGGCGTCGTGTCGTTGACTTCCAGCGACGGTGCATCCAAAGCCACTGGCCCGGATGAGTGGTGACGCGCACTTCGAGGCGTTGCAAAAACGTTTGGAGCCCACGGCTGATGACAGCGTCCGGTGACTCGCTAGGACGGGCGGTTAAATCGAGTGGCGGTTCCACCTCAATGGTGTGGTAGGGGCCGTGCGTGCGGGTAATAAAGGTCGGCAGGACGATCGCCCCGGTCCGCACGGCCAACTCGAGGGGCCCGATGGGCGTCAACGTGTCGCGTCCAAACAATTGCAGGGGGATGCCGGTGGTCTTCGCCCCTTGATCGCCGACGATGCCGACGATGTGATTGTCGCGCAACGCCTGCACCAATCCCCGAAGTGCCATGCCTTTGCCCACGACGCGACAGCCCTTCATCTCGCGGTACGTCCGCAAGAGACGGTCCAGGCGTGGGAATTTCTGCTCGCGCGCGAGCACGACCGTCGGATACCCCTTGATCGCTCCGATGACGGAGGACAGCTCCCAATTGCCGAAGTGGCCGGTGAGAAACATCAGCCCTCGTCGCTGCTGGAGCGCGGCCTCGAGATGCGCTTGCCCGACGATGGTGATGTAGCGATCCACATACGAGACATCCATCCGTGGCAGTCGCAAGAGTTCCACACCACTTTGGCCTAACGTCTGAAACGCCTCTCGCACGATGCGCCACCGTGCCTGCGGCGTGTACCGCGAGCCAAAGGCCCACTTCAAGTTCACGTATGCGAGGCGGGCGCGTTGAGACTTGAGGAGCCACATGACGTCACCCACGCGACGCCCCAGCCACAACGCGGCGTGCACCGGTAGGCACGCGACGCCCCAGCCGAGCAACTTAACGACGACACACGCGCAAGAGTCGAGTAACCACCGCATCGGCGTCCTCTACCTCGAAGCGAATATTGAGCACATACCAACGCACCGCGCCTGCGGGCAGTTGCACCACGAGCGGTTGCAGACGCACCCAGTCTTTCTCGGTCGTCACCAGCATCGTGAGCTGCAGTAGTTCACACCGCGCGATCAGCTCACGCAGCTCCGCGAGCTGGTAGGCATGATGATCGGGAAAACGCACCGCCAGTGCGACCGTCGCCCCGGTGTGCAGGAGCAGTTGCTCAAAGGACGCAGGCGCCCCGATCGCCGAGAGGGCGACCACGCGTGCCCCACGCAAGAATGTCGGCGCCTCCTCACGAGCCGTGGTCACATCGAGGAGGCTCACCGGTTCATGGCGCGCCCGCACGATGCTCACATCGGGATTCATCTGTTGAATCTGAGTCATCAGTTCATGGCGCACACGGGAGACGAGATTCGTCTTGGTAAAGATCACGCAGTGAGCCCTCGCGAGCGCGCGCGGCCGTTCACGGAGCGGTCCACGAGGGAGGAGGTGGCCATTGCCCCACGCATGCACCGCATCAACCGTGACGATGTCATAGGCCCGCCCCAGCCGTCGGTGTTGAAAGCCATCGTCTAGAATCAGCGCATCGGCCTGCGTTGCTTGTAACGCCGACCGCACGCGATCGCGCCCGACAAAAACGGGCACATCAGGTAGCTGGCGGGTAAACAGCGTGGGTTCATCGCCCAGGGGTAACACGGCTCGCTCCGTCGGACCAATCGCGCCGCGCATCACGTGGCGCGACCGCCGATGCCCGCGACTGACAATCGCAACGCGCAACCCGGCCGCTCGTAGGGTCTGCGCCAACCACAAGACACAGGCGCTCTTGCCTGTGCCACCGACGGTAAGATTCCCAACGCTGATCACGGGCACACGCGCCTGATGAATCGGCAACCACCTGCGCTGATACGCTGTATCCCAGATGGCAAGGAGCCACTCATACACCCGCGCCAATCCCGCCAAGCCTTGCTGGACGACGCGCAGCCGCCCCGGTAATGGCCGATCCTCCAGCAGGGCCTGTACCGTGTGAAACAGTGGGCCACCGCGTTCCCAGATGGTACACGGAGCTGTCGGATGTTCCCAGTGTCGCAACGCGGGCGTGATGGCCTCCAACGTCCGCTCCACCGCGCCGTGATTGGCTTGCATGGCGGTTCTCGCGCGCTGGCCCATCAGACGCCGTGCGTCGGCTGAGGTCAGCAGTAACCGCAAGGCCGTCTCCAACTCGGCTGCATCATGGACCAAACGCAACCCACCTGCCTGCCGCAGCACTTCCACGATCGCGCGGAAATTCGTGACATGCGGTCCCATCAAGATGGGTTTGCCCACCGCCGCAGCCTCGAGCGGGTTCTGGCCACCTTTGGGTACGAGGCTACCGCCGACGTAGGTGACCGTCGCCAATGCATAGAGACTGCGCAAGTGACCGATGGTATCCACGACGATGACTTGCGTTGGGCGTACGCGTCCTCGTACGGCTTGCCGCGTGAGGGCGGAGTAGAGGATCGGCTCAAGGCCTCCCTTGCGCAACTGCGCACACACGTCGGCGGTGCGTTCCACGTGACGAGGGGCGAGGAACCAGCGGAGCGACGGAAGATCCTGGACAATACGACTAAACACACGCGCCAGGAGCTCTTCTTCGCCAGCATGCGTGCTGCCGGTAATCCATAACAACCCATCGCTCTGCAGCCCACAGGCCACACTCAACTGCTTGAGGGTGATGGGCACACTGGGCACGTCGCCTTGGTCCCACTTGAGGTTGCCGGTGACACGGATGCGGGCCGCCGGCGCGCCGATGGCCTGCATCCGCGCAGCATCCTCGGGCGTTTGCATCAAGCAGAGTTCCACACCACGTAGGAGCGGTTGCAAGAACCAGCGGAGGCGACGATAGCCACGGAAGGAACGTGGTGAAACGCGCCCATTGACAAGGATGACGGGCACGTGATGATCACGCAACACGCGGAGCGTGTTGGGCCACAGCTCTGTTTCGACCGCGAGGAACAGCTTGGGTTGCACGCGACGGATAAAACGGTGGAGCGCCCAGGGTAGATCGAGCGGAAAATAGGCGAGTCCATCATCGCTGCTGATGAATGAGGCGGCGATGTGCTGACCAGTCCGTGTGACCGTCGTCAAGAGGACGCGCCATGTGGGATAGTGTGCCCGTAGTTGTTGCAGGAACGGACGCATGGCTAACGCTTCACCAACGCTGACCGCATGCACCCACACCACCGGATGGCCGGCCAGGCGCATCGCGACGTCAGGTGGCAGATGACCCATGCGCGTCACGAAGCCCGCCGGTTGCTTACCGCGGAGCGTTGCCCACGGCCAGTACACGGCGAACCCGAGCAGCATCGTCACATTGTAGAGAAACCAGAGGAAGATCATCGAGACACCCAATGTGTCCGTTCGGCGTTCGGCGTTCGGCGTTCGGCGAACTGCGTTCCGTCAGGCGTGCGTCGTTCGGCATCACACGCCAGACGCCTGACGCTCAACGAAACGCTATTCGCCGGACGTTGAACGCTGGACGCTGGACGCGCGTTAGGCGCGGGGATGGGCCTGGTCATAGATCTCTTTCAAGCGTTTGGTGGTCACATGGGTGTAGATTTGCGTCGTCGAGAGATTCTTGTGGCCTAAGAGTTCTTGCACGCTGCGCAGATCGGCCCCCTGATCTAATAGGTGCGTCGCAAACGTGTGGCGCAGCGTGTGGGGTGAGACGTGCTTCTGAAAATCCACCTGCTTGAGCGCCCGGAGTATGATCCGACGGACGCTGCGGTCGGTCAACGGGGTGCCATTTTTATTCAAGAACATCCTGGCCTCTGTGCCCTGGGACGGCTGGCGTCGTTCGAGGTAGCGTTGGAGGGCTTCCACAGCCGGTCGGCCGATCGGCACCAACCGTTCCCGCTGGCCCTTACCCTGCACCGTCACCGCCCCACCGATGAGATCCACATCAGTCAATCGCAACTGCACCAGTTCGCTCACGCGAATCCCAGCGGAGTAGAGCAGTTCGAGGAGCGCTCGATCGCGCAGCGCCAACCAGCCGTCGCCGGCGGGTGCCTCCACGAGTTGGGCCGCCTCGCGCACATCGAGAAATTGAGGCAATCGCCGATCGAGTTTCGGCGCGGTCAGCGCGCGACTAGGATCGGTCGCGAGATACCCTTCGCGACACAGGTACCGAAAGAAACTCCTGATACTAGCGACTTTGCGAGCCATCGAGCGTTTCGCGTACTGATGGTCATGTAACGACACCAGGAACCGTCGGAGCGCTAGCTGGTCTATCCCCTCAAGCGACTGGTCCCCCAGAAACGCACGGAACTGCTGGAGATCGAGCGCATAGTTCAGTCGCGTATGCACTGAGGCGTTCCGTTCCGCCTCCAAGTAGTGGAGGAAGCGCTCGATGGAACGATCAATCGCTGAGCTCACGCGCCTGCGATTCCTCCTCATGCTCCGTGGGCAAGCGACGCATCACGGCGCGGCACGTTGGATACTTGGAACAGCCGTAGAACGCTCTGCCCCTTCGGCCCCGCCGCTCAACGAGCTCCCCCTCGCACCCGGGCTGCTGACACTTGACACCCGTCGAGAGAGGTTTGGCCTGCTTACACTGGGGAAAGCCGGAGCAGCCGATGAACTGGCCGTAGCGGCTCCACTTGATGACCATCGGCCGTCCGCACTGCGGGCACGTCTCACCAACCGGGATCACTTCGCGTTTGACGTTACGCATCTGGACCTGGGCCGTCTCCAACGTCCGCTGAAACGGCTCATGGAATTGCCGCAGGACTTCCACCCACTCCACATGGCCTTCCTCGATTTCGTCCAACTGCGTCTCCATCGCTGCGGTAAACGCCTCATCCATGATCTGCGGAAAATGCTGCGTGAGGAGATCGGTCACCACGCGCCCCATCGGCGTCGGAATAAAACTCCCGCCTTGCCGACGGACATAGTCGCGCTCCACAATCGTCTGAATGATCGGTGCATACGTGCTGGGCCGCCCGATGCCATTGTCTTCGAGTGTCTTGACGAGTGAGCCATCGGTAAATCGCGGCGGCGGCTTCGTGAAGTGCTGCTCCGGCGTACATTCATGGAGGGTTAAGGGATCGCCATCGGTAAGCGCAGGGAACAGGCGTTCCTCTTCCGGGGTATCCTCATCCTCCTCCGCCGTGACACCGTACGCCTTCAAAAATCCAAGGAAGAGCGGCACGCGACCAGTGGCTTTCAACGTGTAGGGACCGGCGGCGATGGTGACCGTTGTCGCCTCAAAGATGGCTTCCGCCATCTGACTGGCGACGAACCGCGACCAGATCAATTGATAGAGCGCCAATTGCGCCTCGCTGAGATGGGGCTTCAGTTGGTCCGGCGTCCGACGCACATCCGTTGGCCGAATCGCTTCGTGGGCCTCCTGCGCGGTCCGTTTCGATTTGTAGGCGTTCGGCTGCGCCGGGAGATACTCCTGTCCATAGGCTGACTGGATATGCTCGCGCACGGCGCTGAGGGCCTCCGACGCGATGCGGACCGAGTCCGTGCGCATGTAGGTGATGAGGCCAGTGGCATCGGCCTCGCCGATCTCGAGTCCTTCATAGAGGTCTTGTGCCAGTCGCATGGTCCGCGCGGACGAGAAGTGTAGTTTATTGTAGGCGGTCTGCTGCAACGTGCTCGTCGTAAAGGGCGCGCGCGGATGTTGCTTGCGTTCTTTCTTTTCGACCTGGGAGACAGCGAGTGGTTGGTGCGTGAGTGCCGCGACGATCTCATCCGCCTGGGCCTGAGTCGCGACCTCGGCCTTCTGACCGTTGACGGTATCGAGCTGCGCGGTGAATCGTGGCGCCTCATCACCGTGGCTCACGAGCGCAGTGATCGTCCAATACTCCTGCGGCGTAAACGCCTCAATCGCCCGCTCGCGATCCACAATGAGTTTGACCGCCACGGATTGCACGCGACCAGCCGAGAGCCCGCGGCCAACTTTGCGCCAGAGGAGCGGGGAGAGCGTGTAGCCGACGAGCCGATCGAGAATCCGGCGCGCCTGCTGGGCGTTGACTTTCTTGACGTCAATGTCGCCTGGATGCTTCATCGCGTGCTCAATGGCACGTTTCGTGATTTCATGGAAGACAATGCGATGGAGTGTCTGCTCGCTCTTACCATCGTTGAGTAACTGGGCAATGTGCCAACTGATCGCCTCGCCTTCACGGTCGGGGTCGGTGGCCAAAAAAATCTTCGCCTTGCCCTTGGCCTGCGATCGTAACGCCTGCGCTAATTTTTTGCGTCCAGGGATGACTTCGTAGGTCGGTGCAAAAGCGTGCGCGATGTCAATGCCCATCTTCCGACGCGGCAGATCAATGATATGGCCCATGGATGAGGCGATCTCATACGCCGAGCCCAGAATGTTCGTGAGCGTCCGCGCCTTGGCGGGTGACTCCACAATGACGAGGGCATTGGGTTTACTCACTACCACCTCCAACGATACGGATGATTTCGAAGGTATCGTGCGATTGGACGAACGTGTCAGTCAACGCTGACCGCTTGACCAGTTGCCGGTTATGTTCCACCACGACCAGTCGTGGATCCAGGCGGAGTTCGTTCAGTAAGGCGGCCACCGTCAGTGGCCCGGCCACCTCGCGGCGCTCGCCGTTCACGGTAATCTGCATGGGGAACTCAAGCGTGCTGTGCGCCTGAGAGCTCGTGCAGGGCTTTGCGCTCCACCACATCCACCGGCTGGAGCATAATGCCGCCGTTCACCAGCGAGAGATGCACCAGGCCTCCCGGCTGGATCTCAAGCCGCCGCAGCAGCTCCGGTGGGATCGTGATTTGGTTCCGCTCATTGACCTGTCGAACCACCTTTGCAGACATAGTCACCTCCTGTGAGGATGCCACAACGAATCTCAGTATATCAGAACTTCAGCATTCTGCAAGCCAAAACAGGGGTCAGACCCCCTTCTTTTTATTGCTGTTTACATCAGGAGTTATGACTGGTCATTTAATGT
>CAZWYX010000025.1:15581-19273 GCA_964638485.1 uncultured Planctomycetales bacterium | reverse complement strand
AAGGACCGCGACATCGCGATGGTGTTCCAGAACTACGCCCTGTATCCGCACATGACCGTCTACGACAACATGGCGTTTGGGTTGCGGTTGCGCGGGATCGTGCGGGCGGAGATTGCTCGGCGCGTCACAGAGGCCGCCCAGATTCTGGGCTTGAACGGCCAGCTCGATCGCAAACCCCGCGCGTTGTCCGGCGGTGAACGCCAGCGCGTCGCCGTCGGGCGCGCCATTGTGCGCAAGCCATTGGTCTTTCTCTTCGATGAACCGTTGAGTAACCTCGACGCCAAATTGCGGGTCACGATGCGGACCGAGATTAAAAAGATCCACCAGCGCCTGCAGGCCACGATGATCTACGTCACCCACGATCAGACGGAAGCCATGACGATGGGAGATCGGATTGCCGTCATGAAAGACGGCTGCCTCCAGCAGGTGGCTGATCCGATGACGATCTACGAGCATCCGGTGAATCGCTTCGTGGCGAGTTTCATCGGCAGTCCGCCGATGAACTTCCTCGAAGGGCGGATCGTGAAACTCCAGCAGGGCTACTGTTTTGACGAGGGGAAGTTCCGTCTGCGGGTGACGGAGGAGCTGGCCCCCAAACTGAGTCCCTATGAAGGGAAGGCCGTCATTTTTGGTATTCGTCCCGAGGACATCTACGACAAACTCTTTGTGACCGATGCCCCCAAAGAAAACGTGGTAACCGCGACGGTAGAAGTCCTGGAACCGCTGGGTTCGGAAGTGTACATCTACCTGGCCGCCGGCCGCCAGCACCTCGTGGCCCGCGTGGGCGCCCACGATCGTCCTGAGCTCAATCAGGACATGGACATCGTCTGCGACATGACGCAGGCCCATTTTTTCGACCCTGAAACCGACGCTGCGATCGCGTAGACGCGCCGTGGAGCGAGCGCTCCACGCGCGCAGGAACGCTTCCTCCACAGACACGGGTGCTCCTTTAAGACGCAGGGTGCGACCATCGAGACGCCTGCCCCTCTGCCCACATCCAAGACGGCGCTGCTCCCGTGGCTGCTGTGGGGAGGTGTGACCCTCGTCGGTCTCTGGTCGGCCCACCGCATTCCCCTTGAGCCTGCCCTCATAACCCAGCGCTGGTTCTCCGCCGTGACGATGGGCTATGGGCTGGTGACGTGTTGGGGTTGGTTGGTGGGCGGCCGTGGTCAGGGCCTGCTGTTGCTGAGCGGCTCACTCCTGCTCGTCGCGTGGCTCGCCGGCATCCGGATGCAGGGCACGCTGTTCCTGCACAGTGGGTTCATCGGCGCCATGGCCCTCGTCGGTGGGCAGGTGTCACGCCGCCTGCGAGGGGAGCGTCAGCAGCACCTCCTGTTGGCCGAGCGCCTGGAAGAATCCCACCATCAGTTGCGCACCGACGTCACGCGCCTCGACCACGCCCTGACCGGCCTGCGGCGCCGCGTGGAGCGGTATCGCGCCCTCCAAGCGTTCGCCCAACACCTCACGCAGACCGTCGAGCTCCCCGAAGTCTGTCGGCTCATTGTGGAGCAGAGTGTGGCGATGGTCGGCAAATCGCACGAGGCGCTGCTGTTCCTGGTGGATCGCGACAGCCAACGGCTGGCGCTGACCGCCTCTCAGCGAGCGCACGGGGTGCCGCCGATTGCCGCGAAACAAGGGGACGCCTTCGATCAGCTCGTGTTGCGCACGCGCAAAGGGCTGCTCGTGGACGATGTGGCGCGCGAGCCCCAGTACGACCCCAGGACATTCGAGGGACGCACGGTCCACGCCGTGCTCACAGCGCCCCTCATCGTGGACCGCGGGGTCGAGGGATTAGTGCGACTCGATAGCGCGGATGTCGGCGCGTACACGCAGGATGACTTGCGGCTCCTCGGGATCATCGCGGATTTGGGATCCACCGCCATCACCGCGGCACGCCTGTACGCCCAAACGCAAGCGCTCGCGATGACGGATGGGCTCACCGGGCTGCTGGTCCGACGGGCATTCCTCGAGGGGCTCCAGCACGAGCTCCGCCGTGCCCAGCGGCAAGGGGAGACGCGCGCGCTCCTGATGGTAGACATTGATTACTTCAAACGGTATAATGACACGCTAGGCCACACCGCCGGGGATCTCGTGCTCCAGGGGGTGGCGCGGATCCTGCGCACCTGTGCTGGGCCGGAAGGGTTGGTGGCGCGCTACGGCGGGGAGGAGTTCGCGATCCTGTTGAGTCCCGCGGCGCCGGCGGAGGCGGTGTGTCAGAGTGAGCAGATCCGTGCCGCCATCGAACGCGAGCCATTTATCCTACGACGAGAACCTACCCACGTGACCGTCTCCATCGGTCTCGCGCACTATCCCGATGAAGGCCAGGAGCCGATTGAGCTGTTGCGCTTGGCGGATGCGCGCTTGTATCGCGCCAAGCAGGCCGGGCGCAATCGCCTCTGGAGCACATGATGGCGTGGCTGGCATTACTCATTGTCCTCGTGGGCTTGCGGTGGCAATGGCCCTGGGCCGTGGGCGTGGCGCTGCTCGCCTGCGCGGGTCTCCTCGCGACTGCACCGCAGCCCCTCACCGCCTGGCTGTTCGCCCCCGTGGGTCTGTTGGTGGCGTTCCCGCTCGTGCCGTGGCAGGCCCAGCGGCTGCGCCAGCGCCTGGTACACACGGTGGCCACGCAGCATCAGGCGTTGCAGACGGCGGCGGAGCAGCTGCAGCAACGCGTGGCCACCCTCACGCAGGAGCAGACGAGCCTGGTGACCGAGATCACCCGCTTAAGCGAACTCTATCGTGTCACGAAAGACACCGCTGGCGATGTGCGCCTCGCCGCGTTCTGTCAAACCCTGACCAACGTCCTCTCCACGACGCTCTCGTTTCAGCGGTGGTGGCTGTTGGTCACAGCACGATCTCCCTCCGCACCACGCCTGAGCTGTCGTGAGGCGTGGGTGGGCTCTGTGGAGGCCCGTGAAGTGCGAGGCGAGCAGGTCGCCGACGAGCCGCGCTGGCAGCAGCCGCTGCTGGAGGTGATCCAACGCGAGGCGACGCCGCAGCATGTGCCCGCAGGGAAACCGTTACCGTGGGGCGAGGTGCGCGCGACGAGCTTTGCCTGGATTCCGCTGGTCTTCCACGAGCAGGTGGTGGGGATCATGGTGTGTGAACAGTTGCCAGCGAGCGAGTTTGGGCGTGCCCAAGTCATCGCCCAGCAGGTCACCCTGCAGCTCCACCGCATCGCGCTCTATGACGAGCTGGAGCGGCTGGCGGTGAGCGACGGTTTAACCGGCCTGTGGGTCCGACGGTATTTCCTGGAGCGGCTCCACGAAGAATTGCGCCGCGCCGCTCGCCATCAGTTCGCGGTGGCGGTCGTGTTGGCCGATCTGGATCACTTCAAAACGCTCAACGACACGTATGGCCACCTCGTCGGTGATGAGGTCCTCAAGCACGTCGCCGAGCTCTTGAAGGTCAACGTGCGCGAGATTGATCTCGTGGGGCGCTATGGCGGCGAAGAGTTTGTGGTGGGGTTAGCGGAAAGCGGACGCGAGCAGGCCTCGCTGGTGACCGAGCGGATTCGCCAACTGGTGGCTGACCAGACGGTCCGCGCGTATGATGAGACGGTCCACGTGACGGTGAGTATGGGCATCGCGTTGTTTCCGCTGCATGGGAGTACCGCGTCGGAGCTCCTCGAGTGCGCGGATCAAGCGCTCTACCAGGCGAAGGCCAGCGGACGGAATCGCATCGTCATCTAT
>CAZWYX010000025.1:0-15481 GCA_964638485.1 uncultured Planctomycetales bacterium | reverse complement strand
AAAGGAGGGGCGGGGTGAAAATTTTCCTCGATTCAGCCAACCTTGAGGACATTCGTCAGGCGGTCAGTTGGGGAGCGATTGATGGCATTACTACGAACCCCACCCTCGTCGCCAAAGAGCGGCGCGATTTTGGTGAGCTCTTACGCGACATCACGCGGCTCGTGGATGGACCGATTAGCGCGGAGACGATCAGTACCGAGACCGACGGCATGGTGGCAGAGGCCAGACGCCTGGCGAAGCTCCATGCGAACATCGTCGCCAAAGTGCCGCTGACGAAGGCTGGGTTAGCGGCGACGCGGCAACTCACGCGCGAGGGCATCCACGTCAACGTCACGCTGTGCTTTTCTCCGAGCCAAGGGCTGCTGGCGGCCAAAGCAGGGGCCACCTACGTCTCGCCGTTCATCGGGCGACTCGATGACATCAGTCACGACGGGATGGCCATCATTCGCGATTTGCGCGAGATCTTTACCAACTATCACTTCACCACGCAGATTCTCGTGGCGAGCATCCGCCATCCGTTGCATGTGGTCGAGGCGGCACGCATCGGCGCCGATGTGGCGACGATGCCGTTCGCGGTGTTAGAGCGCTTGATCGCTCATCCCTTGACAGACCTCGGATTGCAGCGGTTCCTCAAGGATTGGGAAGCCCTGCCGGTCGCGCAGCGCGGTCCGCTGGCGAGGCGTAACGAGCAACCCACGCCCACCCCTGTCCGTCATCCCACCCCTACGGCACGAGCCACCGCGAGGAGTGCCAGTCGTTGAGACGCGTGATGCGCGTTGCGCTCGTCCTGGTTGGGATGTTCCTGACCACGATGGTCTGCCACCAGTGGTCCACGTGGGCCGCTGGGCGCGCACCCGCGACCACGACAGCCGTGCCGCAGGATGAGCGCAGCGCCTCGTTCGCTGAGGGCAAGCGGCTCTTTCGTGAAGGCCACTACGCGCAGGCGACGCCCTTCTTCGAGCAGGCGCAGGAGCAATCGCCTGAGGATCCGTGGGCCGAACTCTACCTCCGCATCAGTCAGGCCAGAGTGCAACAGCAGACCGCAGGACTCGCCCTCGCTCCTCCGGTCATCTCGAAGCCAGCCATCATCCGAGTGATCGGCGCACCGCCGGTCCGGATTCATCCGGTGGCCAAACCACCCCCACCGCCGGCAGCGCCACCGATCCCACCGGCAGCGCCTCCAGCACCCCCTGAGCGACTGAGCGCGCCTGCACCTGGTGAAGCACCTCCGCTGTCGCCGCGGCCTCCAGCGCCGCCAGCAGCGGTCGAGCCCACCCCTGAAGTCCTCGAGCCCGTCGTCCCGTATCCACAGGAAGTGCCGCTGCCAGCGCCAGGACCCCTCACCACAGCCCCCGCTCCTGATGTTCCGGTGCAAGCCCATGCGGATGTGATCGAGTTTTCGCCAGAGACCCAACAGGTGGTGGGGCACGGGCATGTGCGGATCACCCACGAAGGTCTGCTCCTCACCTGTGATCGCGTCATCGTGTTTAGCGAGACGCGCGATGCCTTGGCCGAGGGGCACGTCCGGCTCACGGGTCCTGAGGGCGTGCTGACCGGCGAGACGGTGTACTACAACTTTCGGACGAAAAAGGGAACCGTCCTGCATGGGGGTGGCGAGTTTTTTCCCTGGTATGGCCGTGGTCCCCATGTGGTCAAGACCGCCGAGCACACGCTGCGCATTCGCAACGGGTACGTCACGACGTGTGAGTTGGATCCCCCGCACTATCGCTTTCAATCCAAGCAGGCGACGGTCTACCTCGATGACAAAGTCGTCGCCAAGCACGTGTGGTTTATCGTCGGCAATACACGCCTCTGGTACATGCCGCGGTGGAGTTATTCCCTGCGGGAGAATCGGCAGAAGTGGTCCTTTTTTCCTGGGAAGAAGAAGCCGTGGGGACAGTTCCTCCTCGGCAAGTACCGCTATGAGCTCACCGCCAATGCCAAGGGCACATTCCATTGGGACTGGCGGCGCTATTTTGGGCACGCGCAAGGGCTCGATTTCAAATATCGGACGCGGCATCTCGGCTATGGCTTGCTCCGGACGTACTACAACGAAGAGCCGGACCAGCACAAGCGCAAAGAAGAACTCCTGAAAGGGCAAGATCACGATCGCTACCGCGTGCTGCTGCGGCATCGGTGGGACATCGCCCCCTCGACGAATTTCCTCGTGGATTTCCAGAAGTATAGCGACGTGGACTTTCGACGGGATTTCCTCTTTCGCGAAGAGTTCCAATCCGACACCGAGCCGGAGAGCTTCGCCCTCTTGACCCACACGCGGCCGATGTCCACCTTGACGGCGCTCTTCAAGAGGCGCGTCAATCGCTTTCAGACGGTGACGGAACTGTTGCCTGAAGCCAAATGGGAGTTGCTCGAGCAGCGCGTGTGGGATACGCCCTTCTTTTACGCCTCGTCGGTAGCGGCAAGCAATTCCAACCATAAACCAGCCCGCAGCGACGATCGAGACGATGATACGGCCAGCGTGGATATCGTCAATGAACTGAAATACGGCTGGCGGCTGCTGCGCTATCTCCACGTGACACCGCGAGGCAGCGTCCAACAAACGTACTATCGCAAGGATGATCCAGGAGGCGACGATCGGGCTGATGGCAAACGCCATTATCTCGTCGGTGCCGCGAAGTTGGGCGTGGATGCGAGCACGAAACTCTATCGCCTCTTTGATGTGCAGGCCAATCTCTTCGGCGTCGCCATCCAACAGCTGCGACACGTCATTACTCCTGCGGTGGGTTTCAGCTGGGCGCCTGCGTCTACGCTGCTCGCTGGGCATCCGACGGCCGCTGGGATCGGCGGGAGCCGCCAACGGACATTTTCGCTGGGATTGGAAAACAAACTGCAAGCCAAGCAGCTCATCGGTGACCGTGAACAGAAGGTAGACATGGGCCGCCTCCTGTTGTCGTCGAGTTACGATAACGTGGTGACAAAAGAGGCATGGCAACTGAGCAACATCACCGCTGATCTCGAGCTGCAACCTCATCCGAACCTCCGCATCGAATCGGATACCTCCTACGATCACCGCCAGGATGTCTTTCCGACGTGGAACCTTGACGTAGTCTTCAGCGGTGATCCCGTGGTGGCCAGGACGCCGTTGACCGCTCTGGAGTTGCGCGAGCGCGGTTCCGAGGAGATCCTCGAGATGAAACGCCCGCGGTGGTTCATCGGTGTGGGCCATCGCTACCAACGTGAGAGTCGCTCCGAGATGACGCTGGACCTGCGCTGGCAGCCGCATCCGAAGTGGTGGGTGGACTGGTTCAATCGTTTTACCTACAAAGAGGTGGCGGGCAGCGCCAAGCGGATCAATCGCAATCGCGAATTCCAAATTATCGTGACCCGCGATCTCCATGACTGGCTGATGCAGGTGACGGTCGGCGAGGACCGCGACTTAGGAGGCGTGTTCCTCCTGTCGTTCGTGCTGAAGGCATTTCCTGAGATCCCGCTGTCGCTGGAGGATTCGTACCATCAGCCCAAGCACGGCTCACAGTCCAGCGCCTTCTATGCCGGCACGCCGTACTATACCCCGCCTACCACCACACCGTAAGGCCTTGCTAACGGGTAGCCTCTGTAGTATCATCAGGTGTTTATGGCGATGCAACTTGCGGTGATTGGTGTCGGTCATGTCGGGCTGGTGACGGCGGCTTGCTTTGCGGAGCTGGGGCATCAGGTGGTAGCGGTGGATCAGGACACCGCTCGCATCGAAGGCCTCCAGCACGGGAAGATGCCGTTCTATGAGCCGGAGCTGGAACCGCTGGTGCGCCGGCACCTCGCCTCCCAACGGCTGCGCGTGACGACCACCATTGCTGAGGGGGTGCGGCAAGCGCAGCTCATCTTCATCTGCGTGGGCACGCCGCAGCGACCTGACGGTTCCGCCGATCTGGCGGCTGTTGAGCATGTCGTGTGTGACATCGCGCAGCACCTGAGCGACTACCGCCTCATCATCGAGAAATCAACCGTGCCGGTGGAAACCGGTCACTGGATTGAGCGCACGCTCCAACGCCACGTCAAGGCCGGGGTGGAATTTGATGTGGCCTCCAACCCTGAATTCTTGCGCGAGGGCACAGCCGTCCACGACTTCCTCCATCCGGATCGCATCGTGCTGGGCGTGTCCTCGGCACGGGCGCAGCAGTTGCTCCTGCAGTTGTACGCGCCGCTCAAGGCGCCGATCGTCACCACCGACGTCAAAAGCGCTGAGCTCATCAAGCACGCCTCCAACGCGTTTCTGGCCATGAAGATTTCCTTCATCAACGCGATTGCGCAGGTGTGTGAGCGGGTGGGCGCGGATGTCACCGATGTCGCTGAGGGGATGGGCCTGGATCCGCGCATCGGTCGCGCGTTTCTCAACGCCGGCCTCGGGTTTGGCGGTTTCTGTTTTCCGAAGGACTTGGAGGCCTTCATCCGGATCGCCGAGCAAGTGGGCTATGACTTTACGTTGCTCAAGGCGGTCAAACAGATCAACGAAGACCAGAAACGCCACTTTGTGCGTCGGATTGAATCCGCGCTGTGGGTGCTCTCCGGCAAGACGATTGGCGTGCTGGGCTTGGCGTTCAAGGCCGGTACCGATGACATGCGCTTTGCCCCGGCCATTGATATCGTGCGCGGACTCTGCGAGGTGGGCGCAACGGTCAGGGCGTATGATCCGCAGGCCCTGTCCATCGCGAACGGCCTGTTTCGCGGCCTGCCGGTGACCTTGTGCAACGATCCGTACGCGGTGGCCGAGGGGGCTGATTGTCTCGCCATCGTGACCGAGTGGCCAGAATTTAAAACCCTGGATTTTGCTCGGCTGAAATCGCTCCTGCGGCAGCCCACCATCGTGGACGGACGCAACCTCTTGGATCCGGAGGCACTGCGTGCCTTGGGCTTCCAGTACGTCGGCATCGGTCGAGAGAATCCTACGTGACCCCACCACCTGCCTGCGAACTGCTGCACGCAGCCCATCATGGGAGTGTGCCATTGGGTGGTGCCCGACGGGCGAGGCAGGTGGCGGGATGACCCCAGCACACCGAACGCTGGGGGCGTTTGCCGTCGAGTATGACCTACGTAGGTGCCTACGTAGGTCATGGGAGGTGAGGCCGTGATTGAGGGTGTGGTCGTCAAACCGCTCAAATGGATTCCGGACGAGCGCGGGCGGCTCATGGAAGTGCTCCGCGCAGATGATGCGCTCTTTGAGCGCTTTGGACAGGTGTATGTGACGACGGTGTTCCAGGGCATCGTCAAGGGCTGGCATTACCATAAACAGCAAACAGATCACTTCGCCTGTGTCGCGGGGATGATTAAGCTGGTGTTGTATGACAACCGCTCAGCGTCTACGACCAAGGGCGAGACCAACGAATTTTTCCTCGGGATCTACCAGCCGTTGTTGGTGAAGGTGCCGCCGCTCGTGCTCCATGGCTTTCAGGGCGTCAGCGACGGAGAATCCATCGTCATGAACGTCCCGACGTATCCGTATCAGCATCAGCAACCGGATGAGTATCGCGTGGATCCGCAGAGCGCAGAGGTCCCGTATGATTGGCACCGCAAGGACCGGTAGATGAAAGGCGTCGTCTTAGCCGGGGGCTTAGGCACGCGCTTGGAGCCGCTGACGCGCGTGACGAACAAGCACCTCTTGCCCGTCTTCAACCGGCCGATGATTTACTATCCCATCCTGACGTTAGTGGATGCGGGCATCACCGAGATCATGGTGGTGACGGGTGGGAATAGCGCGGGGGATTTCTTGCGATTGTTGGGGAATGGGGAAGAGTTTGGCCTGAAGCATTTGAACTATACCTATCAGCGCGGTGAAGGAGGCATTGCAGATGCCTTACGGCTCGCCGAGCATTTTGCCGAGAACGATCAGTTGGTCGTCATCCTGGGCGATAATATCCTGGAAGACAGCATCCGCCCCTATGTGGAGGAATTCCGTCGCCAGCCTCGAGGGGCCAAGCTGCTCCTGAAAGCGATTGGAGATCCTGAACGGTTCGGTGTCGCCGAAATTCGCAACCAGCAACTGGTGGGCATCGAAGAGAAGCCGACACAGCCCAAATCCACCTACGCCGTCACCGGCATCTACATGTACGATGCCTCAGTGTTTGACATCATCCGGACGCTCACGCCCTCAGCGCGAGGTGAACTCGAGGTCAGCGACGTCAATAATGCGTACATCAAGCGAGGGGAGGCCACCTTCAACATCTTGCCCGGCTGGTGGACGGATGCCGGCACCTTCGAGTCGCTCCTCCGGGCGAACCAACTCGTCGCTGGCCGCGTGCAGGGCACGGCGTCATCCCTATGCAGCAAATCCTTGTAACAGGAGGCGCGGGGTTCATCGGCTCGAACTGGGTGCGGTTCCTCCTGGCGCATGCACCGAACGTCAACATCGTCGTCCTGGACAAACTCACCTACGCCGGCAATCTCGCGAACTTAGAGCAGCTCGCGCAGGATCCACGGTACACCTTCCTGCAGGGTGACATTACGGATACGGCGATGGTTGCGCGTGCCATGACAGGGTGCGATACCGTCGTCCACTTTGCCGCCGAAAGCCATGTGGATCGTTCGATCACCGACGCAGCACCCTTCCTCCAGACGAACATCCTGGGGACGGCGGTCCTCCTCGATGTGGCTCGGCAGCAACGCATCCAGCGCTTCCTGCACATCAGCACCGACGAGGTGTACGGAGAAATCCTTGAGGGATCGTCACACGAAGAGTATCCTCTGCGACCGACGAGTCCGTACGCGGCCAGTAAAGCGGCGGGCGATCTGTTAGCCTGCGCCGCGTTCATGACCCATCACGTCCCGGTCATCATCACGCGTTCCTCGAATAACTTTGGGCCCTACCAATTCCCAGAGAAGATCATCCCGCTCTTTATTACGAATATCCTGGAGGGAACCACGGTACCACTCTACGGCGACGGGCTGCATGTGCGCGATTGGCTCGCTGTGGAAGATCATTGTGCGGCGTTACACTTCCTCCTTGAGCGAGGCGTGCCGGGCGAGATCTATAACATTGGCGGTGGGCACCTCCTCACGAATCGGGAACTGGCGCGCCGTCTGACGCAGGCGCTGGGGGTGGGGGAGGACGTCATCACACCGGTGGCGGATCGTCCCGCCCATGACCGGCGGTATGCCCTCGACGGCAGCAAGCTGGCACGGCTCGGGTGGCGGCCTCGCCATGCGTTGGAGGAAGCGCTGGCCCAGACGGTGCAGTGGTATCGCGACCATCGAGCCTGGTGGGCGCCACTGAAGGAACGACTGCGTGCGGATCCTTATCACTGGCTCAACCGGACTGCTCGGCCAAGCGCTCCACAAGCGTCTCGCACCGCTGGATGAGGTCTGGGCGCTGAGTCGTCGCGCCACCGACGACGCGCAGCAGATCCAGTGCGACTTAACCGATCGTGCAGCCGTCTTGCGGCACGTTGGCCAGCGACGGCCGGAACTCATTATTCACGCAGCGGCGCAGTCCAACGTAGATCAGTGTGAGACGGACCGAGCCCAGGCATGGGCTGCGAACGTGCAAGCCACCGAGCACCTCCTTGAGGCGACACATGCGTGCAGCGCGCGGTTCATCTACGTCAGTAGCGATTATGTTTTTAACGGACTGAAAGGGACCCCGTACACTGAGACGGATGCACCCCATCCCGTCAATTACTACGGACAGACCAAGCTCGCGGCTGAAGCAGCCGTCCAAAGGTCTGGGCTGCCGTGGCTGATCGTGCGAACGAGCACCTTGTTTGGGCCCGGCCGCGCGACGTTTGTGGACACCATCATTCAGCAGGGTGAGCACCGGCAGCCCGTCCCTGTGTTCATGGATCAGACGACGTCGCCCAGTTATACGATGGACGTGGCGGAAGGCATCGCTCAGCTCATGGAGCGAAAGGCAACCGGCATCGTCCACGTTGCTAACGCAGGGGCGGTCCGTCGTGATGTCTTAGCGCGCGCTGTCGTTAAACTGTGGGGCATCTCGGCCGTTGCTTTCGAGGGCGTTCGATTGCGTGATGCCCCGCATGCGGCACCGCGGCCGACGAATTCTTCACTGGCGATCACGCGCTTAACAGCACTAGCGAGTTGGAGTCCGCGATCATGGGAAGACGCACTAGCACACTACCTGACGTGGAAACGTTCGACAAATTACGGGAACGCCTCGTAAGCCGCACCGCGACCATCGGGATCGTGGGGCTGGGGTATGTGGGACTCCCCTTGGCGGTCGCGTTCGCCCGCGCCGGCTTTCGGGTGATCGGCATGGACACCGATGCCCAGCGGGTCAGCGATGTGATGCGCGGAGCGTCGTATATCCTGGATGTCCCCGCGACGGCCCTCCAGCCGCTCCTGCAGGCCCAGCAGCTCCAGGCCACCACCGACTCTCAGCGCTTGCAGCCGTGCGATTGCGTCGTCATCTGTGTCCCCACACCGTTGCGGAAGACGCGCGAACCCGACACCTCCTTCATCGCCGCTGCGGCGCACCACGTGGCTGAGACGTTGCGCGCGGGTCAGTTAATCATCTTGGAGAGTACGACGTATCCTGGGACGACGGAGGAGATGCTCCGGCCGCTCATCGAGGCCAAGGGGTTCGTCGTGGGGCGGGATGTGTTCCTGGCCTTCTCGCCGGAGCGGATTGATCCCGGCAACCAGCAGTTTACGACGCACAATATCCCGAAAGTGGTCGGCGGTGTGACCGCACAGTGCACCGAGTTGGCACGGCTGCTGTATACGCAGATTGTGACACAGGTGGTCCCGGTCTCGTCGCCCAAGACAGCAGAAATGGTGAAGTTGTTGGAGAACACCTTTCGCAGCATCAACATCGCCCTCGCCAACGAAATGGCCCTCCTCTGCCACGCCTTGGGCGTCAACGTGTGGGAGGTCATCGAGGCGGCCCAGACCAAACCGTTTGGGTTCATGGCCTTCTATCCCGGCCCGGGCTTGGGCGGACATTGCATTCCGTCGGATCCGATCTATCTCTCGTGGAAGGCGCGGATGCATGGCTATGAAGCACGCTTGATTGAGCTCGCCGCCCAGATCAACAGCTACATGCCCCACCATGTGGTGGAACGCGTGACCCAACTCCTCAACGCCCAGGGCAAGACCGTCCGCGGCGCGCAGATCCTCCTGCTCGGCGTGGCCTACAAGCGCGACGTCACTGATACCCGCGATTCGCCGGCGCTCGAGCTCATCCGCCTCCTTAAGGAGCGTGAGGGTGTGATCCAGTATCACGATCCGTATGTGCCGGTGCTGCAGCTCGATCCCGAGCGCATGCTGTCATCGGTGGCGTTGACGCGCGAGACCCTGCGCGCCGCCGACTGCGTGATTCTGGTCACGGATCATAGCACACTCGATTATGCGCTCATCACCCGCGAGGCATCGCTCGTGCTCGATACGCGGAATCGCCTGGCCTCTCTGCCCAAGGGGCGGGCCGCGATTCGCCCCCTCTAATGGCCCACGACCTCGTGACCGGCGGTGCTGGATTCACCCCGCCCCTCCTGAGGACTCAACAGCGATCAGTGGTAGCGACTTCGAGACTCTCAATACAGGCACGGTACGAATGAGATTCCTGGTGACGGGCGGGGCGGGGTTCATCGGCTCGCACCTCGTCGAGGCCTTGGTAAAGCGCGGCGAGCAGGTGACTGTCCTCGACGATTTCTCCTCTGGTCAGCGGCACCATCTCGCGAGTTGCCTGGATCGCATCACCCTCATCGAAGGCGACGTGCGCGATGTGGCGACGGTGCAGCGGACGGTGCGTGGTGTGCGCTTCATCCTCCACCAAGCCGCGTTGCGGAGCGTTCCGAAATCGCTCCGGTATCCTGCCGAGTACCATGCGGTGAATGTGTCAGGCACCCTCAATGTGCTGTTGGCCGCGCGCGAGGCCAAAGTGCAGCGGGTCGTTTGCGCCTCGTCGAGTTCCATCTACGGCGAGACAGAGCACCTGCCGCAGCGCGAAGATCAGGCGGTGCGACCGCTCTCGCCGTATGCGCTCACCAAGTGGATGGGGGAGCAGTACTGCCAACTCTTCTCGCGCATCTATGGCGTCGAGACGGTTGCCTTGCGCTACTTTAACGTCTTCGGCCCGCGGCAGAGTCTGGAGAACGAATATGCGGTGGTGATTCCGCGCTTCATCACGTCCCTCTTGCAGGGGCAGCCGCCACCGGTGCACGGCGATGGGTTGCAGTCGCGCGATTTTACCTACATCGAGAACGTCGTCGCCGCGAATCTCTTGGCGTGTGAGGCGCCGGGGGCCAACGGTCACGTCATCAACGTGGCGTGCGGCGAGCACTACACCGTCCTGGCACTCCTCCAAGAGCTGCAGCAGATTTTGCACAAGCCCATCGCACCGACGCACACGCCTCCGCGGCCAGGCGATGTCCGGCATACGTGGGCAGATCTGACACGCGCGCAGCAGTTGTTGGGCTATCAGCCGACGGTGAATTTGGTCGAGGGCCTCCGACGGACCGCCACATGGTTCGCGCAGCACACCCCATCCCACTCGTTGACCTCGTAGGACAGTACCGCGCGATCCAGCCAGAGATCACGCAGGCCATTCAGCGCGTGTTGGCGTCGGGCGCCTACATTTTAGGTCCGGAAGTGGCCGCCTTTGAACGGGAGCTGGCGCGCTGGTGTGGCGTGCGGCACGCCGTCGGCGTGGCCTCGGGCACGGATGCGCTGGAGCTGGCGCTGCGCGCCGCAGGCATTGGGCGAGGCGATGAAGTGATCACCTCGCCGTTGACGTTCATTGCTACCGTCGAGGCGATTCTTGAGGTGGGCGCCAAGCCGGTGTTCGCGGACATCGAACCAGCCAGCTACACCATTGATCCTCTCCAGGTCGCGCAGCGAGTTTCCAAGCGCACCAAGGCCATCATCCCGGTGCATCTCTACGGCCAGCCAGCCGACATGGGCGCGTTGAGCCTGTTGGCGCGACGGCATCGTCTGACGCTCATCGAGGACTGCGCGCAAGCGATCGGCGCGACCTTCGATCGCCGGCCGGTCGGCTCGTTTGGCGAGGCCGGGTGTCTGAGTTTTTATCCAGCGAAAAACCTCGGTGCGTACGGCGATGGGGGCGCGGTGCTGACCCGCAGCGCGACGCTGGCCGAGCGCATTCGCTTGTTGCGGACGCATGGCGCCAAGACGAAGTACCGGCATCTCATCCACGGATACAACAGCCGTTTGGATGAACTACAGGCAGCGCTCTTGCGGATCAAGCTCCGCCATTTGACAACGTGGACACAGCAGCGGCGACGCGTGGCACGGTGGTATACGACGGCGCTGCGCGCAGCCGGTGTCCCTGAGGAGGTGTTGCCGCAGGAACTCCCGGGGCGTCGGCATGTCTATCACCTCTACGTGATCCGCGCACCGCAGCGCGCGCGGTTGCAAGCCGCTTGCACCCGACAGGGCATTGCCACGGGCCTGCACTATCCGTTGCCGCTGCATCTGCAGCCGGCGTTACGGTGGCTCGGTTACCGACGGGGGAGTTTCCCCCACAGCGAGCGCGCGGCTCGAGCCACGCTCTCGTTGCCCCTCTGTCCTGAGATGACCCGAGCAGCGGTGCAGCGCGTGGCACGTGTCGTGGCGCAGCACTGGAGACGGCAGGGCAGTCCATGAGAATTATGGTGACCGGTGGCGCCGGCTTCCTGGGATCCTATCTCTGTGCGCGGCTCGTGGGGGAGGGGCATACCGTCCTGTGCGTGGACAACTTCATCACCGGTAACGAGGCGAATCTCGACGCGTTGCGCGCGCATCCCCGCCTGGAGCTGATCCGCCACGACATCACCAAACCATTGGACATCGAGGGTGCGCTGGATCACATCCTCCATTTTGCTTCCCCGGCCAGTCCGGTCGATTATCTGCACTATCCGATTCAAACGCTGAAAGTCGGCTCGCTCGGCACACACAACGCCTTAGGCATCGCCAAAGCGAAGCGCGCGAAATTTTTGCTCGCCTCAACATCCGAAGTCTACGGCGATCCGCAAGTCCATCCGCAGCGCGAAGATTACTGGGGCCATGTGAATCCCATCGGGCCGCGCGGCGTCTACGATGAGGCGAAACGCTTTGCTGAAGCGCTCACCATGGCATATCGTCAGCAGCACCGTGTGGCGACCCGCATTGTGCGCATCTTCAACACCTATGGCCCGCGGATGCGGACGAACGATGGGCGCGCCATTCCCGCCTTTATCACGCAGGCCCTGCGAGGCGACGACATCACCGTCTTTGGCGATGGCCACCAGACGCGCTCGTTTTGCTATGTAGACGATCTCATCGAGGGCATCGTCCGACTGATGCAGGCAGACACGGTCCAGCCGGTCAACCTCGGCAACCCCGAAGAGTGCACCATCCTGGAACTCGCCCAGCAGATCACGCAAGCGATCCCGAGTCGCAGTCGGATCGTCTTTCGCGCGCTGCCCCAAGACGACCCCAAGCAGCGCTGTCCAGACATCACACTGGCGAAGCGGCTGCTTGGCTGGTCACCTACCGTGCCGTTGGCCGAGGGGTTGGGCCGCACGATTCCCTGGTTCCGCACCGTCTGCTCCTCAGAATAGCCCCTACCGGGTGTCAAGTTATCAACAGTTTTTAAAGTTATCAACAGATTTCCTCTCCAATTATTCAGTTATCCACAAGTACGCAACGTAGAACGTTAGTAGTAGGAGATGCGAGTGAAATTAATCGCGTTTTTGATTGACAAACACGCTGAAACATTGGATGATGTTCACAAGATGAACACAACTGTTCAGCTAGTGAACATGCCCTCCTAGTGCGACACAGTCCCTTATGAAAGCAGAAACCTACCGCGACATGCATCTGCTGAATGAAGTGACGCAGACACCTGACGCCACGCAACGCGATTTCGCCAAACGCATCGGTGTCGCGTTAGGTCTCACCAACCTGATGCTGCGTCGCCTCGCGACGAAGGGCTACATCAAGATCGTCAACGTGCAGCGGAGCCGCCTCCGCTACCTCATCACCCCGCAGGGGATGATGGAAAAAGCGCGGCTCACACGCGAGTACCTTGAGTACTCGCTCTTTTTTTACCGCGATGTCCGTCGCTTCTTGCGCGAGCACCTGGCGCAGATGGCCGCAACCGGCCAACGCCGCATCCTCCTCTGGGGCACGGGGGAGCTCGCCGAAATCGCTTTCTTGTCTATTCGAGAGATGGGACTCGAGTTGGTCGGCGTCGTCGAAGATCCGCCCGACCACGAGCGTTTTCTAGGGTATCCGGTGCAGAGTATCGGCGATGTGCCCCCTGCAGATTGGGGCGGGGTTCTCGTGGCATCTTTGCGCTGGCACGCGGACGCGGCCCAACGGCTGGCGGCCTCAGGGATTTCGGCAGGCCGGATCATCATCCTCCCGCAGCCCGGTGAGCAGTCGGTGCCACGTGCCGGCAGTGCAACGAAAGTACAGGTTCCACAAGATGCGGTACCTCCAGACGAGTCAGTCCCTGAATTGGCGCTGAAGCCCTGATGCCCGACACCGTGGTGCACGAGGAGGCGTTGTGACGAGCTCCACGTCAAGTGTACTGATGAAAAGCGTCTCAGAGACGCGCCCCATCACTGGAAGCCCCAACCTGTTACCCATCGAAGCGGTTGTCATGGTGGGGGGGTATGGGAATCGCTTGCGCGCAGTGAGCAACAACCTTCCAAAGACACTGCTACCCGTGGGTGACCGGCCACTATTGGAACTGGTTCTCCACCAACTCCGAGAGGCCGGGATTCGTCGGGTCTACTTGGCGACACACTATAAGGCGGAGTTGTTTGCCCAACGCTATGGGAATGGAGAGGGCGTTGGTCTCGAGATCCGTTATCTCAGGGAAGACCAACCCCTTGGGACGGCAGGGGCGCTGAGTTTACTACCGAAGTCAGAGCAGCCGTTCCTGGTTATGAATGGCGATATTCTCGCCAGGGTAAGGTTTGGTGACCTGTGGGAATTCCATCAGGCACACCATGCCACCATGACGATCGCGGTGCACCAGCATGCCGTCACCATTCCGTATGGCGTCGTCGAGACCGATGGGGTGCGCGTCGTCCACCTGCGGGAAAAACCGGTGATGAAACATTGCATCAATGCGGGCATCTACCTCCTCAGTCCGCAAGCGCTCCAAGTGATCCCCAGTAACCAACGGTATGACATGACAGACCTCATTGGCCAACTGCTCGCCGATGGCGCGTTGGTGGTCAGCTTTCCCTTTCAGGAACAGTGGTGGGATATTGGAGATATCGAGAATTACCGCCAAGCCGTGCGCGATTTTCAAACGCCATTAACGAGATCCGAGAGACATGATCATGATAAAGCAGTGGACTGAGTTTCCGCACAAGGAGCGCACCTTCATCATCGGCGAAGTAGCCTTGTCTCACGATGGGAGTCTAGGGATGGCGCATGCTTTCATCGATGCCGTTGCTCGTGCTGGCGCTGATGCTGTGAAGTTTCAGACGCACATTGCCCATGCCGAGAGTACGCCGAGTGAGCCGTGGCGGACCCACTTTAGCCGGCAAGATGTCTCCCGCTACGCCTACTGGGAACGCACCGCCTTCACGGAAGATCAGTGGTGTGCGTTGCGACGACACGCTGAGGAGCGCGGCTTAAAATTCTTGAGTTCGCCGTTCTCAATGGAGGCGGTAGCACTGCTCCTTCGCGTAGGAGTCTTTGCCTGGAAGGTGGCCTCTGGAGAGTTGAGCAACTGGCCAATGATTGATCGGATGGTCGAGACCCGCTTGCCCATGCTACTGTCGACTGGCATGAGCTCAGTACGTGAAATTGACGAGGCGGTCGCGCGTGTAAAGCCCCATAGCGTCTCCTTGGTAGTGCTGCAAAGTACGTCAGCTTATCCATGTCCGCCGGAGAAGATCGGACTCAATATGTTGCCATGGTTCAGAGCGCGTTATGCGTGTGCTGTGGGTCTTTCCGATCATTCGGGTGTCGTGTATTCAGGATTGGCGGCTGCCACGCTCGGCGTTGAGGTGCTCGAAGTCCATGTGGCGCTGAGCCGTGACATGTTTGGTCCAGATGTGGTGGCATCGCTGACACCTGCCGAGCTTCAGCAATTAGTAGAGGGCATCCGTTTCATCGAAGCCATCAAGCAGCATTCGGTGGACAAAGATGCCTTGGCCTTGGAACTGACTCCCTTGCGCCAAATCTTTACCAAGAGTGTCGCGACCTCTGCAGATTTGGCGGCAGGGATGGTATTGCGCAAGGAGCACCTGGTGGCAAAAAAGCCTGGCATGGGTATTCCTGCTGGACAGTTGGAGATGGTGGTAGGGCGCCGATTACGATGCAATAAGGCCAAAGATGAACCGCTCTATGAAGAAGATCTCCTCCCCCAACCATAGTCCAGGGCAGATGACCGATGCCACGTAAAGTCTGTGTAGTGGTAACCGCTCGACCCAGTTACTCACGCGTCAAGTCGGTCTTGCACGCTATCCAGGAACATCCACAGTTAGAACTACAGTTGGTGGTGGCGTCTTCCGCGCTGTTGGATCGTTATGGCAAGGTGGTAGATCAAATTCAAAAGGATGGTTTCACACCA
>CAZWYX010000024.1:0-19527 GCA_964638485.1 uncultured Planctomycetales bacterium | reverse complement strand
CGTCCGGCGGCCACGACGGGCGTTTCGTCGTGCGTCCGACGTCCTACGTTGGACGAAACGCCTCTGCGCTGCCGCCCAACGCTTGACGCTGTCCGCCCGACGGCAATCGCTGAACTCTGAACGCTCACCCCCTGCCTCTCCCGAACATTTTTTTCACGCTCCCACGCCACGTTGTCGTAACTCCTGACCGCACAATGATCCTTTCATGTTAAAAAGAAGTGGCTTATACTAGCTTAAGTTAACTTAAGTTAGGTACACTTGATTGTAGTATGGCACAGACAGACGTAGTACATCGCCAACGGACGCAGATCATGACCCTGGCGGAGATCGCCAAGTACCTGGGCCTCCACCAGATGACGGTCTACCGGCTGCTCAAGGCCAGGCGGTTGCCAGGCTTTAAGCTGGGCCGGCAGTGGCGCACCAAAAAGGATGTCCTCGACCAGTGGCTCCTCGCGCAGATGCGCCGCCCGCCGACCACCCAGCCACACACGCCATCCACCGAGGCACCACACGAGGCGCCCGCCTGACGATGAAGCCGACGACACGCAAGCCCGCCACATCCCAGCACCTGCAGACGGAGATTGCGCGGTTGGAGCAGCGCCTCCATGACTCCGAAGCCGAGGTGCGCGCCCTGCTCGCCGCGCAGCAGGCGCACGGGCAAACTCCGCCGGCTGAGGCAGGTCACATCGAGATGGAAAAACTCGCCCTGATTGGACGCTGGGCCGCGGGCATCAGTCACGACTTGCGCACCCACTTGGCGACGGTGACCAACCTCTCCTTCCTCCTCCAGAGCAAAATCGGACCCCAAAACCACAACCCGGAAGTCCGCGAGTACTTAGTACTCTTAGGCCGCGAGGTCAAGCGGATGCACGGCCTCGTCGAGGACGTACTCGGCTTTAGCCGACCACGGGTGCCGACGCTCGAGCTGGTGTACGTTAACGACCTCTTGACCGAAGCGCTGTTGCTGGTGCAGCCGATGGTGGAGACCTACGGCATTGAAGTTCGAACCAACTTTAACCATCAACTACCACAGATTCGTGGCGAGAACGAGCGGCTGGTGCGGGTGTTCACCAATCTCCTCGTCAATGCGGTGCAGGCCATGCCGGAAGGCGGGATCCTCGAGATCTGGACAAACAGTAGCAAAGGGAACGTGGAAGTCGGCGTGTGCGACAGTGGGCACGGGATGGACGAGGCGACGCGCCAGAAAATTTTTACCCCGTTCTTTACGACGAAGAAGAAAGGGAGCGGCCTCGGCCTCGTCGTCGCGAAGCAAATTGTGGAGGCCCATCGCGGCACGATTGAGGTGGAGAGCCAGCCAGGACAGGGGGCGACCTTCCGCGTGCTGCTGCCCCTAGGGGAAAGCAGGGGGGGGGGAGTAGTGACACAGACTGACGCTGGCGCCACGTGATGAGGGCCGCTTGAGATGACCGCACCGCTGCTCTCATGCCCCTCACGAAACAGTTGGTGGGTGATTGCCCTCGGCGTGGCTGGCGTCAATGTCATCGCTGGCCGGCTGAGTTTGTTGCTCGCCATCCCGCCGGGATACGCCACGGCCATCTGGCCGCCGGCCGGCATTGCCTTAGCCGCGCTCCTCGTGTGGGGGTATCGCGTCTGGCCAGGGGTGTTGCTGGGCGCTTTCGTGATCAATGCCAGTCTCTCGTTTGATGCCACAAGCGTTACCGCGCTGGCGAGGTCCATCGCGATTCCGTCTAGCATCGGCGTCGGCTCCACCCTCCAAGCCCTGCTGGGGGCGTGGTTGATCCGTCGCTTCGTCGGATTTCCCCACGCCCTCGATAGAGGTCGAGCGGTCGTCTCGTTCCTCCTCGTGGGCGGGCCCATCAGTTGCGTGGTGGCGGCCACGTGGGGAGTGACGACGCTCTTCGTCAGCCAGACCATCTCGGCGGCTGCGGCGCCCTTCAGTTGGTGGACCTGGTGGGTCGGCGACACGCTCGGCGTCATCATCTTTACACCGCTCCTCTTCGTCGGGTTGGCCACGCCACGGGAGCTGTGGCGGAGCCGGCGGACCTCTGTTGCCTTCCCGCTCAGCATCGCCTTTGCCATCGCCATCGTGGTCTTCGCGTATGCCAGGGCATGGGAAACCAGTCGTGTGCACCTCACGTTTGAACGTGACGCAGGGCAGCTGGCGTACGCCATCGAGGGACGGCTGGAGCAGAATCTGGAAACCCTCCAGTCGCTGGAGAGTTTCTACGCCGGCTCCGTGCAGGTGGAGCGGGACGCATTCCGGATTTTTGTGACGACCGCTCTGGCGCGGCACCCGGAAGTGCAGGCCCTCGAGTGGATCCCGCGCGTCCCAAAGGATGAGCGACTGGCCTATGAGCACGCCGCGCGGGCCGAGGGCTATCCCGCGTTTCACATCACCGAACGCACCGTGGAGGGGAGGATCGTCCGCGCCGAGCAGCGCGAGGAGTATTTTCCGATCTATTATGTGGAGCCGTATGCGGGCAATGAGATCGCCCTCGGTTTTGACATGGCCTCGGAGCCGACGCGTCGGGAGGCGCTGCAGCAGGCACGCGATACGGCCCAAATGGTGGCGACCGGTCGCGTGACGCTGGTGCAAGAGACGGAACAGCAATCTGGGGCACTCGTCTTTCTCCCGATTTATCGCAACGGCGTCCCCCACGCGACGCTGGAGGAGCGCCGGACACATCTCCAAGGGTTTGGATTATTGGCCCTCCGCCTGGGGACATGGATCCAGACAGCCCTCACCGACCAGCCGCAGCAGGGCATCGAGTTCCGTGTCATTGACCAAACCACCCCGCAGGCAGAGCAGGTCTTGTTCGTCTCGAGCGCGCAGCCCGAGGTGCCGTGGGACGCTGCGCGCGGCCTGGTGTGGACCTCGACCTACCCGGTGGCTGGACGTCAGTGGGTCTTACAGTTCCGGCCCACCCTGGACTACCTGGCCGCGCATCGGCCGTGGGGGGCGTGGCTGGTGTTAGCGTGGGCCTTGGCGATTGTCGCTCTCTTGCAGGGATTCCTCCTGATCATCACCGGCGCAGCGACGCGGACGGAACAACTGGTCGTCGAGCGCACGGCAGCACTGCGGCAGGCGCAAACCGCCCTGCAAGAGTGGAATCAGAAGTTGGAACAACGCATCCACGAACGCACCCAGGAGCTGCAAGCGACCCACGAGCAACTCAGGCACAGCGAGCAGCTCGCCGTCATCGGGCGCTTGACCGCAGGGATCAGCCACGATCTCCGGACCCCCCTGGCCACGCTCACCAACGCGACCTATCTGCTGACACAGAAACTGGCGAGGGTCTCTGATCCAGAAGTGTCAGAGTATCTCCAGCTCTGCTCCCGCGAACTGAAGCGGATGCAAGGGCTCATCAGTGACATCTTGGAGTTCAACCGCCCCCGGGCACCACACGTCGCCGCCGTGGCCATGCCAGCCGTCCTCAAGGACGCGATGGGAGTGCTCCGACCGCACATCGAGGCCCAGGGTATCGAAGTGCGGTCGCAGGTGCCGGAACGCTTGCCCCCCCTGCAGGGAGACAGCGCGCAGTTGACGCGGGTCTTCACGAACTTGCTCTCGAACGCGGTGCAAGCCATGCCCGATGGCGGACGCCTCGACGTGGAGGTCGTGGCGAACAACGGGCAGGTCCAAGTGGCGATCCATGATACCGGTTCAGGGATGGACGACGACACCCAACAGAAACTCTTTACGCCCTTTTTTACCACCAAGCCACGGGGGATCGGCTTGGGGCTGGTTGTCGCGAAGCAACTGGTGGAGGCCCATCGCGGCACGATTGAGGTCGAGAGCCAACCAGGACAGGGAACGACCTTCCGCGTCCTGCTGCCGATCGGGGAAAGTAGGGGAGTAACCACGTGAGTCACGCCGCCTGATGCTGACGCCAGCACCGCGGGTCCTGATCGCTCTGGAATCGGCTGATACGCGCATGACGCTGCGCCTCCAGCTCGAACAGAAGCACTATGGCGTGGAAGACGTCACCACCTCTGAGGAGGCGTTGGCTAAAGTCACCCAGGCCGCCGAGCAACAACAGCCCTATCGGCTCGCCCTCATTGGGACGCGGCTGGCTGACAAAGCCGGGCTGGACGTCCTCCAGCTCATTAAACGCTTGACGCCAGAGACGATTTGCCTCATGATAAAAACGGTGGGGTCTGAGCCTGTAGCGGCTGGTGCGCAAGCCGCCTCGCCAGGCAGTCTATGTAACTCCTTTTCTGTCGAGCAGTTACTACACTTTATCCAGGGAGGATCCATTGGCTGAAGCCACGGCAGAGTCACTGTACCAGGAAGCCGTAACGCTGGCCGCCACGATCTTTGAGCGAGCGCACGGCGGCCAGAGCATTGACGACCTACCGCTGCACCAACTGGTCGAGCGGCTGAATGCCCACCTCAAAGAGCGTCAGGAACTCTTGGCCTACGTGGGGCACGCGGTCTCCCCGCTGGGTGAGAATCACTACCTGGCGACGCACATCGTCAATACGTGCCTCTTGACCTTGACGTTGGGGCAGGGGCTGCGACTGCCCGATGGGGAGCTCGAACAATTGGGCGTCTGTGCTTTGCTCTACGACGTGGGGATGGCACGGATTTTACAGCAGGCGACGGCTTCGAGTGGAAGCGGGGGACAGAGCCCTCTCTTTGAGGACATCAAGCGTCATCCGACGGTGGGGGCGGAGTCCCTCCAAAAAATGCGGGTGCAAGTCGAGCGCGCCATCCGTGTGACCGCGGAGCACCACGAGCGGTTGGATGGCAGCGGCTATCCCCAAGGCTTGAAGGGCGAGGCGGTGGACTCCTGGGCGCAGATCGTGGGCCTCGCTGATCTCTACGAGAGCTTCACGCGCCCGCGCAGCAAACGGCAACATCAGCCCCAAGCGCACGATCTGCTGCGCGAGCTCGTCACCCAGCAAGGCCTGTTCGATTCGCAGCTCGTCAAGGTACTCCTCAACCAGATCAGTCTCTATCCGATCGGCACCTGGGTGAAGCTCAACACCGGCGCGGTGGGTCGTGTGTGTGGGATCCATCAGGGACTGCCGCTGCGGCCGATCGTTGAACTCTACCTTGAGAGCGGACAGATGGTGCGTCCGCCGCGCAAGCTCGATCTCAAAGAGATCGCAGCCGTCTCGGTCAAACGCGTGGTCAATCCTGCGGACGAGGGCGTTCCGGCAGCGACATGACACCGCCAGCGTCAGCCCCCACAGGCCCCACGGTGCTCGTCGTGGATGATGATGCGGCGTTGCTGCGCACGCTGCAGGCGTTGCTGGAGCAGCGTCAGTTTCGCGTCCTGACGGCACCCGATGGCCTTGCGGCGTTGGAGGTGGTGGCCAAGCAGCGTCCCTCCGTGATCCTGCTCGACATTGACATGCCCAAACTCGACGGCGAGAGCACCGCCTTGCGGCTGCGCAGCAAGCCGGAGTGGCGGACCATCCCGATCATCATGCTGACCGGCATTGATGAGGTGATGGACCAGCATCTCACCGCCACCCTCGGGGTGGTTGCGTACCTGCGCAAGCCGTGCGAGCCCGATGAGCTGTACGCCACCCTCCAGCGCGCCCTCGGCGCTCCAGTCGTCTAGTCGTTCGTCAAACGTCCGTCGGCAGCGACTGGCGTATCGTCCAACGTCAGACGATACGCATCCTCGTTGCCGCAGCACGCTTGACGCCGCACTCTGCACTGTTCAAGCTCTTCACGTGGATCGGCGCAGCATCTTGACGGCACGCGATCACCATGCGAGAGTAACGCTTCCCAACAGGAGGAGATGATGGCACAGGAACGACGAGGCGCAGTGACGTTTAAAGGGAATCCCATGACGCTGGTGGGGCCGATGTTGAAAGTGGGCGATCCAGCGCCTGCGTTTCAACTGACCGGCAACGATCTCTCGACGGCGACGCTGGACACCTCCGCCGGGAAGACACGCCTCATCAGTGTGGTGCCATCGCTGGATACGCCGGTCTGCGATCAGCAGACGCGGCGGTTGAACGAGGAAGCGGTGAAACTGCCCGGCGATATCGTCGTGCTCACCGTCAGCATGGATCTCCCGTTTGCGCAAAAGCGGTGGTGCGGGGCAGCGGGTGTCGCCAAGGTGCAGACGCTCTCCGACTACAAGGAGCGCGCGTTTGGGCTGGCGTACGGTGTCCTCATCAAAGAGTTGGGGTTACTCGCGCGCTCGATTTTCATCGTGGATCCCTCCAACACCATTCGCTACGTCGAGTACGTCAAGGAAATCGCCAGTCACCCCAACTACGACGCTGCCATCGACGCCCTCAAAACTGCGGTCCGGTAAGTCATCACCGTGACGACCCTCTGGCGAATGACGCTCACCGCCTGCCGCCTCGTCGGCCCGTACTGGTACGCGCCGTGGCGCTCACCGCTCTTGCGGTGGCGGATGGAGACCTATGGCGTGACGGACGCGCAGGGCCGCCTCCTCAGTGCGCACGACATCACACCGCAACGCTTCCTCGCCTTTTGCTGGACCAACCGCCGACAGCTCCTCCACTTTCTTCGCTGGGCCGCGACGCTCTAACTCCTCCGAGCCACGTTGCTGTCCCGTGTTTGTAGTGGCTGCTCAGGAGCTGCACCGCCGCAGGACGCTCGGCAGCCCCACCGAGGCTGCCTTCGCTCGCGCTCCTCGCCTCGCTCTCCCCGCCACACTGTGTGGCGGGGAACCCTGGCCGCTCGGCTCGGAGAGCGCCTGCTTGCGGTGCACTCCCTCGCGCCCTCTTCTTCGCCCGCGAGGGGTGGGGCCACGCACAGCGCTGCGAACCCTAAAGCGGGCACGGCGTCCCGCAGGCCAGAGGTGACGTGCTGGCTCCCGCTGGGTCTCCGCCGCAGGCGGAGGGCACCCAGCGGCGGGACGAGCGAAGGGTGAGCCGCGAGTGAGCGAGCCACGCGGGGGCGAGCGAACGGCTGTGCGGGCCCCAACCCCGAGCAGGACGGCGAGGCACAAACAGATCCCAGTAAATACTAGCACAGGCATGATTGACATTCCTGGGAATCTTCAGTACACTGTACTCCTACCAAGCGCGCAATGATCATGACACAACTACAAGTGTCCCAATGTATTCCGTTGCAAACCGGTGTCGTCTACGGCCCCATCCGCTCGCGCCGTCTCGGCAACTCCCTCGGGATTAACCCCTTGCCGACCAGCTACAAACTCTGCTCCTCCAACTGCGTGTATTGTCAGTACGACTGGACGACGAATGACAATCCTCTGGGCGAACGCCTGCCGTCACTCGACGCAATCGTGCAGGAGGCGGCAGAGGTCTTTGCGCGGATCGCCAGCGATGGACCGCGGATTGACTGGATTACGCTCGCAGGGAATGGTGAGCCAACGCTGCATCCTGCATTGGAGGCGATCGTCGCAGCACTGAAGCGGTTGCGCGACCAGCACCTGCCGACGGCGAAGGTGGGGATTCTCTCGGATTCGACAACCGTGCAGCGCGCCTCGGTCTGCCGCGCGCTGAGAGCGCTGGATGCGCGGTTCATGAAGCTCGACGTCGGCACCCCTGAAGATTTTGCGCGGATCAACCAGCCGATGGGGCGCGTGGACTGGGATCGGATGATCAAGGGCCTGCGCGCACTGCCGGAGACGACGCTGCAGAGCATGTTTGTGACCGGCAGCCTCGACAACACGCAGCCATCGCAGGTGGACGCGTGGATTGCGGTGGTGGGACACGTGCGCCCGATCGCGGTACACGTGTACACGATTGATCGCCCGCCAGCGGATCGCGGTCTCCAGAAAGTCAGTGCACAACGCCTGCGCGAGATTGGTGATTTGCTCCACCAGCGGACACAGATTCCTACGGAGGTCTTCTAACGCCATGCGCTATCGTCGGCTGGGTTCGACCGACCTCACCGTCTCAGAAATTGGGTTTGGGGTGTGGACGGTCAGCACGAATTGGTGGGGTGTCACCGATGAAACCACGCGCCTGCGATTACTCCAGCGCGCTGTGGACGCCGGGATTACGTTCTTTGACACGGCGGACACCTACGGTAACGGCCTCGGCGAAACCATTCTCGCGAAAGCCCTGAAACCCTACGACGACCGCCTCGTCATCGCCACGAAATTCGGCTACGATTTCTACTCTCATCAGTCCGAGCGTCGTGGCCAAGAGGAGTTACCGCAGGACTGGTCGCCGACGTACATCCGCTTTGCCGTCGAGGAGAGCTTGCAGCGCCTCGAGCGGGACACGATTGATCTCTACCAACTGCACAATCCCCGCCTCGAGGCAATGCAGCGCGACGACACGTTCGCTGAACTGGAGCACCTGCGCACCGCAGGGAAGATTCGCGCCTATGGGGTCGCGTTAGGCCCAGCGATTGCCGAGCGCCAAATCACCGAGGGGGTGGACGCCATCACGCGACGCCACGTGCACAGTGTCTACATCATCTACAACCTCTTTGAACAGATGCTGGGGCGCGGCATCTTTCCGACGGCGCGCGACCACCAGGCCGCCATGCTCGTCCGTGTCCCACATGCCTCCGGTTTGCTGGAGGGCAAGTTCACCGCTGGGACGACCTTTAGTGGGAACGACCATCGCTACCATCGCATCTCAACCGACGAGCGAAAAAAACAGTGGCTCACGGATGGCCTCAAAAAAGTGGACGCGGTGCAATTCTTGGCTAACGGCACGGGCAGGACCTTAGCCCAAGCGGCGTTGCAGTTTGTTCTCAGCGAACCCTCGGTGGCGTCGGTCGTTCCGAACATCTACGACGACGATCAGCTCGTTGCATTTGCAGGGGCATCAGATGGTGTGCCGCTCACCTCAGAAGAGTTGGCCCAACTGGCCACGCTTGCGGCACACGATTTTCTTCCACAAGCGTCTGTCGCTTCATGAGCCCCACCGCCTCCGCGACACTCGATCCACTGGATAAACAACTTCTCACGCTCATCCAGCAAGCCGTGCCTTTGGAGGCCCAGCCGTACCACCGCCTGGCGGAGCGATTGACGGGTACGGCCGATGACATCCTCGCACGCATCGAGCGATTGAAAGCGGCGCACGTCATCCGTCAAATCAGCGCCATCTTTGACACGCGCGTCCTCGGCTACAAGAGCACGCTCGTGGCGATGAAAGTGGCACCGGACCGTGTAGATCAAGCCGCAGCAGTGGTGAACAGCCATCCTGGCGTCAGTCACAATTACAAGCGGAATCATCTCTACAATCTCTGGTTTACGATCGCCATGCCGTCCAGCGATTCCATCGAGGACACGGTGACCATCCTCCACGAGCACTCAGGGGCGATCAGCACCATCATTTTGCCGACGCTGCGGCTCTATAAAATTGGTGTGAAACTGGATCTGACAGGCCAAGCCGCGCAGGAGGAATCCGCGGAGGAGATTTACAATGAGAAGAAACGCGATGCGGCCAAACGACTGCCACTGCAACCTGACGACATTGCGGCGATTCGCATCCTCCAAGAAGATCTGCCGCTGGTCGAGCGACCGTTTGCCCAGTGGGCGCAGGCTGATGGTTGGACCGAGGAGTCCTTGCTGGCCAAAGCACAGGACTTGAAACAGCGCGGGGTCATGCGGCGGTTCGCCGGCATCCTCCATCATCGCGAGGCGGGTTTTAAAGCCAATGCGATGGTGGTCTGGGACGTGTCCGCGACGGACGTGGATCGTGTGGGGCAGCAGATGGCGCGCCAGCGGGAAGTGAGTCACTGTTATCGTCGGCCCACGTTCCCTGACTGGCCGTACTCGCTCTTTACGATGATCCATGCGCCTACCTACAGCGCGTGTATGGACGTGGTGAATCGTATCGTGGACGTGGCGGGCGATTTTCCTCGCCAGAATCTGTTCAGCACCAAAGAATACAAAAAGATTCGCCTGAAGTATTTCACTGAGGAATTGGATGCCTGGTGGGAACGCTCTGGCCAGTATCTCCCACCAGCCTCAGCCACAGCGAACGTATGCTCCGTGCCCGTCACAGGGCTCTCCTAACCAGTCGGCACGCATTGCCCGTTCCGTGTCCCCTGCAACCGTCATGAAGAAAGTGGCCGTCATTGTGACACGAGGAAGTCTCAACCACGTAATTCAAGTGGCGACGCTGCTTATGTCAGCGACGGTGGCCAACGCGTCGGTGCGGGTCCTTTTTCGCGATGAAGCGGTTGTCAGCGTCACGAAAACTGGAGCGCAGCGTCTCCAGCTCTCCGAGGCTTTGCGCGAGCGGCAGGACGCTGTCCTCGCCCGGTTGAAAGAGCAGCACCTCGATGATCTGTCAGCGCTCTTGCAGGCGGTCAAAGGGCACGGCGATGTACGGTTGATGGCATGCAGTTCATCGCTCGCGCTCTACGGGATCACGAAAGAGGATTTGTTACCAGAGATTGACGGCGTGCAAGGCTTAACCGCGTTTTTCATTGACGAAGTCGGAACCGCCGATCGCGTGCTGACGTTCTAACGTCCAGAGATGAGCACTGCCCCGTTAGCTGTCGTCATCTACAAGCAAAGCGTCTGGGAAGCGAATCGGCGACGCGTCAGCCCCCGGAGGCTGCCGCGCGCCCAGTGGCGCGAGTGGCACCGCAGTCACGCCGCCCACGCAGCGACGATGCAACAGGTCCTGCGCGTGCTGCGGCAGGAAGCGTTTCAGGTGCAGCTGCGGGACCGTGAGCACCTGCGGCCGATTCGTCGAGCAGACGTGATCATCCCCCTCGGCGGTGACGGCACCTTCCTCAGGGCCTCACACTATGTCGAGGATCTCCCGATGCTCGGTGTCAACTCAGATCCCGCTGTCAGCGTCGGATTTTTTTGCGGTGCCACGCGCGAGACCTTTCGCGCGCGCCTCCGGGCCTGGCTGCGCGGCGCACTTCCCCGCACCACCCTGACGCGGTTGCAGCTCACCCTCAACGGCCGGCGCATGCCTGAATTGATCTTGAACGAGTGTCTCGTCACCCATCAGAATCCGGCGGCGACGTCGCGGTACCTCCTCCACATCGGGACACGACAGGAGGCGCAGACGAGTTCAGGCCTCTGGGTGGCCACGCCAGCCGGCTCGACTGCCGCTGCCCGTTCAGCAGGGGGACATCGCTTACCGCTCGCCTCGCGGCAGTTTCAGTTTGTGGCCCGGGAGCCGTTTGTGCGCGGCAAGCAGCCGGTGTGTCTCTGGCGGGGACGTGTACCAGCGCGTGGACGGCTGGAGGTCCTCTCCCTCATGCCGACAGGCATGCTGTATCTCGATGGACCCCACATCACGTACCCCTTTCGATGGGGGGATCAGGCGTGCTTTGGTGTCGCCCGCACCCCACTCCGCGTGCTGGGCATGGCTGGCCGATGATGCGCACGACGGGCTTGAGGCGTGTTGAGAAATCCGGTATACTACGTGCACAACGAGCGAGGATTCGATGGTGAGATGGCGGAAGGCCGTGGCAGAATTCCTGGGGACGGCGGCGCTGATTTTTATCGGGGCCGGTGCGGTCATCATGAACCACCACACCTTGGGTGGCGTGGGGTTGGTGGGCATCGCGCTGGCGCATGGCCTGACGGTGGGAGTGATGGTCTCGGCCATCGGCCACATCTCCGGCGGCCACATTAATCCAGCGGTCACGGCCGCGTTCCTGGCGACCGGTCGCCTGTCCGTGCGCGACGGCGCATGGTACATCGGCGCCCAGCTCGTGGGGGGCGTGGTGGGAGCGCTGTTGCTGCAGGCCTGTTTTCCTCCAGCCGCTGTCGTGGCGGCATTCGTTGGCACGCCGATGCTCGCTGAGGGCGTCACCGCGATGGCCGGCATCCTCATCGAATTGCTCCTGACATTCCTCCTCGTCTTCACGGTGTTTGCGACCGCGGTGGATCCGCAAGGGGCGTTCAAAGCGATTGCGGGTTACGGCATTGGGACGGTGGTCGCGATTGATATTTTGGCGGGCGGCCCGTTGACGGGCGCGGCGATGAATCCGGCGCGGGCGTTTGGTCCTGCGGTGGTCGCGAATATCTGGCACCACCAGTTCGTGTACTGGATGGGTCCCATCGGCGGCGGGATCCTCGCGGGGCTCTTGTATCACCACCTGTTCCTCCGCGGCCGACGGAGTTAACGACGCGGTGAGGCGCGCTCGACAACGCCTCGCCGACGTGCTATGCTAACAGCGCAAGACCGTGCCAGCACGTGTCTTGCTTTTTGAGCACTCAGGTGTGAAAAAATTCACAAACGATGACTGACCTCACAGGTTTCCTCTGGCTCGCGCTCTTTGCGTCGGTCATCGCAGGGGCCATGATCGTCACTCCATCGTTACTGGGACCGAAACGGCCCAATGCGGCGAAGGCTGAGCCGTTTGAGTGCGGGGTCACACCGATCACCCTGCCGCAGGGGCGATTCAACGTCAAGTTCTACATCCTCGGGATGCTCTTCATTCTCTTTGATGTCGAATTGGTGTTTCTGTTTCCGTGGGCGGTCTTACTGCGAGAACTGGGGTGGGGGGGACTCATCTCGATGGGCCTGTTTCTCCTCGTGATTGTTGCCGGTTTTATCTACGTTTGGCGCGCAGGTGCGTTGGAATGGGAATGAGTCATGGGCCTCGTTGATCCAGGCCATCTCAATTGGATGACGACGAAGTTGGACGCCGCGATCGGCTGGGCGCGGAAGTATTCCATCTTCCAGTACCCGTTTGTGACGGCGTGCTGCGGGATGGAGTACATGGCCACGGCCTGCTCGCACTACGATGTGGACCGCTTTGGCGCAGGGTTACCGCGCTTCAGTCCGCGCCAGGCGGATGTGCTGTTTGTCGTCGGGACGGTCAGCCACAAGCTTGCGCCGATGCTCAAAAAAGTCTACGACCAAATGGCCGATCCCAAATGGGTCGTGGCCTTTGGTGTATGCGCCTCGACCGGCGGCTTCTACGACAACTACGCGACGGTGATGGGCATTGACACCATCATTCCCGTGGATATTTACATCCCGGGTTGCCCGCCGCGGCCTGAGAACGTGCTCGACGGCCTCATCAAACTCCAAGCGAAAATTCAGCGGGGGGAACAAGCGACCACGCCAATTGCACGACCACCCGCACTGCACATCCCACACCGCGTCGAAGCTCATTTATCGTCGTGAACAGCACACAGCAGCTCGCCGAACACGTGCAGAAGCAATTCCCGCAGTGGGTCATTGCCACGCATGCATGGCGTGGGGATCAGACCGTGATCCTCCAGCGAGAGGGCCTCCGCGAGGTGTGTCAGTATCTCCGCGATGATCCAGCGATGGCGTTTCATCTCTTGGTGGATCTCACCGTCGTGGATCTCTGCACGATGGGCACAGCCCAACTGGGAGACGCCTTTCGACCAATGCCTGCTGTGGATCCCAGCATCACGTGGACGCACTTCACAGAAGAGACCGAGGGACCACGCAATCTGTGGGGCGAGCCCAGTCCACGCTTCGAGGTGGTCTACCATCTCTACTCGTTGGCGCATCGCCATCGGCTGCGACTCAAAGTGCCCATCGAGGCGAGTGATCCCTGCGCGCATTCCGTGACCTCGATCTGGACGGGCGCCAATTGGTTTGAACGCGAGGCGTGGGATATGTTCGGCATCATTTTTACCGGTCATCCGCATCTCAAACGTATTCTGATGTATGAAGAGTTTCAAGGTCATCCGCTCCGCAAGGACTATCCGGTCAACAAGCGGCAACCGCTCATCGGCCCGGTGAACTAGAGTGACCAGAAACCAGAGAACAGCCACCAATGATATCAGGCGGCATCCTCGACGAACACCGTGGCGCGCATTCTGTGCTCTGGGTACTGGTTTCTGGCCTCCTGATGGAAACAAAAACTAACGAAACCAGAAGTATGTTTTTAAACGTCGGCCCGTCGCATCCCGCGATGCACGGCGTCATCCAACTCGTCCTCGAGCTCGATGGCGAACGCGTCATGGGCGCGGACGTGGAAATCGGCTTCCTCCATCGCGGCTTTGAGAAAATGTGTGAGGAGGGGCCCTACAACAACGCGATTCCCTACACCGACCGACTCAACTACGTTTCACCCCTCATCAATAACTTTGGCTACTGCCTCGCCGTCGAGAAGCTCCTCGACATTACGACCACCGAGCGCTGTCAATACATCCGCGTCCTCATGAGTGAAATCTCGCGGATCACCGACCATCTCACGTGCATTGGCGCCTCGGCGATGGAGCTCGGGACGTTCACCGTCTTTCTCTACATGATTAAGGCGCGCGAATTCCTCTGGGAATTGGTGGAAGAGGTTACCGGCGCACGGCTGACGATTTCCTACGGTCGTGTCGGTGGGGTGAAAGCCGATGTCCCATCAGGATTTGCCGAGCGATGCAAGGCAGCCCTCAAGGAAGTGCGCCAGGTCTTGCAGGAAGTGGACAGCTTGTTAACTCGCAATCGCATTTTCTTCGATCGGATGAAGGATGTCGGCGTCATCTCTGCCGAGGACGCCGTCGCGTACGGCATCACCGGCCCGTTTTTGCGCGCCACGGGTGTCAACTACGATGTGCGCAAGGCCAATCCCTATCTCGTCTACGATCGGTTGCAGTTTGATGTCCCGCTGGGCACCCACGGCGACAACTTGGATCGCTACTACGTCCGCATGGAAGAAATGGTCCAGAGCATGCGCCTCATCGAGCAGTGTTTGGCGCAGATGCCGGAAGGACCCATCAATGTGGACTTCGAAGGGCGCGTGATGCCAGCGGCGGAGATGGTGGATCACGCCAAACTGGGACGTACCGAAGGCCTGAAGCAGTGGGCAGTCAGCCTCGATCCAACGCTCGAAGGCAGCACCAAACCCTTCTTCGCGCGCGTGAACGTTGCTGATCGTCGGGTGATGCTGCCACCGAAAGAAGACACGTATGGGAACATCGAGGGTCTCATGCAACATTTTAAACTCATCATGGTTGGTCACGGCATCCGTCCACCGAAGGGGGAAGTCTATTTTCCCGTTGAGGGCGCGAACGGTGAACTCGGGTTTTACATCGTCAGCGACGGCTCGGATCGGCCGTATCGTGTGCGTGTGCGGCCACCGTGTTTCCCCATCATGCAGGCCTTACCCCGCATGCTCATCGGGGACATGCTCGCCGATGTCGTTCCCACCTTCGGTTCCGTCAACATGATTGCCGGAGAGTTGGACCGGTAAATGCCAGCGAATAGTGAACAGCGAACAGCAGACAGATTCACGATGCTCGAGTCGCAGGCTCGAGAGATCACCAGGCGCTACGAAGAGAAACACGCCGCCATGTTGCCACTCCTGCAGCTTGTTCAAGAACAGCAGGGGTACATTACGCCCGACGGTGAACAGTGGGTGGCGGAACAGATCGGGACGTCGCTGGCGCACGTGCGTGAGGTCGTCAGTTTCTACACGCTGTTGCGCACACAGCCCGTCGGAAAATATCACATTCAAGTCTGCTCGAACATGAGCTGCTGGTTGAGGGGCTGCGACGCGATCATTCAGTATGTAGAAACGAAGTTAGGTATTCGCGTTGGCGAAACCACGCCCGATGGCAAATTCACGTTGTCTACCGTCGAGTGTTTGTGTGCCTGTGAGCTGGCACCGATGGTACAACTCAACGATCGCTACATCGGTCCCCTCACGAGGGAGACCGTTGACCACATGTTGGCGGAGTGTCGCTGATGACGGAACTCGTACTCTCGGCACGTTTCCAGAAACCGGATTCCCACCGCATCACGACGTACCTGCATGACGAGGGTTACCAGGCGGCGCGCCACGTCCTGGAGACCCTGACACCTGAAGAGGTCATTGCCGAAGTCACCAGATCGAATTTGCGCGGCTTAGGCGGCGCGGGTTTTCCGACAGGCAAGAAGTGGAGTTTCGTACCCACAGAGACCACCAAACCGAAATTTCTTGTCGTCAATGCGGATGAAGGCGAGCCAGGGACGTTCAAAGATCGCTATCTGCTGGAGCGGGATCCGCATCGTGTCATTGAAGGCATCCTCATTGCCGCCTATGCCATCGGCGCACACAAATGTTATGTCTACATCCGCGGCGAATACGACGTACCATTGGCACGCTTTCGCCAAGCCGTCGAGGAAGCCGCTCAGTATGGCTTTGTAGGACCGCGGGTGTTTGGCCGACCCTTCGCTCTTGACATCGTGATCCACCGCGGAGCTGGTGCGTACATCTGTGGGGAAGAGACCGCGCTCTTGAGTTCCCTCGAAGGCTACAAAGGTTTTCCTAAACTCAAACCACCGTTTCCTGCCGTCGAGGGGCTCTTTCACTGTCCAACGATCGTCAACAACGTCGAGACGCTGGCGTGTCTGACGACGATTTTCGCAAAGGGCGCTGCCTGGTTTGCGCAATTGAGTGGCACGCCACGCAGCGGCGGCACGCGGCTCTTTAGCCTCAGCGGCCATATCGAGAAACCTGGCTTGTATGAAGCGCCACAGAGCGTGACGTTGCGTCAGCTCATTTACGACTACGCCGGCGGTGTGCGTGATGGGCGGCAGTTGAAGGCCGTCATCCCTGGGGGCATCTCGGCGAAAATTCTCACGGCGGATGAAATTGACGTGCCGATGGATTTTGATGCACTGCAACAGGCAGGGACGATGGCTGGTTCTGCCGGTGTGATTGTCATGGATGGCACGACATGCATGGTCAAGGCGTTGTGGATTGCAACAAAATTCTTTGCACATGAGTCCTGCGGCCAGTGTTCGCCGTGTCGCGAGGGGACAGGGTGGATTCATAAAATCGTGACACGCCTCGTCGCAGGGCACGGCCGGCCGCAAGACCTGGAAGTATTGCTGCGGACCGCGGGCGCGATGGAGGGACGGACGATCTGTGTCTTTGCCGACGCGGCGGCCTGGCCGGTCCAGAGCTACATCACCAAGTTCCGCGAGGAGTTTGAGTCGCACATTCAGACGGGGCGATGTGCGCTGGACGCTCTGGTGGGTGCGTGATGCCGACGATTACGATTGATGACACACCGTATCAAGTGCCTGATGGTGCGACCGTTTTGCAGGCGTGTCAGATGGCGCGAGTGCGGGTGCCGTACTACTGCTACCATCCAGGCCTCTCGATTGCTGGCAACTGCCGCATCTGCCTCGTGGAAATTGACGGCAACGCCAAACTCCAAATTTCGTGCAACACGCGTGTCACCGATGGCATGAACGTGCGCACCACGACTCATAAAGTCCAGCAGGGACAACGAGAGGTCTTAGAATTTCTGCTCGTCAACCATCCCCTCGATTGCCCCGTCTGTGACCAAGCTGGCGAATGCGAACTCCAGAACTACTATCTCGAATTTGGGGCATACGATCCGAAGTTCAACGAGGCGAAGGTCCACAAACCCAAAGCCGTCCCCATTAGCCAGAAGATCATGCTCGATGCCGAACGCTGTATCCTCTGCTCACGCTGTGTCCGCTTCTGCGATGAGATCACGAAGACAGGCGAACTCGCCATTTTCAATCGCGGCGACCACGCGGAGATCGGCATTCACCCGCAGAAAACACTGGATGAGAACCAGTATGCCGGCAACGTCGTAGATGTCTGTCCGGTCGGCGCGTTAACCGACAGGGATTTCCGCTTCCAGTGTCGTGTCTGGTACCTGGGGACGCAGGACTCGATTTGCCCCGGCTGCGCGCAAGGCTGCAACATTCAAGTCCACTACAATAAAGAACGCGAGTGGCGTCCCCACATTGCCGATGGACGACGCATCATGCGCCTGCGTCCACGCTACAATGCCGAGGTCAACCAGTGGTGGATGTGCGATGCCGGGCGCTACGGGTTTCGATTCGTGGATGAGCAGCGGCTGCTCCGACCACGCCTGCGTGCGGGCGGCGAACTCAAGGAGATTGACTGGTCGCAGGCGATCCATCTGGCGACGGAGAGCCTGCACGCACGACTGGCGCAAGGACATCGCGAGGGCATCGCCATCATTGCCTCCACGCATCTGACCAACGAAGATCTCTTTCTCGTCAAGCGTCTCTTCTGCGACACGTTACAGGTGCCGTTAGTCACCGCCGACTTGCCCCTCGTGCCAGGTGATCACGATGCCTTCCTCATCAAGGCGGACAAGAGCCCTAACACGCGCGGCGCTCAAGCGCTCGGGCTGATGGGAGCCGCCGGCCAACTCACGGGCGAGCAGATCTTGCGTCGTATCCAGCAGGGCCGCTGGCGTTTGTTGTGGGTCTTTGGACATGATCTCTCTGCGCGGTGTGATGAGGCCCTCGTGCGTCACGTGGTGGCCAACACCGATCTCGTCATTTTCCAGGGGCCGAATCACCATCGTTTTGCCGAGGCAGCGCACCTCGTGTTACCCAGCACAACGTTCGTAGAGAAGGACGGGACGTTGACGAATTGGCAGGGGCGCGTCCAGCGGATTCGACCGGTGGTGCCACCGTTGGGCGAGTCGCGCGGCGAGTGGGACGTCCTGCAGGCCATCGGCCAATCACTCGGTCTGACGACCGATTTTCAAACAAGCGAGCAGGTGTTTTCATCGCTGGCGGAACAGGTGCCCGCCTTTCGTGACCTCAGTTATCAGACGATCGGACGACAGGGAGCCTTGCTGCACACACGCTGATGACGACGGATCTCGTGATGACCACAGGGTTGGCCGGCGCGGTACTCTTCGTCGTGCTGAACATCGCAGGACTGCTGACGTGGGTGGAGCGCAAGCAGAGCGCCCTCATGCAAGATCGCATCGGTGCCAATCGCGCATCGTTTACCATGCCCGGCAGGTGGCTGACCGCGCCGATCAACTTCATGTTACGTAAAATTGCTGGGCTCGGCCTCCTGCATCCGCTCGCCGATGTGCTCAAGATGCTCTCCAAGGAAGACTACGTGCCACCGACGGGCAATCGCCTCCTCCATTGGGCCGCCCCGTTCGTCTCCGTCGTGTTTGCCCTCGTCGCGTTTGCCGCGATTCCATTTGGCCACACGTTACCGCTCGCGGGACGCACGCTCGAGTTGCGCGTGACCTCAATTGACGCCGGGTTGCTCTACGTCTTAGCGCTGGCGTCCCTCGGCATTTACGGCGTGTTCCTCGCCGGCATGGCTTCGAACAACAACTACGCCTTCCTTGGGGCGCTGCGCGCCGCGGCGCAGATGCTCTCGTATGAAATTACGTTGGGCGTCGCCCTCATGGGCGCGGTGATGGTGTATGGGACGGTAGATTTGCAGGAGATGGTGCAGCGGCAAGGGGCACTGTTCTTCGGTTGGCTGCCCTCGTGGGGGATCATCACACAGCCGCTGGCGGCGCTCCTCTTTCTCATCGCCGGCATTGCCGAGACGAAGCGTGTGCCGTTTGACTTACCCGAAGGGGAGTCGGAAATCATCGGCTACTTCGTCGAATACAGCGGCATGAAGTTTGGGATGTTTTTCCTCGCGGATTTCATCGAGAGCGTGTTGATCGCGGCGCTGTGGGTGACGCTCTTTCTCGGCGGCTGGCAAGTGCCGTATTTACAGGAGACGGGATTCGTCTTTCCGTGGGGCGGGGGCATCGCGATGTCAGCGGTCACGGTGAGCCTCTGTCAGGTCGGCGTGTTCCTGACCAAACTCGTCGGGATGTTGTGGCTGCTCATGCAGGTGCGCTGGACGTTGCCGCGGTTTCGGTACGATCAGCTCATGCGGTTGGGATGGAAGGTGCTGTTTCCGCTCTCGCT
>CAZWYX010000023.1:0-19557 GCA_964638485.1 uncultured Planctomycetales bacterium | reverse complement strand
ACCCGTCAGGCCATCACGGCGCGGCAGGCCTACGGCCCGTAGGGACCCCGAGGCCTGATGGAGACATATGCGCGTAGGACTGGTGTATCACCCAGATTATCTCAAGCATGACACAGGGGAGGGGCATCCGGAGCGGCCGCAGCGGCTGACCTGGATTCTGAAGGGCCTGGAGAACGCAGGACTGCTCTCTCAGGTCGAGCGGCTCACCCCAACGCCAGCCAGCCTCGATACCCTCCACCTCGTCCATCCGCCTGACTACCTCGCGTGGCTCAAGGCCATGGCCGCTCGCGCCCCCACGGCGTTGGATCCTGATACGGTGATCTCGCCTCAATCCTTTGACACCGCCCTCCTCGCCGTCGGCGGCGTCACCCAGGCGATTGATGCGGTGTGCGCCGGAACGCTCACTCGCGCCCTCGTCCTGCCGCGTCCGCCAGGCCATCACGCCACCGCCACGCGCGCGATGGGCTTTTGCCTGCTCAACAACGTCGCGATTGGCGCGCGGTATGCGCAGCACCAGCATCGGCTTTCGCGCCTCGCCATCGTGGATTGGGACGTGCATCACGGCAATGGCACCCAAGACATTTTTTACGACGATCCGACGGTGTTCTACGTCAGCCTCCACCAATATCCCTACTATCCTGGGACCGGCGCTGCGAGTGAAACCGGCGCTGGGGCGGGCAAGGGAACAACCCTGAACTGTCCCATGCCAGTGGGGAGCGGCGATGCGGAGTATCTGGAGGTGTTTGACCACACGATCCTGCCACGCATGCGGACATTTCAACCGGAGCTCCTGCTCATCTCCGCCGGGTTTGACGGGCATCGCGATGACCCGCTGGCACAGATCAACTTAACCGAAGCCGGCTACGCCGCGATGACGCAGCGCACCGTCACCCTGGCTGAGACCTGCTGTCAGGGCCGGATCGTCTCGGTTCTCGAAGGCGGCTACCATCCGCGCGCGCTGCCTGCGAGTGTCGCCGCCCATCTGCAAGCCCTGCTGTCATGAGGATAGGAAATTCTACTCGACGCCGCCGGCTGGCCATCGTATACTAGAGAGCGTTCCGAGAGGAGGAGCACCTGCTGGAGGTGCTCATGGGATTGACGGTACGCGATCTGCCGGTCTCGGAGCGTCCGCGCGAGCGATTGCAACGACTGGGCGTGGCCGCGTTGTCGCAGCAGGAGTTGGTCACGTGCGTGTTGGGACGGGGTGGCGGTGGGGAATCGGTGCTGGTGACGACGCAACGGCTCTTCCAGCAGTTCGGCTCCATCGCTGGGATTGCCAACGCCTCGTTGGAAGAACTCGCACAGCTTCGTGGCATTGGTCTGGCCAAAGCGGTACAACTGCAAGCCGCCTTTGCCTTGGGCAAACAGGTGACGACGGTCACGACGGATGATCCTCGGGATGTCACTGACGCGGCCAGTGCGCTGGCGATCGTGGAACCTCGGCTACGCAATCAACCCACCGAGCAAGTGATCGCCGTGCTCCTCGATACGAAGCATCGCCTCATCCGGGTGGCCACCATCGCCTCCGGCAGCTTGAACGCGAGCCTCATCCATCCCCGCGAAGTGTTCCATGAGGCGATTCGTGCACGTGCAGCCGCCCTCATTCTCGCCCACAACCACCCCTCCGGTGATCCAACGCCCAGCCCTGAGGATCTCACCCTCACCGAGCAGCTCGTGGCGGCAGGACACCTCGTGGGCATTCCCCTCCTGGATCACCTCATCGTCGGCCGCAGCCGCAGCATCAGCCTGGTTCAGGAGGGGGTGGTGCCATGCGAGTAACGAGGAGATGTCGTCACGCGCTCAGCGTGGGCTGCTGGCTCCTCGCTGGCGGTTGGTTATTGGTCAGCTCGAGTTCCGTGGCGTGGGCAGGGTGGTTTGACCTCTTCGTTTCAGGCGATCAGATGTTGGAGCGTCCACCGGTGATCACCGAGAGTGCAGTCGCGCCATATGTGACGCGACCGTTGGACAAACTTGGTCGCGGCCTTGAAAATATTCTGACTAGTCCCTTTGAATGGCCGCTCACCATCCGGAGTACCACCAAACGCGATGGCTGGGGACGCGGCGTGCTCCTCGGCCCGGTCATCGGACTTGGCCGTTTCGGCATTCGTCTCGGGAGTGGCGTGGTGGATGTGCTCTCCTTTCCGTTGCCGCCACGCCAAGCCCTCTGGGTGGATGAGCCCTCGCTGTTCAACAATGACACCGCGCGTGCCACCTGGGTGACTGACGAAGCCCAAGTCGCCCAGCAGCAACTGGGCTTTTTTGTCCCCACCCCACCCACGGCATCGCCTTCCCCAGAGTGAACGTGACGGCCCCTCCTCCGTCCTGTTCCGACCTGTGAGAGCTCGCTCCACGCTCCTGGTGTTAACGCGACGCGACATCGAGCGGTTGCTCACGATGCGTCAGGCCATCCGTGTGGCTGCCCAGGCCTTTCGCGCCTACACGCAGGGCGAGGCGCGGATGCCGCCGAAGCTGTATCTCGACCTGCCAGAATTCGCAGGCGACTTTCGCGCCATGCCAGCCTACCTGGCGCATCCACCGGCCGCAGGACTCAAGTGGGTCAATGTCCATGCCCGCAATCCTCGTCGAGGGTTGCCGACGGTCATGGCCGTGGTCCTGCTCAACGATCCAACGACGGGTAGACCGCTCGCGATCCTCGACGGGACCTCCATCACCCGGTTTCGCACCGGTGCAGCAGGAGGACTGGCAGCGCAGTGGCTGGCGCGACGCGAGAGCTCTGTCGTGGGCCTGGTGGGCTGTGGCCAGCAAGCGGAGGTGCAACTCGCCGCCTTGCTGGTGACGCATCGCCTCACCACGGTGCGTGTGTGGGGCCTGCGCCTAGCCGAAGCCAAACGATTCGTACATCGTGCGTCGTCCCTCGTCCATCGTGGGATGCGTCTGCACCCGGTCGCCTCCATTACCCAGTGCGTCAGGGACGCGGATATCATCGTGACCACAACGCCGTCGAGACAACCATTGGTCTACGCGAAGTGGCTGAAGCCCGGGGTCCACATCAACGCGATCGGCGCGGATGCGCCTGGCAAGCGCGAGCTGGCGTGGGATGTGCTGTGCGACGCACGCATCGTGGTGGACGACTGGACGCAAGCCGCCCACGGGGGAGAGATCAACGTGCCAGTGCGGCAAGGCAAACTGACCCGCCGCCACATCGCCGCCACCTTAGGCGAGGTCCTCATCGGGAGACATCCTGGGCGACGCAACCCCCATGAGCGCACCGTGTTCGACTCGACCGGGCTCGCCATCCAAGATATCGCCCTGGCCAGTTGGCTCTACCGCAAAGCCCAGGTGCGGCACCTTGGCCAACGAGTGGCCTTGACCTAACTCCTCATCTCTCTTATACTAATACGACTATGCCACGAAGGATTCAGACCCGCCCCAACGCGCACGGTTACTTTGGGCCGTTTGGGGGGCAGTATGTGCCAGAGACCTTGATGGCGGCGCTGGAGGAGTTGCTGCGCGAGTTTCAAGCGGCCCAGCGGGACCGGAGGTTTCGCCGCACCTTGGCCGAGTATCTGCGCCAGTACGCCGGCCGTCCCACACCGCTCTATTTTGCTGAGCGGTTGACCAAACGTCTGCGGGGCGCGCGTATTTACTTAAAGCGAGAAGACCTTCTCCACACTGGCGCGCATAAAATCAACAACACGCTGGGCCAAGCCCTCCTAGCCGTGCGGATGCACAAACCTCGCCTGATCGCTGAGACCGGTGCTGGCCAGCATGGAGTGGCCACCGCCACCGTTGCTGCGCTGTTCGGACTCGAGTGCGTCATCTACATGGGCGTCAAGGATATGGCGCGGCAGGCGCTGAACGTGGCGCGGATGCAACTCCTGGGTGCTGAGGTACGGCCTGTCACGAGTGGCTCGCAGACGCTCAAAGATGCGTGTAACGAGGCGATCCGCGACTGGGTGACGAACGTGCGCGCGACCCATTACATCATCGGCTCGGTCGTGGGACCGCATCCGTATCCGTGGATGGTTCGCGAGTTTCAGGCCGTCATTGGACGCGAAGTCCGTCGGCAACTCGCCGCTGTCCCTCGGCGTGGGCCGCTCTACCTCGTGGCCTGTGTGGGGGGCGGATCGAATGCGCTCGGACTCTTCGCCCCGTTTGCCCGCGATCGTCGAACGCAGCTCATCGGGGTGGAAGCGGCCGGCACAGGGCTTCAGCTTGGCCATCACGCGGCGACGTTAGTCCGTGGTCGCATCGGCGTGTTGCATGGCACCAAAAGTCTCGTCTTGCAACATTCCGACGGGCAAATTGCCGAGGCGCACTCGATCGCTCCGGGACTGGATTATCCTGGTGTCGGCCCTGAGCATGCCTACTACCAGCACGTGCATCGTGCGCGCTATGTGGCGGTGAATGACCGGCAGGCGTTAGCGGGATTTCAGCTCCTCGCCGAGACGGAAGGCATTCTGCCAGCGCTCGAACCGGCCCATGCCATGTATTATCTCACGCGTCTGATCCCGCGCGTTCCCACACGTGCGACGGTGGTCGTGTGTTTGTCAGGGCGAGGGGATAAAGACGTGGATGTGGTGGCTCGGCGGCTGTTATCCGCGCGTGCGCGTCACCCGCGAACCGTCACCCGCGACCCGTGAACCGAGTGACACGCGTGTTCAGTACCGTTCGGGCGCAGCGGCGGAAGGCGCTGATTGCATTTGTGATGGCAGGGGATCCCTCGCTCACGGACACGGCGCGCTTGATGCATCGGCTCGACGCGGCCGGGGTAGATATCCTGGAGCTTGGCATACCGTTTTCTGATCCGCTGGCGGATGGGCCGACGATCCAAGCCGCTGCGGAGCGTGCGCTCAAGAGCGCAACGACGCTGCGGCGCGTGCTGCGGCTCGTGCAGCGCTTTCGACGACAGAGCGCGCGACCCGTGGTCCTCCTGTCGTACGTGAATCCGCTGCTGCGGTTCGGTGGCGCGGTCTCCACCACGATGAGTGTCGGTGCTGCGTGTCACGCGTTTTTTCGCGCGGCACGGCGGGCGGGCGTCGAGGGGGTGGTGATTCCGGATCTGCCCATCGAGGAGAGTCGCTCGGTGCGACAGATGGGGGATCGCTATGGTGTGGCGGTGATGCCGCTCGCAGCGCCCACGAGTCCGCCCGCACGGTTACGCGCGATTGCACAATCAGCGCGTGGGTTTATCTACTACGTGTCCGTGACAGGGACGACGGGCGCTCGTCGGCAGTTGCCAGATACGGTGATCACAGGAGTGCAGCGGCTCAAACGGCTGACGCGAGTGCCCGTGTGCGTGGGTTTTGGGATCTCCACACCGCAGCAGGCACGGCGGATCGCGCGCGTCGCTGATGGTGTGATCATCGGCAGTGCGCTCGTCCAGCGATGGGCGCGCCATCACTCGCTCCGTGCGGTTGAGCAGTTCATCCATACGCTGCGTCACGCGATTCAGTCGCGATGAGACGCTGGTATGCGGTCATCATGGCTGGGGGGTTGGGGCAACGCCTCCAGCCACTGACAGGGAGGCATCTCCCGAAGCCGCTCCTGCCCCTGAAGGGAGGTAGGACGTTGCTGTCAGCGACGCTTGCGCGCACACGTCCGCTCGTGGGAACGAAGCGGATCTGGGTGGTCACGACCACGGCGTTTGCAGCACGGATACGACAAGGACTACCCGCAGGCTCTCGGCAACAGCTGATCAGTGAGCCGGCGATGCGGGGGACTGCCACGTGCATCGCGTTGATGACGAGCTGGCTGGCACGACAGGATGCGCAGGCGGGCATCTTGGTCCTGCCAGCCGATCACTGGATTGCTCCTGCGCGCCGTTTTATTACCACGCTGCGGCAGGCGATGCGCCATGCGCACACGCATCCTGAGACCCTGGTCTGTGTGGGGATTCCACCCACACAGCCATCCAGCGACTACGGGTATCTGCGGCATCGTCGGCGACGCGTGGCTCAGTTCATCGAGAAACCGCCACGACATCGCGCACAAGCACTCGTGCGGCGCGGTCAGGTGTTGTGGAACGCAGGGATGTTTGTCGGCACCGTCCACGCATTTCGTACAGCGCTGGAGCGGCATGCGCCACGTTTGGTACAGACGATCGAACGCGCGCTGTCCCAGTCACGGGATGGATCCATGCGAGGCTTGACGCGCCTCTATCATCGGTTGCCGGTGACGTCGTTTGACCGCGCGGTGATGGAACGCTACGCGCACGTGGACGTGGTGCCAGCCCGGTTTCACTGGTGTGATGTGGGCTCATGGGCCGCGTGGCCGGTCTTGCGCACGATCTTGGATGTGGAACGTCTGGCACTGCCGCGATGAGGATCCTGGCACTTGATGTGGGCGATCGCACGATTGGTGTGGCGATGAGCGATTCCTTGGGACAGACGGCGCAACCTGTGACCGTCCTGACACGACGGACGTTACCGCAGGACATCGCGACGATCGCGCAGCTGGTCACCACACACGCGGTGATTCGCGTGATCGTTGGACATCCCATCAGCCTGCGAGGGACGCCCACACCCCAAACGCGCAAAGTGGAAACATTTAGCCGGGCGTTGCAGCCGGCGCTCGCGTGTCCGGTGGAGTTGTGGGATGAGCGACTCACGACCGTGGAAGGAGATCGCCTCTTGCGCACGAGCGGGATGCGGCGCGCCAGGCGACGGCACGTGGTGAACCAAGTGGCAGCGCAGCTCCTGTTGCAGAAGGTGTTGGAGGTCCAGCGCACCCCATGCCCATGAAATCGTCCTCCGTGGTCACGCAGTATGACACAGCGACGTTACCCAATGGGCTGCGTTTCCTCATCGGCCGAGTGCCGCAGGCCACATCGGTTGCCATCGGGGTGTGGGCGCGCGTGGGTGGGCGGCATGAACCAGCGCACGTGAGCGGCATCTCGCATTTCCTCGAACATCTGGTCTTCAAGGGAACCCGGCGGCGCAGTTGCGAACAGCTCAAGCAAGGCATCGAGGGCACCGGTGGTGTGCTCAACGGTTTTACGGGTGAAGAGTTCACCTGTTACCTGGCCAAGGTGCTGAAGCCCCGTGTCGCTCAGGCGCTGGATGTGTTGACCGACATGCTCCTGCATCCGCGGCTCCATCCAGACGACATCGAGAAAGAGCGCACCGTGGTCCTGGAAGAAATTCGAATGTACCTTGACCAGCCGGCGCAGCATGTCCACGATGTCATCAGTGGGCTGTTGTGGCCAGACCACCCCTTGGGGCGGTCGCTGGCAGGCACACCCGAGACGATGGCGCGCATCACGCGGCAAGACCTCCAGCGTCACCGTCATCGCTTCTACACGCCACGCAATCTGGTGGTGTCTCTCGTCGGTGACGTGTCGCTGCCGCGTGTGCGGCAGGCGTTGCTCCACGCGTTCCGCGGTCAGCGCGGTGGGGTCATCCGCCAACCGTCGCCAGCCCCACGCGTTCCGGCCAACCACCGTCTGCGTTGGGAGCATCGTGATACCGAGCAGATCCATCTCTGCTTGGCCTCGCACGCGGTGGCCCGGCGACATCCTGCCCGGTTTACGGTGGATCTCCTCCACGGGATTTTAGGGGCCAACATGTCCTCGCGGCTCTTTCGTGAAGTGCGGGAGAAACGCGCGCTCGCCTATGAGATCAGCTCGCATGTGAAACACTACCAGGATACCGGCGGCTTCATCGTGATGCTCGGCTGTGAGCCACGCAAGCTCATTCCCGCGGTGGAGGTGGTCTTGCACGAGCTCGCTCGCGTGGCCCGACGCGGAGTGAGTCGAGCTGAACTCAAGCGCGCCAAGGCCTTTTATCGGGGACAGCTCCTCATGGGGCAAGAAGACACGATGGAGCACATGTTGTGGCTGGGGGAATGCGCCCTCATGGAAGGGCGCATTCCGACGGTAGACGCCACACTGCGTGCGCTGGACCATGTGGAGCGGCGAGATCTGCGACTGGCAGCGCGCAAGCTCTTTCAACCAGGGCGGCTGCGGTTAGCGGTGGTGGGACCGCGCGATGCTGCCGGCCAACGTACGTTGGAGCAGTTGCTGAGGGTCGCATGACGCGGCATGTGCACCTCTGCACCATCGCAGGCATTCACATTCGACTGCACTGGAGCTTTCTCTTGTTGCCGGCGCTGTTCGGCTGGTTCTTCGGCCTGAAGGGCTTGTTTGCCGTGGGGTTTGTGTTTCTCTGTGTCACGCTGCACGAGCTCTGCCACAGCCTGCAGGCGCGGCAGTTTGGGATGACCGTGCGCAACATTACCCTCTTTCCCATCGGTGGGGTCTCCCAACTGCACTCCTTCGGTCACCAGCCGCGCGAGGAGTTCATTACCTCGCTGGTCGGGCCGCTGTTTAACTTTGCCTTGGCGGCGGTGTTGTTCCTGCCAGCGTATCACTGGTTAGGGCCTGAGGTGTTGTTCCAACGGACGGTCATGTTTCGGTTCTCGTTTGAGACGTGGCAGCAGACGTTGGCGTCGTGTTTTTGGATCAATCCCCTGTTGGGGTGTTTCAATCTGCTGCCGGCGTTTCCGATGGATGGAGGACGGATCCTGCGTTCGCTGTTGACCCAGCGCCTCGGTCTCCTCACCGCTACGCGGACAGCCGTTGGGGTGGGCCGGATCTTCATGGTCGGATTTGTCGTCCTGGGGATCCTGTCTAATCCGTGGCTGTTGGTGATCGCGGCGTTCCTCTACGTGTCAGGAGAGCAGGAAGCTGCGCAGGTGGAAGTCCACGCTGCGCTGACCCGGACGCGCGTGCAGGACATCCTCTGGCGCCGCGTGGTGAGCGTGCCAGCGACGATGACGTTGGGGGAGCTCACGGCGGTGGCGTTGCAGGCGAGCCAGGACGACTTTCCTGTGATGGAGGCTGGCCAGCTCGTGGGCTGGGTGGATCGTCGGAGTCTGAGTGCCGCGATGCAGGGGCACCAGGCGCACATCCCCGTGCGCACCGTCATGCGCACCGCGGTCCCGACGGTCAGCCCCCAAGATCAGTTGGCCGAGGTGTACGCACGCATGACCCGCGCGCACCTGGCAGCGCTGCCCGTGGTCGAGGGGACCACCCTCGTCGGACTGGTCACGATTGACGATGTGCAACAAGTCCTGCGCTGGGCCAAACAGCCATGAGAAGCGGAATGCTCAATCCCACCCGGGTGAAACTGGCTCCCAGCCTCTTGGCGAGCGACTTCAGCCGATTAGCCGAGGAGATTCGCGCGGTGGAGGCGGCCGGTGCTGATTGGCTCCACCTGGATGTGATGGATGGACACTTTGTTCCGAACCTGACCTTTGGACCGGTCATTGTGGCAGCAGCAGCGCAGATCACACGGTTGCCAGTGGATGTACAGCTCATGATTGACGATCCACTCCAGCATGCGGAGGCCTTTGCGAGGGCCGGTAGCCACCTCATCTCCGTGCACGTGGAATCACCCGCCCTCAAGACCACGGAGCAACTCCGGACCTGCCTGCACACGATTCGGTCACTGGGGGTCTACGCTGGCGTGGCGATCAAACCAGCGACGCCGGTAGACACCCTGTTTCCTGTTTTGTCCGTCGTTGATTTGGTATTAGTCATGAGCGTGGAGCCGGGATTTGGTGGACAGGCGTTTTTGCCCAGTGCCCTTGAGAAAATTCGCGCGGTGCGCGCGCGGTTTCAGGGGGACATCGAAGTGGATGGCGGCATCAACGCCACGACCGGTCCGCAATGCGTCGCCGCCGGGGCGAGCGTCCTCGTCGCTGGAACGGCCGTCTTTCGGCAACCCGACTATCAACGCGCCCTACAACAGATTCGCGGAGGCTAACCTCGTGTCACACGTGACGAGCGACCAGCGACGAGCGACCATCAGCTTTGGCACCGAAGGCTGGCGAGGGATCATCGCTGACGATTTTACCGTTGAGAGTGTGCAGCGACTCAGCCAAGCGATTGCCGCCTATTTTCACGAACACGCCCAAGGGCCGGTGCGACTGGCCGTCGGATACGATACGCGATTTCTCTCGGACCGGATGGCCGCGCTGGTGGCAGAGGTGCTGGCAGGCAACGGCTGTGAGGTCTGGGTGGCAGCGCATTCCTCACCGACACCGGCCCTCAGCACCTTTGTCCGTCACCAGCAGTTGACTGGCGGTGTGATGGTCACGGCCAGCCACAATCCACCACAGTTTAACGGGATCAAAGTCAAAACCAGCGACGGGGGTTCGATTGACCCAGAGGCCACCCAGCGCATTGAAGCGCTGCTCGATCAGCGGCCTGTGCAGCGGGTGCCCTGGGCTGAGGCCGCTGCCCAACGACGGCTGCACCGGGTGGATATCTTGCCGGCGTATCTCGCGGGGTTGCGGAGTTTTGTGCGGCTCGCCTCGATCCGTCGCGCCGGCTTACGCGTCGTGGTAGATGCCATGCATGGTACCGGCAACCGTTTGGTGGAACGTGCGGTGGGGAAGGGGCGCACGCGCTTGACGACCCTCCATGCCGAACCGGATCCGCTCTTTGGTGGCCATGCGCCTGAGCCCATTCCCCGGTATCTGACGGAGCTGCTCCGTACGACCAAACGCTCGCGGGCGCACCTGGGGTTGGCCACCGACGGTGATGCGGATCGGATTGGCGCCGCCCGTCCTGATGGGCGGTTTCTCAATCCAGGGCAGATCCTCTGTGTGATTTTGCTGCATCTCCTGGAGGAGCGCGGCCTCCGCGGCGGGGTGGTGACGACGATCTCCAACATCGCCTGGATTCCGGCGATGGCCCAGGAGTTTGGGCTCAAACTCTATGAAGTGCCGGTGGGCTTTAAGCACATCGCCAAGTTGATGCGGGAGGACCACATTCTCATCGGCGGCGAAGAGTCCGGCGGCATTGGGATTGCGGCCTATCTGCCTGAGCGCGATGGCATCCTCCTCGGACTCCTCCTCATGGAACTCCTGGCCATGCGCGGCCAATCGCTCCTGACCATCCTGCGGCAACTGGAGCGCAAGTACGGCACGTTCGCTTACGGTCGCGTGGATCTCCACATCCCTGAGGCCGCTCGTGACCAACTCATGCGCCGCTTGACGACCGATCCACCGACGACGATCGCGGGCCGTCCGATCCAGACCACCAAAACCTACGACGGACTGAAGCTCATCGGGCGCCAGCGGGAGTGGATCCTGTTTCGTCTCTCTGGCACCGAACCGATCTTGCGCATCTACGCTGAGGCTCCCTCGGAGACAGCGGTCCAGCGGTTGCTGACGTGGGGGAAGCGTCTTGCTCACGCGTGACCAGCGCTTCATCCGCAACTTCTCCATCATCGCCCATATTGACCACGGCAAATCCACGCTCGCGGATCGGTTGCTGGAACTGGCCGGTGCGGTGTCGTCTCGCGAGCATCGCGATCAGCTCCTCGATGATATGGAGCTGGAGCGCGAGCGGGGTATTACCATCAAGGCCTCGGCGGTGCGGTTGTCGTATCAGGCCAGCGATGGTCAGCGCTACCTCCTCAACCTGATTGATACGCCAGGCCATGTGGATTTTTCATTCGAGGTGGCCAAGAGCTTGCAGGCCTGCGAGGGGACGATTCTCCTCGTTGATGCCGGGCAAGGGGTGGAAGCCCAGACGGTGGCGAACTACTATCTGGCCCGCGAACGCCAACTCTGCATCATCCCGGCAATCAACAAAATTGATCTCACCACCGCTGACCCCGATCGCGTCGCGCAAGAACTCCAACAGCTCATGCAAGCACCCGACGCGGACATCCTGCGCGTGAGTGCCAAGCGTGGGCTGGGGATCGAGGCCTTGGTGGAGCGCGTGATCCGTGATGTCCCGCCGCCGCAGGGGGATCCTTCGGCGCCGCTCCAAGCCCTGATTTTCGATTCCAGCTACGACGTCTACAAAGGGGTGATCGTCTACATGCGCGTCATGCACGGACGGCTCGCCCCCTTGATGCCGGTGCGTTTCATGAGTACAGGCCAGACGTATGACGTGCAAGAGGTGGGCGTGTTTGGCCCACGGGCCACGCCAGTGGAGCTGCTCAGCGCCGGGGAAGTGGGCTACATCACCTGCCACATCCGCACGCCCCGCGACGTCGTCGCTGGCGATACCGTGACCGACGCCAAGCGGCCAGCCGCGACCCCCTTGCCAGGGTTTCGTCCCATCAAGCCCAACGTGTTTGCGGGGCTCTATCCCATCACGCCTGGGGAGTTTGAGCGACTGCGATCCGCGATCGAACGCTTGGCGTTGAACGATGCGGCTTTCACCGCTGAACCCGAGCACTCCGAGGCGTTAGGCCCAGGCTTTCGCTGCGGCTTTTTAGGATTGCTCCACCTGGACATCGTGCAGGAGCGCCTGGAGCGTGAGTTTGGCGCCTCGCTGGTGACCACGAGTCCCAGTGTCGCGCACCGCATCACGCTCCACGACGGCCACACGCTGGAGGTGGACAATCCAGTGAAACTCCCTCCACCGCACCAGATCGCGTCGCTGGAAGAACCGATCGTCACCATCTACCTCTTGATCCCAGCGATGGCGGTGGGCGCGATCATGCAACTGGCCACCGACCGACGGGGCGTGTACCGCTCGACAGAGTACTTGAGTGCCGAGCGCGTGAAACTCATTTTTGAGATGCCGCTGGCGGAGATCATCGTGGATTTCTATGATAAACTGAAGTCCTCGACGCGCGGCTACGGCTCGATGGACTACGAGTGGAAAGGATTTGCGCCAGCCCACCTCGTGAAACTCGATATCCTCATTAACGGCACGGTCTGTGAGCCGCTCGCCTCGATCGTGCCGAAGGAGCAGGCGTATGGGCGAGGGCGCACACTGGTGGCACGGCTACGGGAGCTCATTCCGCGGCAGCTCTTTGAGGTGGTGCTGCAGGCGGCGATCGGCAGTCAGATCATTGCGCGCGACAACATCCGTCCGTTGGGCAAGCACGTGACCGGCAAGTGCTACGGCGGTGACATCACGCGCAAGCGCAAGCTGTGGGAGAAACAGAAGGCGGGCAAGAAGCGCTTGAAGCAATTCGGCCAAGTCGAAATTCCCCAGGAGGCCTTCCTGGCCGTCCTGAAGACAGAATAGGTGTTCGGGTATCGTGTCTCGGGTATCGGGGATCAATGAAAATCCAAAGCTACAGACAACTCGATGTCTGGAAGAAAGGTGTCGAGATTGCTGATCTCGTGTACAAAATTACCGACACTTTTCCACCGGAGGAACGGTTTGGGTTGGCCACACAAATGCAGCGAGCAGCCATTTCCATTCCCTCGAATATCGCTGAAGGCTACGCGCGCCAACATCGTAAGGAATATCAGCAATTCTGCCACGTTGCTTTAGGGTCTTGCGCTGCACTTGAGACGCAAGCCGTTATCGCTAAAAGCCGAAAATATGCTTCTGAAACGTTATGGCTTCAATTAGATGAGCTTTTGGATCACGAAGGACGCATGTTAACGAATCTGCTCAAGGGTTTGAGGGCTTAATGTTTTCCCGAACCCCGACCCCCGATACCCAATCCCCGAACCGTGCCCGCAAACCGGCATGGCGCGAGCACCTGGAATCTATCCTGTTAGGGGTCGCACTGGCTTTGGTGATTCGCGCCTTCGTCATTCAGGCCTACAAGATTCCCTCGGGCTCGATGCAGCCCACGCTGCTGGCTGGCGATCGGATTCTCGTCAACAAATTTATCTACCGCTTCCGCGCGCCGCAGCGGGGGGACGTGATTGTGTTTCGGTATCCGGAAGAACCTAAACGCGAGTTCATCAAACGGCTCGCTGCTGTCGGTGGGGAAACCGTGGCCCTGCACAGCGGCCAGTTAGTCGTGAACGGCGAGGTCATCGCCATGCCACCCTTTGACCGCGTCACCTACGAAAACCGGGGCCAGCTCAGTTCGCCGGACATGGCGCTCGCCGTACCACCGGAGACGTACTTCGTCCTGGGGGATAATTCGACCTCTTCACGCGACAGTCGTTACTGGGGTTTTGTGCCTAAAAAATATCTCATCGGCAAGGCGCTCGTGATCTTTTGGCCGATTAAACGATGGCAGGTCGTCAAGTGACGCCACCGTGGGCCCGGAACCGTGACAAAGTCTCACAGACTTTTTGCCTGTGAACGGTAACCGGTGAACGGTGGACAGAACGTGCGCGAACCAAAACCCGTGGACCGCATGACGAACGACGCTCAGCGCACAACGATCGTTCCCGCGCTGTTCTCGACGCGACAGGGCATGACCGTCGCGACGAAAATTACGATTGGGCGGATTCTGCTCATTCCTTTGTTGGTGTCGTGCCTGCTCTACTACCATCCGGTCACGCGGGAGCTCCTGCGCTGGTGGGCGTTGGGCGTGTTTGTGTTGGGCGCCATCAGCGACGGGGTGGATGGCTACCTCGCGCGGATGCATGGCCAGCGCTCAGCGCTCGGCACCCTGCTGGATCCGCTGGCGGACAAGTTGCTGCTGAGCTCGACCTTCTTGACGCTGGGGCTGACCTCCTCGTGGCCGGTCGAGCTGCGCATGCCTGCTTGGATTATCGTCACCATCGTCAGTCGGGATGTCCTCCTCATTTTAGGGAGCGCCATCGCCTTTCTCATGACCAATCGCCTCACGATTGAGCCGAGTTGGTTGGGCAAGATCACGACGGTGGTCCAGATGGCCACGGTCATCGCGGTGTTGCTGCAGTGGCCGCGCACCATCCTTCAAGGTTTCTGGACAGCGGCGGGGGTGGTGACCATCGCCTCCGCCATCGAGTACCTGCGCACCGGCACCCAGTGGTTACAACCGAGTCAACCCCGGGGGGACGCATGAGTGTGCCGCTGCTCCTGGTGGCGATCGGCTGTAGTTACCTCATCGGCAGTCTGCCGACCGCGTATCTGCTCACCAAATGGCTGAAGGGGGTAGATGTCCGACAGGTGGGGAGCGGCAACGCCGGAGCCACGAACGTCGCCCGGGTGGTGGGGAAGGGAGCCGGAGTGACGGTGCTCCTGGTGGATATTCTCAAAGGGGTCGTGGCCGTGACCTGCATCCCGCGAGGGCTGGTGTGGCTGGGCGGGCAGGAGCTACCCATGGCCTGGCCGCTCCTCTGTGGGGTGGCGGTCGTCCTCGGCCACGACTGGTCATGTTTCCTGCAGTTCAGCGGTGGCAAGGGGATTGCCACCAGCGGCGGGGTCCTCCTCGGACTGCGGGCTTTGGATGTGCTGGGGATAACCACCCTCTTGTGGGGGATCAGCTTTGCCTGCACCCGGGTTGTGTCGTTGAGCTCCCTCATCGCTGCTGCGGCCTTACCAGTCGCCTTCTGGGCCTTCCGGTATGGGGGGATGTGGATCGCGTTTGGGGCTGTACTCGGGGCCTTGGCCATCTACCGCCACAGCGCCAACATCCAACGGTTGCTCAAAGGTGTGGAAAAACCGTTGCCCTAATTGTCATTGGCACATAGTTCATAACTATTTGTATTATAATATGTTACATCATATATCCACCAGCGATCTAGCTCCGTCAGGCACTGAGCAACCAAAAAAATGCACCACCCCTTGACGTTTTGCCAGGCCATATGCTATAGTTAGAGTGAGCTTGACAAGGCGGTTTTTCTGGTCCGGATGTTAAAGACTTTGACAAGGAATTGGTAAGCACGTTTTGCGAGAAGGGCAAACCCCGAGCAATCGGGGGACGTTCTGCTACGCGCTTTCCGTGAAACACTGAGCCATCACGGTGCGCTTCGCAGAACCCTCTGAAGTTCTGCTTCGCTGATGAGCGTTTGCAGAGCGGAGGAGGGCAAAACCACGGGACGGGTCCCGCCACAGATCGTTGGCGGACTGTTAGCCGGGTTGCCGAACAAACGGTAACCCGGCTTTCTGTTCTGGTCACACGGACGGGTGATCACCATGCGGACACATCTGCCACGCACGGTCGAAGTCAAAGAGGCCCAGTTCCAGCAGTTTCTGCGGGACGTGGCCCAGTACGAATCGGCCCAGCGATGCCAGGCAGCGCAAGATCGCTTCTTGGACGCCTACTCCATCTGGCTGCGCCACCGCTCGCCCATCACCCAGGAAAACCTCATCGCGGCGGCACGGGTGCTGCGGGCGCTGGATCCCACGTTTGCCTTTGCCCTCCCACCGCATCGCGGGGGCGACGATGCGTGAAATGATCTACCGCCACATGAACTCCCATGACCGGCGCAAGAAGGACCTCACCCTGGCGGAAATTCACGAGGACGACGGCGTCACCACCCAACTGGAGAAACGCTACACCTACTGCGTGAAACCCGCGGAGCTGCTGGATCGGTCGCAGGCCGTACCCATTCTGGGCATCCAGGCGCCGGCGCTGTGGGACTTTCGCGGCAATCCCACCCGGCCGCGGCACATTTTTGTGCGCAAAATCTCCAACTCCCGCGATGGGATCGAGGAGTTCACCTACAAGATCGTGGGCAGTTTCTACGCGGTCCAAGGCGAGCGCACCTTGTGCATCACCTACCGCCACATCCTCCACATGGCCGTGAGTGATCGAGAAACCAATGAGTAGGGGCATCAGCCAGCGAACCGAGGGAGCAACTTCCTAACGATGGCAACACAAGTCAGTATTTTTTCCTTGCCAGGAAAGCGTTTACTCAGGTATACTCAATCCCTTCGTTCGGACCCCTGGCGCAACAACACCGTCCGACGGTCAGTGCAGATGCCACGATGACGATGACCCTCGACCTCTCCCACGGGTATCGTGTGCGCAGGTGCCTGCTGGGCCTGGCGCTCGCGGGCGGCCTGGTGCCGCCGTTGGCCCATGCCGCTCAGCCGATTGACCCCGCCACCGTGACCCTCCCCAGCGATGCCGGCCGCATCGTCACCGTCCACACACCCAAACTCCGAACGCCAAACGCTGAACCAGCCGTCGTCTTCTTCATTCAAGACGTCCACACCAACTACGAAGCCCAAAAACATTCAGCCGCCATTGTGGAACATCTCATCAAGACCTATCGCATCCAATTCATCATGGTCGAGGGGGGCGAGGGGAACGCGAGTCTCTCGTATCTGCGCGCCAAAGCCCCGCTGGAGCGGCGGAAAACCGTCGCCGAAGAATTCCTCAAGAGCGGCGAAATCGCGGGCGAAGAATATTTGGATCTCATCAGCGACTATCCCTTCACCCTGTGGGGGATTGAGTCCGAGACCCTGTACAACGCCAACGTGGACACCTTCCTCGACACCGAGCGCCTGCGCGAGCGTCTGTTGCCCATCTTGGAGAACCTCACGCACGCGCTCGAGCCGATCAAAGAGACCACGTACTCCCCAGAGCTCAAGCGCCTCAACCGCCTCAGCCAAGCGTACCGCGACGGCACGCTGCCGTTCCCCGAGTATTTGACCGCGCTCAGCCAGCTCCTGGAGCACGCCAAGCTGTCGCTGGATCTCTATCCCCAGACGAAAGCGTTCCGCGAAGCGCGCGCTCTGGAAGGGCAGCTCAACATGCAGCGGGTGCAGACGGAGCAACAGCAGCTCCTTCAGGAACTGCAGGCGCGCGTGCCCAAGTCCATCTTCCGCGAGTTTGCGACAATCGCTGAGGAAGCGAAAGCCAGCCAGCAGTCCCATCGCTTCTACCTCCAGCTGGAGCGCCTGGCCCGCGATGCGCTGGTAGACATGAGTGCGTATCGCCACCTGGCGCGCTACATCCAGTACGTCCGCTCCTCCCAACAGGTGGAGCCCAGTCAGTTTGCCAAGGAATTGGACCGCATGACCCAGCAACTCCAAGGGCTCCTCGCTGGGAACCCGTCGGCGCGAAGTCTGGTGGAGCTCGATCGCCACGTGACGTTAGTGACCCACCTCATCAAGCTGGAGCTCACGCCGGATGAATACCTGAGCTTCGCCGTGGAGGTCGAGGGGCAGCCCTTTGTGCAGCGCTGGCAACAGATCCTGCAGCAGCACCAGTTGTCCAGTGCGCATATCACCCAACTCGGTGAGCTCGAGGAGGCCATGTCGCGCTTGACCCAGTTTTACACCGAGGCGCGCAAACGCGACCACGCGATGGCGCGCAACATCGTCGAGGCGCTCGCGAGCATCCTGGTCATCGAAGAAGGGGAGCAGCGCGCGGAGGTGACGACGAACCCGGCCATCCTCATCGCCGGCGGTTTTCATACGCATAATTTAGCGAAGTTTCTTCCCGAGCAAGGGGTGACCCTGGTGGTCATCGCCCCGACGGTCACCCAAGAAACTGACAAAGAAATCTACTACCAGGGCCTGCGGGACAACGCGCCCAGCCAACAACCCGTCAACGACCCGGTCATTCGCAAACTGATCAAAAAGGGCGCAACGATTGCTAAAAAGGAGCAACTCCCATGACCCCACGATCCTGTTTCGCCATGAGCCTTCAGCCGTCAGCGCTCTGGCGCTTCCTGTCGTTAGCGCTCGTGCCCTTCCTACTTCTCGCCACCTCTCCGATCGCCTGGGCGGCGCCGACGGTGACATTACGGCCTCGAAATGCGCGGCAGGATGGGGACGTCGCAGAGGCGCTGCTCAACCCCACCAACGCCACGCCACTACCTCCAGGAGCTCTCTCAGGGGATCAAGGCGGCTCTGGCGCGCCGCAGGCAAGCGCCGCCGCGCCGAAGGACACGGGCAAAACGTGGCTTGTCGCCACGGCAGTGGGCCGCGACATCCAGCCTCATGAGCGCAAGCGGATTGACAGCCTGGTCGGCAATAACATCCGTGATGCGTTTACACGCGACCTTGCGCTCCGGTTTGGGCCGGATTCACCGCCACTCTATCTGGCCTTTGGACCGGAAGAGGAACGCGCCAAGGTGCAGACGGATGACGAAAAACTTGCCCAGCGCGCACAAATCGTCTACGACGCGTTGCTGGCTGATGCAGGTGAATATCGGGAGGCGTTCGCCGGCCAGCGCTTGGTTTTGCTAGCTACTAACGGTCATCCAGCACTCTATACGACGAAGAAGAACGACTTGCATTTGATCGGCAGCGCCGGCAACTATCCCTGGCAAGGTGAGGAGAAGGACACGGCCGGGTCACACTACGCCAAACTGGCCTTGTTTGAATTGGCGAAGGAAGCTTTGACGTCAGAGGAAGCCCAGGCGTTCCGCCACGAGTGGGTCGCCCAGCACGTGCTGGAACTCCGTGCAGGCGGCTACGTCGAGGATGTCGAGCGCACCCGGCGCCTCAACGACGCGTATGAAAAAATTCGCCTCCTCTCCGTGGAGAAAGCGCGTCAGCGCGAGTTGAAGCAAGCGGTGTGGGAAATAGCCAATGTGCGCTTGGGATTGCACGTGGTAACAACCGGCATTCCTGACGTCGCGACGGCGGCGGTAACGCGCGTGCTCTCGGAAGCCAAGGCGCGCGGTGACATCGTGGCTTTTCGGTTGCTGCCTGCGTACGATGACCTCCAGATTCAAGTCAACCACCATCAAGGGACAGACAACCCCGCCATCCAACACCTGATTGCCACAGCCAGCCGCGCAGCGCTGGCAGCCGCCGCCGAAGAAAAAATCCTCAAACTGAGCAGCACAGCGTTGCTGACGGCGAGCGAGTTAGAGCTAGCCAAAGGATTGCACCTGCGCCGCGGGGCTCTCCCCATGACCGAGCGTGGCGCCGAGCCCACGATCGTGGTGAAGGCCATCAATGGAGGGGCGGGGACGTTCAACCGCGCGCTCTTCCGCGCCTTTACCCATCCGGACGTCGCCGTGGCCATGCGGCTCGCCCGT
>CAZWYX010000022.1:0-19599 GCA_964638485.1 uncultured Planctomycetales bacterium | reverse complement strand
TCTGCTCCATTGGTTTTTTGACCGTCTTCTGGAGAGGGATCGAACCCTGAAGGGGTCTGGGGAAACTGTAGTGTCCCCAGACAGCATCATCCGCCTCGGAAGGGGAGGACAGGGAGCCTGTACCCGACGGGTCCTGCCGCGCTCCACCCCCGTGGACCGTCCTCGTCCACCTCAGGCGGAACTGCGGGCGGCCACGGGGGGCCCCCGGAACGCGTCACCCGTCGGGCCAGCCGAGGGCGACCGAGAGGAGGGGAAACCTTTGGTTGCCCCTCCTCTGGAGCGAACCCGACGAAGTCTGGGGAGCGACGGGTTCCACTCCCCGTCTGCTCCATTGGTTTTTTGACCGTCTTCTGGAGAGGGATCGAACCCTGAAGGGGGTTCGGGGGAAACGGTCGTTGCCCCCGAAGGGAAGTTTCCTCGGAGGAAGGGGAGACCAGCGAGACCGAGAGAACTGCCGCGGCGACTCGTGGCGCGGGCACGCAAAGACGCGGTGCTCCGCCCCAGCGAGGCTCCGCCCGCTCGTGTCTCGGCCTCGCTCTCCGCCTTCGGCGGAACCATGCCCGCTCGGCCTCCGACACGCTTTGCTTCGCCCGCACCCCTCGTGCCGCGGTAAGCGATCGGGCGAGCGACGGGTTCCACTCCCCGTCTGCTCCATTCTGCTTCGCTCCGATGCCCCTCCGGTGGCGAGGGGTGAGGCCAGCGCAAAGTGTGTGAGCGCCCGAGCGGGCAGGGTGTCCCGCCCCTGACAGGGGCGGGACGAGCGAGGGCGCGAACGCCAAGCGACGGTTCGCCACGCTGGGGCGAACCGAGCGGCTTTGCGCGGCCTCAGCCCCGAGCCAGGCCGGCAGGGCACCACATTTTATGTCCATCCCACGGTTTCACATCGCACCGACCGCGGTGCACGGCGCAACGATCCTCCTCGACGATCCGCGCGAGGTGCATCACGCGCGCGAGGTGTTGCGGCTCAAGCCCGGCGATGCGTGTGTCCTCCTCGATGGGCAGGGCACCGAGTACCACGCGCACCTTACGCACGTCGCCTCTCACCGCCTGGTCCTCGCGATGGATCGCGTGGTAACCCACTCCTCCGCTGGGAGTCTCACGCTCATCCAGGCGCTCCCAAAACTGCCAGCGTTCGAGACGATTCTGCGCCAGGCGACGGAGCTGGGTGTCACGCGGATCGTGCCGGTCCTCACGCAGCGCAGCGTTGTCCGGCTCACCGCAGCGGACTGGCCGCGCAAACAGACGCGCTGGCTCCGGATCCTGCGCGAGGCCGCTAAGCAGTGCCAGCGCGTTGATCTCCCGGAGTTAATCATGCCACTGCCTTGGGCAGCATGCCTGACGCAGCATCTTGCCGATGAGTATCGCGTCATGCTGACGCTGGCACTCCCGGCACCGGCGTTGGCGCAGTGTCTGCGCGCGCCGCTACCGCGCGAGGTGACGCTGTGCATCGGCCCTGAGGGCGATTTCACGCGAGAGGAAGCGCAAGCGTTCCTCGACTGCGGTGGGCAACTCGCCTCGTTGGGATCGCTGGTGTTGCGCAGTGACACCGCTGCGCTCGCGAGTCTTGCGATCCTCCAACATGAACGTCGCCGACAGGACAACACCTCACTTTTGAAAGCACCCTGATCACGCTAAAGTTTTCAACAGTCTGTGGATTACTGTAACCTATTGTTACACAATAAATTAAAAAAAGAAAGCGCTACCATTGACGGAACACATTTTGTCAGGTATAGTTGCAGTGAGTTCAGTTGGGAGCTTGGAGTCCATCCTGCAGTTCAATTGGGTTGATGTCATCGTGCTCGTCATCGTGCTGCGCGCCGGCTACATGGGCAGCCTCCGCGGGATGGTGATGGAGTGCATCCGCGTGCTCACGCTAGCACTCGCGCTCGGCGCAGGGACCGGGACTCTCCTATTTCTGGCTCCGCATCTGGCGAAGTGGTTTCCGCAGACGGTGCGCGGGGTGGAGGCGTTTGCGTTCTTTAGCATCACGCTCGTGGCGTGGTTCCTCCTCGCGGTGGGGGCGCGCATCCTCGGCCGCGCGCTCAAGCAGCACGCGGTCAACTCGTGGAACCAGGCGCTGGGTGTCACGTTGGGGTTGGGCGCAGGGATGCTGATGGCCGGGATGGTCGCGTGGGGGATCGCGAGTGTGCCGGCGACCTATTTGATGACCAGTGTGCTGGAGCGTTCAGCCACTGGTGCGTTGGTGGTGCAGCTCGTCCAGCGCGTGGTGCGGCAGTGTCTGCTACTGACAGGCCAGACCGCGCCAGCGTCGGAGTTTTTGGGGGCGTTGTTCTCTTAAGAAGAGGTTGCGTGCGATGGCTGTGGCTGATGCCGTGATTGATGAGATTCAGAGTCGGATCAACCTGGTCGAGCTCATTAGCCGGGTGACGCCGCTGAAACAGGCCGGGCGGAACTGGAAGGGCTTGTGTCCGTTCCACCAGGAAAAGACGCCCTCGTTTATGGTCAGCCCGGAGAAGCAGCTCTACTACTGCTTTGGCTGTCAGGCCGGCGGTAATGCGGTGACCTTTGTGATGCAGACCGAGCAGTTGACGTTTCCTGAGGCGATCGAGCAGCTCGCGGCGCGTGTCGGCGTCACGCTGGAGCGCAGCCCGCGGAGCAGTACCCAGCAGCGGGCCCGCGAGGCCGTCGCGGCGGCCAACGAGGTGGCGTTGGCCTATTTCCGCGAACAGCTCCGCGAGCCGAGTGGAACACACGCGCGCGCGTATCTGGCGTCGCGCGGACTCACTCCGCAGACGACCGAGCAGTGGGAACTGGGCTACGCGCCCGAGGCGTGGGAAGGGTTGGTGCAGTACGCGGCGCGCAAAGGCCTGGACGCGCAACGGCTCTCCGCCGCAGGATTGGTGGTGCAGCGCACCACCGGCCACGGCGTCTACGATCGGTTTCGGCAGCGGGTAATGTTTCCGATTCGTGATGCGCGCGGCGCGGTCGTTGGCTTTGGCGGCCGAGCACTCGAGCCGCAGCAAGAACCGAAGTACCTCAATTCGCCAGAGACCGCTGCCTTCATCAAGGGGAAACAACTCTTTGGATTGTGGTGGGCCAAGCAGACCGTCGCCCAGCAGGGGGCCCTGCTCGTCGAGGGCTACCTGGATTGCGTGGTCTTGCACCAGGCAGGGCTGACGCAGACCCTAACCCCCCTCGGCGTGGCCCTGACCGAGGATCACGCGCGGCTGCTCAAACGCTACACGACCGAGGCGACGCTCCTCTTCGACGAAGATGAGGCGGGGGCCCAGGCGACGCTGCGGAGTCTGGATGTCTTGGTGGCGCAAGGGTTCACCGTGCGCATCGCCTCCCTCGACGGCGCGCTGGATCCGGATGAGTTTGTGCTACGGCAGGGCGTGGAGGTGTTCCATCAGCGCCTGGCGGCAGCGCAACCGCTGTTCGAGTACAAGCTGGCGCGGTTGCGCCAGCGCTATCCGCAGCCCTCCATCGAGCACCGCGTGGCCATCTGCCACGAGATGTTGACGACGCTGCGCCGCGTGCCGGATGCGATTGCGCGGCAGGCGTATGTGCAGCGCTTGGCCGAGACGTTGCACTTGGATGCACAGACGATCACCCAGAGCCTGCGCGATGCCGCACAGCGTCCCCAGCGTCCACCGGCAGCGCCACGCCCGGCCCCGACGGGAGCGACGCAGGCTGAGCTATTGCTGGTGGGCCTGCTGTTGGACGATCCGCAGATGTGCCAGGAGGCGCACGCCGCGCTCACACTGGAGCAGTGGGAGCTGCCGCAGGCACGGAAGGTGGTGGCATGGCTGACGGCAGCCCAGCAGCACAACGAGCCGGTCAGTGCCCAGCGGTACTTGGCATCGGGCGATGGTCTCGACGACGCGGCATTCATCGCGCAGGCGGTGCACTTGGTGGAGGCCTGCGATTCGAAACGGCAAGCGTTCAACGATTGTCTGAAACGCCTGCAGCGGCGCAGCCACGAGGCCGTGGTGTGGGCATTGCGCACGCGCCTGGTGGACGCGGAACGTCGCGGCAATGCTACAGAAGCAACGCAGCATCTGCAAGCACTCAATCAATTGCTCAAGCAGCAGGGAGGGATGGGATCCGATGCCTGTTACGTCGAGACCGTCGTATAACAAGCACGTCGAACAGCTCATTTCGCTCGGGCGGCACAAAGGCCACCTCACCTACGAAGAGGTGAACGCCTTGCTGCCGAACGACGTGGTCTCGTCCGAAGAGATTGATGAGATTTTGACCATTTTAGGCAATGAGAAGATCGCGATCGTGGATTCACCTGAGCAGGCCGCCAAGGACGCGGAGAAGGCGGACGAGAAACCCGAGGAGGCGGAGAAGCTCGAGGGGCTCGTCCAGGCGGCCGAGGTCGTCGAAGAGCGCCTCGGGCAGATGGACGATCCGGTCAAGATGTATCTGCGGCAGATGGGGCAGATCTCGCTCCTCACCCGCGAGGACGAAATTCGTTTTGCCCAGCGCATCGAGGAGGCGGAAGGGCGTTTTCGGCAGGTGGTGCTCGCGACCCACCTCGCCCGGCTCGAAGTCCTGCGCGTGGTCCAGCGGATTGTGCACGGCGAACTGTCTGCCGAGGAATATGTGCATGAAGATCCCCAGATCCGTCGGGACGAGACGCTCCGACGGTTGGCGCGCTTGGCGCGACGGCTCAAGACCACGCGCGCGCGCGGGGCGACCCAACGACTGCTCCAGCAGGCGCAACTCACCGTCACCACCATCGAGTTGGTCGCGGAGCGCAGCCAGACCTCGCTCGACGACTACGAGCGCTTCCAGCGGAATAACCGTCGCTGGAAAACGCGCGGGGGCGCCGGCTCGCGGACGCATGTGTGGCGCTGCCAGCGCGCCGCGCGGAAAATCGCCTCCAGTTGGGGCGAGCCGCTCGAGGCGTTCCGCGAGCGCTTGGGCCTTATTCGCAAACACGGCCATGAGCATGCACAGGCCAAGAAAGCGCTCGTCGAAGCCAACTTGCGGTTGGTGGTGAGCATCGCGAAGAAGTACACCAACCGCGGGCTCTCGTTCCTCGACTTGATTCAAGAGGGCAACATCGGGCTGATGAAAGCGGTGGAGAAGTTCGAATACCGTCGTGGCTACAAGTTCTCCACCTATGCGACGTGGTGGATTCGGCAGGCGATCACGCGCTCAATCGCGGATCAGTCGCGCACGATTCGCATCCCGGTCCACATGACCGAGACGATCAACAAACTCCTGCGCGTCTCGCGGGCGTTGGTCCAGGAGACGGGCCGCGAGCCGACGCCGGAAGAAATTGCGCGCGAGATGGTCATGCCCGTCGAGAAGGTGCGCGGGATTCTCAAGATCGCCCAAGAGCCGATTTCGCTGCAGACGCCGATCGGCGATGAGGGCGACACGCACTTCGGCGATTTCATCGAGGATAAACGCGCGGTCTCACCCGCGAATGCGACCGCCCACACGATGCTCAAAGAGCAGATGGAGCAGGTGCTCTCGACGCTGAACGACCGGGAGCAGCGGGTGCTGCGGCTGCGGTTTGGCTTGACCGATGGGTACCCACGCACGCTGGAAGAGGTGGGCACCGTCTTTAAGGTCACGCGCGAACGCGTCCGCCAGATTGAGGCCAAAGCCTTGCGCAAGCTGCGGCATCCGACGCGGAGCCGCCGGCTGCGCAACTTCCTGGAGCTGACCCTCGGGCAAGAGTACGAATTCTAACCGCGCCACAAAACGCATGACAAGGCCGCCGGGGTGGGTTATGCTACCCACCAGGCGGCTTTTCGTTGGGGTCGGTAGCTCAACGGTAGAGCAGCGGGCTCATAATCCGTTGGTTGATGGTTCGAATCCATCCCGACCCATGTTCTACGGTACTCCAGAGATTCGCATTTGACAGTGCCTCATCTGTGGTATAATTTGAGTGCTATGCAACCCATTGCCGTCAGAATTCCCGTGCAGTTTATCCGCGAAGGGCAAACCATCGTCGCCGTGTGTCCCGTACTCGATGTCTCTTCCTACGGAGCCACGCTGGAGGAGGCTCGCAAGCACTTTACAGAAGCCCTCGACGCCTTTCTGGAGGAGACGGCACGTCATGGCACGTTGGAGAAGGTCTTAGAAGAGCACGGATGGACGAAGATCAAGACACACCCTCCCCGCTGGACACCGCCCCACATTATTGAAGAACACTACGAAGAAATTGCCCTTCCTGCCTAGTGCGTGAGCTCACCCCCGTTCCTGCCGAGCAATTCAAACGATTCGTAGAATATATTCAGTGCGAGGCGCGTGGACGGAAAGGTAACACACTGGTCTATTGGCGAGGCGACTTGCACCAACCCATCACCTTTGTTGAGACGGGCATGGTGCCTGTCTTGCATATCCGGACCATGTTACGCATCTTGGGGATGACCCAAGAGAAATACCTCGCCATGATGGATACCATTGTTCCTCCGGAGTGCTAAAGAGGAGCAGGACCGCATGGAAATTATTGCGCATCGGGGGGCGAGTCGAGAGCGGCCGGAGAATACCCTGGCGGCGTGCGAGCGGGCCCTGGAGATCGGCGTGGATGCGATCGAAGTGGATCTGCTGCTCTCGAAGGATCAGCAGCTCGTGGTGCGGCACGACGATCTCCTGGAGGTCGCAGGGGCGTGGCGTTACGTCCACGAGCTCACCGTCGAGGAACTGCAACGTGTTGATGTCGGCGGTGGAGCGCGGATCCCGCGCCTGGAGGAGGTCCTGGAGCGTTGCTACGGCCGATGTCCGCTCATCCTGGATCTCAAGGCCGACGGCATTGCCCAACCGCTCAGCGACTATCTCCTCGCGCATCGCCTGACGGACCACCTCCACGTGGCCTCGTTCCTCCACGACGAAATTTTCGCGATGGGGGCACGGTGTCCGACGGTGCAGCGCTCCCTCACCCTGACCGCGCTGCCGATGAGTTTCCTCGAGCTCCTGCGACGCTCCGAGGTGCGCGATGTCAACCTCTCCCGCAGCTATGTGACGCGTGAGCTCATGCAGCGCCTGCGCGACCTGGACATGCGGGTGCGGGCGTATCCGGTGAGTGTGGTGCGCGAGGCCCAGCTGTTCGCGACATGGGGCGTACACGGCATCTTCACGCCGGATCCGGCCGCGATGCAGGCCTTGCGCCGTGGCTAATCGTCAATCGAGCCCTCCAGTTCATCCTTTCGTCACGCAGGATTTCCTGGTATAATAAAAGTTTAGCATTGACGGACGCATAGTTCAGTGCTGCGACAGGCTCAGCACTGAGTCGTGGGCGCATAGCTTAAGCCGGTTAGAGCGCCCCGACTTGTGGTCGGGGAGGTCACCCCGATGGGCGTTGGTTGGGCGTATAGCTCAGTTGGTTAGAGCGCGTGCCTCACATGCACGAGGTCACAGGTTCGAGCCCTGTTACGCCCATCGGGGTACCGCCCACCATGTGGAGGGGAGACGATTCCTGTTGAACGGTTAAGCCCCACAACGTGGACGACGTTGCGCCAACTCCAGGAACTCGACCAGCAGATCTGGGAGGTGCGGCGTCGTCAAGCCGAGCTGCCCGCCCAGGCGGCCGCGGCGCAAGCGGCGTGTGAGGCGCAAGCCGCGAAGGTCGCAGCGCTCGCCACGCAGGTGCGCCGCGTGCAACTGCAGCAGAAGGACAAAGAAGGCGAGCTCGCCACCAAAGAGGCCGCGATCAAAAAAATCCAAGCCCAGCTCTACCAGGTGAAGACGAACAAGGAGTACAGCGCGTTGCAGCACGAGGTCGAAGGGGCGAAGGCGGATCAATCGCTCCTTGAAGATGAGATTTTGCAGTTGCTGGAACAGCTCGAGGCAGCGCAGCGGACGTTGCGCGAGCAGCAGGCGGTGTTGCAGCAGGAAGAAGAGACCTTGCGAGCGACCAGGGTGGCCCTTGACGACGAAGCCCAGCGTTTGCAAGCGGAGCTCGTGCAGTGTGAGGCCCAGCGGACCGAGCGGTTGCCGGCGATTCCGCCGATGACGCTGGCCGCGTATGAACGCGTGCTGGTCAATCGAGAGGGGCTGGCGCTGGTGCCGATCAACCACGAGGCGTGTGGCGGCTGCCACATGGTCCTGCCGCCGCAGGTGATTCACGAAGTCCGCATGGGCGAGAAACTCATTCCGTGCGACAACTGCGCGCGCATCCTTTACTGGGTGGAACCGTAAGCCGCGTAGGGGCACGTCACCAGAACACCAGTCACCAGTACAATCGTGAACCGTGAACCGTCACCCGTGAATCGAACGACGCACGACGAACCACGCACCACGAAGCGTATGGATGTCTTTATTGACGGGGCCAGTCAAGGCAATCCCGGCCCCTCGGGCATCGGCGTTGTCTTCCAGCAGGATGGCGTGGCTCGGCCGGTGGTGATGTTGCACAAGTACATCGGTGAGACGACGAACAACGTGGCCGAGTACACGGCGCTCATCTATGCGTTACAGGAGGCCTTGATCCGCGGGTACAAGTCCCTGCGCGTCCACACCGATAGTGAACTCGTCGCCAAACAGCTCAGTGGTGAGTATCGCGTGCGCGAGGCGAGCCTCCAACCGTACTACGACCAGTTCCTGCACTTGCAACAAGGGTTTGCCTCGCTGGAGATCGTCGCGATTCCTCGCGAGCAGAATCGCGCCGCGGATCGCTTGGCGAACGAAGCGATCGAGGCGCGCATTGATCGGTCGCTGAAACGCCGCTCGTAGCGTAGGCTGTTCGTTCTTCGAGCGACGATCCCCGAACGACGAACCACGAACGACGATCCACGGACGCATACGTGCGCTCTTTGACCTGAGGCGTGGGTGGATGGCCGCTTCCGCCACAGTGCGTTGGTGGAGGAGGAAAGTCCGAGCTCCACAGGGCAGCGCATCTCGAGAAACTCGAGACTTCTGCTTCGCCCCTGCGACGCGGGGGCTACGTAGAACGGATCAGAGCCACAGAGACGAGTCTCCCCACCACACCGCGTGGCGGGGAGGGTGAAACGCGGCAATCTCTGCGCGGAGCAAGGCCAAACAGTTCCGATGTCCCGGCCCATCGGGTCGGGGATGACGTGGCCCGCTGAAACCTCGCCACCGTTTCACGGTCGCGAGGCATCGGGACGGGTCGGCTGCTGGAGCCCCGGTGCAAATCGGGGACGAGAGAGATGGCCATTACCCTGCCGCCAAAGGCGGCAGTTCGTCGTCAAGCGTTCAGCGTGGGGCGAGTATTCGCCGAACGCTGAACGCTGAACGACCGTCAGAGGTGGTGGGGGACAGAACTCGGCTTACAGCTCACGCCTCAGGTCACAGAGCAGCGTGGTGAAACGCTTGACTTGCGTGAGTTGCTCCCGTATACTAAGGACAACTAACGGATAAGAATGGCAACAGCGAAAGTCAGTAAGTCAAATATCATCAACCAGTTCCGTGAACATGCGCATGATACGGGCTCCGCCCGTGTCCAGATTGCGCTCCTCACCGAACGCATCAACCAATTGACCGAGCATTTTCGCGCCCACCTCCACGACCACCACTCCCGCCAGGGACTCCTGCGCCTCGTCAGTCGCCGCCGCAAGCTCTTAGACTACCTCAAAGATGAAGCCGCCCAGGACTATCGGCAGTTGATTGACCAATTGGGTCTCCGGAGATAACGATGTCCTTACGCACTGAGACCTCGCTGGGCGCCAGCACGCTGACGCTTGAGACGGGGAAAATCGCGAAACAAGCCCACGGCGCTGTCGTCGTCCAACAAGGCGGCACCGTGGTGTTGGTGACGGCCGTGATTGGCCCGGCCACGAAGTTTGGTAGTCTGGATTATGTTCCCCTCATGGTAGATTATCGCGAGAAGACGTATGCCGCCGGCAAGATTCCTGGCGGCTTTTTTAAACGCGAAGGCCGGCCCACGGAAAAAGAGATCCTGAGCGCCCGCCTGATTGACCGCCCGATTCGGCCCCTCCTGCCCTATGGCCTCCTCCAGGAAGTGCAGCTCATGGCCTCGGTCCTCTCCTCGGACGGCGCGTATGATCCGGATATCCTCGCCCTCCTCGGTGGGGGAGTCGCGGTTCGACTCTCAGGGCTGCCGCTGCGCGCACCCCTGTCCGCCGTGCGGATCGGCAAGGTCCACGGGCAGTTCGTCTGCAATCCCACCTACGCTGAGTTGAAGGAGAGTCCCCTCGATGTGGTCATCGCCGGCACGCCCGAGGGCATTGTCATGCTGGAAGCCGGTCTCCGAGAGGTCTCGGAAGAGGAGTTCCAGCAGGCCGTTGACGCCGGCTACCAGCACATCCGCACACTCATTGACTGGCAGGAGGCCTTTGCCCGCCAGGCCGCGCGACCGCCACTCGCGTATCAAGTTATCCAGCTCGATCCAGCGCTGCTGACGAAAGTGGGAGAGCTGGCCCTCGGTGCGCTCGAGCGACTCACTGATCTGCCCACGAAGGACCAGCGCGAAGCGGCACGGGCCGCCTTGGTGGCCCAGTTGAACGAACAGCTCACCGCGCAGAACGGCACGTGGACAGCGGAGGCGATCAACAACGCCTTCTATGAGGTGGAACTCCGCCTGGTCCGTCGGATGGTCCTGGAGCAGCAGCGACGGCCGGACGGGCGGCAGTTTACGCAACTGCGTCCGATTACCTGTGAAGTGGGCGTGCTGCCGCGGACGCACGGCTCCGGGCTCTTTACGCGCGGCCAGACGCAAAGTCTCACGGTCACGACCCTCGGCACCAGCGACGATGAGCAGTTGGTTGAATCGTTGGAAGGGGAAACGTACAAGACGTTTATGTTGCACTACAACTTTCCCCCGTTTTCCGTCGGTGAGATCAAACCCGTCCGCGGCCCAGGCCGTCGTGAAATTGGCCACGGCGCCCTCGCCGAGCGCGCGCTGCAACCGATGATGCCGACGCCAGAGGCCTTTCCCTACACGGTGCGTCTCGTCTCCGACATCCTGGAGTCGAACGGCTCCTCCAGCATGGCGACCGTCTGTGCAGGGACATTGGCCCTCCTCGACGCTGGGGTGCCCCTCAAAGCCTCGGTGGGCGGGATTGCGATGGGGATGGTATCGGATACGACCCGTCATGTGATCCTCACCGACATCGCCGGTCTGGAAGATCACTTTGGCGATATGGATTTCAAAATCGCTGGGACGCGGCAGGGGATGACCGCGGTGCAACTGGATGTGAAGCGGCCCCAAGGGCTCACGCTGGTGATGATCCGCGAGACGCTCACGCAAGCGCACGAGGCCAGGTTCCGTATCCTCGACCAGATGGCGCAGGCGCTCGCGCAGCCGCGGCCCTCGCTCTCAGTGTATGCCCCGCGCATCACGACGATTCGCATTCACCCGGATAAGATCCGCGACGTCATCGGTCCGGGCGGCAAGATGATTCGCAAGATCATCGAGCTGACGAAAGCCGAGATTGATGTGGAAGACGACGGGAGCATCTCCGTCGCCTCGGTAGACGGCGCCGCGGCGGAGCGCGCCATCCAGATGATCCGCGATCTGACCGCCGAAGTGGAAGTGGGCAAGGTCTACAAGGGCAAGGTCAAACGGATCATGAACTTCGGCGCCTTCTGCGAAATCCTCCCCGGGAAAGAAGGCCTCGTGCATGTCTCCGAGCTCGACTACAAGTACGTGGACAAAGTGGAAGACGTCGTCAAGCTCGGGGATGAGTTTGAGGTCAAGGTCATTGAGATTGACGAGCAGGGCCGTGTCAACTTGTCGCGCAAGGCGCTGCTGCCGCCACCGCCCGAAGGGGAACACCAGCCGCGCCCTGAGCGCCCGCGTCGCGATCGGCCTGACGACCGTCACCACCGACGCGAACAGAGCCCGCGGCATCAGTCGGAAGTACCTCGGTAGCTGAGCCGATGGGAGGATGAGGAGATGGGTCGTGCCCCATCCACTCATCAACGCATCCACCCCGTGACCACACCATGCACTGGCCTGAGCTGATCATCGCGGCGCTGGTCCAAGGGGTGACGGAATTCCTGCCCATCTCCAGCTCCAGTCATTTGGCCGTGCTCCATGCCCTGTGGGGGACGACCCAGCCGACACTGGCCTTTGATGTGTGGCTCCACCTGGGGACGACCCTGACCATCGTCGTGGCATTGCGCCAGACGATTCGTGCCTGGTGGACATCGCAGCGTCAACGCTGGCTGGCGGTCGTGATCGCGATGGGGCCGACCGTCGTGATCGGGTGGTGGCTCCATGCGTTGGCAGAGGCGACCACCCTCCACCTTCAGTGGATGGGGAGCGGGTTGATGATCACCGGGGGGTGGTTGGCGCTCGGCAACTGGTCGGGGCGTCGCTGGGCCGCGAGGCCGTCAGCGCAGGCGACCGACGTGACCTGGCAACAGGCACTGCTCATTGGGTGCGCGCAGGGACTCGCGGTCATGCCAGGGATTTCCCGCAGCGGGGCGACGATTGCCACCGCGTTAGGCTTAGGCGTCGCCCCACGCACCGCCGTCCATTTTTCCCTCCTCCTGGCGATTCCGACGGTGGCAGGGGCGGCGCTCGTTGAATTTGGCTTGACCCCACCGCAGGGTGGCGTGGGCTTCTCGCCCCTGGTGTGGGGCACAGGATTGCTGATCACGTTCCTCGTGGGCTTGGGTGCGATTCAGCTCCTGGAACGAGTGACGACGCGCTATCAGCTCACCCCCTTTGCCTGGTACTGTGGCGTCGTCGGGATGTGGCTGTTCCTCCGAGGCATGGCATGAAACCCGAGCTGCGTGACAAAGTCATGGCCCTCCTCTGGTGGGTCGCGACGCTCTTCCTCCTGGTCAGCGTGCTGACCTTCCATCCCCAGGACATTGCCTGGGACAGTGCGCCGCCAGCGCGTCCAGTGCACAACGTCGGTGGACTCATCGGCGCCTACGTGGCCTATGCGTTGTTTCGCGGGCTGGGCTGGTCGGCGTATCTCTTGACAGGGCTCTTGGGCGTGTGGGGTTGGATGCGGTGGCGAGGGATGTCGTTTCGGTTAGCGCCCATGCGCATCATCGGCACGGCCCTGTTGTTACTGGCCTCGAGCACGCTGGGGAGCCTGAGCACCCCAGACCTTGCCCATCAGGTGCAGCGAGGTGGATTCCTGGGCGTGGTGACCGCCGAGTGGTGTTATCGGTATCTCGGCTCCATTGGCGCGCATCTCGTGGGCTGGTGCGTCGCGATCCTGTCCCTGTTGGCCGTGACTGACTTTCTCGCCTGGACGTGGGGCCGCGTGAGTTTTCGGATCGCGCAGCAGGGGAGTGTCCATGGGTGGGGATGGCTTAGACGTCGCCTGACGCGCGTGCGTGTGACGAAACCGTTTGCCGCTGGTCGCTCGGCCTCAATGCCTGCGCAGGGGATGGCGACTCCATCGCCGCGCGTGACCACCACCGTCGTCCCAGCGAGGAAGCTACTCGAACCGAAACCAGCGAAGATGCCCGCACCAGGCACGCCCACGATTACGCTGGCTGATGCGCCACGCCCCGCGGCATCGCCATCGAAGAAACCACGGCCGGCGATTGTCGGCACCTATCAATTTCCCTCGGTGGACTTGTTGAACGTGCCGCCGCCGATCAGCGAGCGACAAATTCAAGAGAATCTGGAAGTCAGTGCGCGGCGGCTGGAAGAGACCCTGCGCGATTTTGAGATTCAGGCGCAGGTGGTGGAAGTGGAAAAAGGCCCGGCGATTACACGCTATGAACTCCAGCCAGCGCCAGGGACGAAGGTGAGCCGCATCGCGGCCCTCTCCGAAGACATCGCCCTGATGCTCAAGGCGCAGAGTGTGCGCGTGGCCCCGATCTCCGGCAAGTCGCGCGTCGGGGTGGAAGTGCCGAACACGATCTCCAGCACCGTGTACCTGCGCGAAGTGATCGAGTCCCCAACATTTCAACGCGCCACCTCGAAATTGACGCTGGCCTTGGGCAAAAACGTGTCGGGCGATGTGCTGGTGACCGACTTGCGTGAGTGTCCCCACTTGCTCATTGCAGGGACGACGGGTTCCGGCAAGACCGTCTGCCTCAACGCGCTCATTACCGGCTTTCTCTACAACGCCACCCCGGATGAGGTACGGCTGCTCTTGATTGATCCTAAGATGGTGGAGATGGCGGTGTTCAACGGACTGCCACATCTCGTCGCGCCCGTGGTGACCGATGTCAAAAAGGCGTCGGCCGCGTTAGGCTGGGCCGTGACCGAGATGGAGCGGCGCTACCAGCGCTTGGCTGAGCTGGGGGTGCGCAACATTGATGGCTACAACGAGCGCGTGAAAGCCGAACGCTCGCAAACGCCGTCGCCAGATGCGGGTGCGGAGGAGCCAGAGCCGCTGGAGCTATTGCCCTACATCGTCTTGGTGATTGATGAGCTGGCTGACTTGATGGTCGTGGCGGCCCAAGAGGTAGAAGGTGCCATCATGCGGCTGGCGCAACTCTCGCGGGCCGTCGGTATCCATCTGATCATGGCGACCCAGCGGCCCTCGGTGGACGTGATCACTGGTGTCATCAAGGCGAATCTACCCGCGCGCATCTCATTCCAAGTCGCCTCCAAAATTGATGCGCGGACCGTCCTCGACATGGCAGGCGCTGAGAAATTATTGGGCCGCGGCGATCTATTGTTCCTCAGCCCGGGCAGCGCTAAGCCGACACGCGCCCAGGGCTGTTACTTGACCGACGCTGAGATCGAGCGGGTCGTCACCCATGTCAAGGCCCAGCGCGAGGTGTCCTACGATGAGCATGTCCTGGCGCTGCAAGAGAAATCCGCAATCACGATGCGCGGGGAGCGTGACGAGTATTTTGACGAGGCGAAACGCGTCGTGCTCGAAACCGGCCAGGCCTCCACCTCCATGCTCCAGCGACGGTTGCGGCTCGGGTACACGCGTGCTGCGCGCGTGCTGGATCAGCTGGAAGAAGCCGGCATCGTCGGCCCACCACGCGGAGCGAAACCGCGTGAAATTCTCATCGAGCGACCTGTTGGAGTGCACAGTGGCGAAACGAGCGAAGAGCAGTTCTGAGACGCTGGGCGAGCGTTTGCGGAGAGCGCGCGAGAAGGCCGGGTTCTCCGTCGAGGACGTGGCGAAACGCACCAAAATGCCGTCAGGAATTGTCCTGGCCCTCGAGGAGGATCGCGTCCTGGCAGTGTTAAGCCCAGTCTACGCGCGCGGGTTTTTGCGTCTGTATGCGCGGCTCGTGGGACTCGAGGAACAGCCATTGCTGGCGGAGTTAGTGGTGAAACCCCCCGCCCCGACGGACACGGCGGCGCCACCGGTGGCGCCGCCGCCCACACCGATCGGCGCTCCGCACACGGCTCCGATGGCGTGGCCCTGGGCGCGCCTCTCGTTGACGCGAGAGCACAAGCGCCTGCTCATCGCTGGTGGAGCCGCGCTGCTCCTCCTCGGATTGATCCTGACTGTGGCCACGCGAGCGAAATCCACGACCACGGGAACTTCGCGCCCCAGCCGCGCGACGAGCGGGGAGTTTCCCGCCATCTCGGTCCATGCCTCAGAGCCGCTCACGGTGCAACTGAAGGCGGTCGAGCGCACCTGGATTCGCGTCACCGCCGATGGGAAGGTGCTGTTTCAAAACGTCCTCGACAAAGGGACGACTGAACGGTGGAGTGCCAACGAGCAGTTGGCGCTCTGGCTGGGGAACGCCGGTGGGGTGGAACTCACCTTGAACGGTCGCGCCCTGGGCACGCCTGGCCGTCGCGGCGAAGTCATCCGGGAACTCACGATCACCCACTCGGGCGTCCAGCGCAAACGATGAGCACGGATCAGACCGCGCGTCTCGCGGCTCGTGAGACGCACCACGCGTCGCGATCCACGCATCACCAACCATTGCGCGTGGGCATGCTCTCCTTGGGCTGCCCGCGGACGTTGGTAGATTCCGAGCTCGTGTTGGGTCGCCTCCGCGGTGCGGGTTACGCCATGGCCTCTGAGCTAGCATCCGCAGATGTGGCGATCATCAACACCTGTAGCTTTGTCCAGGAGTCAATCCGCGAATCCATTGACGCCATCTTGGATGTGCTCGCACTCAAACGCCAGGGCAAGCTCAGAGTCGTCCTCGTCGCTGGCTGTTTGCCGCAACGCTATCCCCTGGAGCTCTATGAGGAGTTGGCTGAGGTAGACGGCTTCCTGGGTACGGATGGATTTACCGACGTGGATCGCGTGCTGGCCCACGTGCTCGACGGCCAGCGGCCCTTGGCGGTACGCAAGCGGCCACAGGTCCCGCACTTTGGGCTGGCCGAGCGCGTGAGCTTAACCCCTGCCCACTACGCCTATCTCAAAATTTCCGAAGGGTGTCTCAAGGGCTGCAGCTTCTGCATTATCCCGAAGCTCAAAGGCCCGCTGCGCAGTCGGCCAGTGGACGATGTGGTGCAGGAAGCCCAGCGGCTCATCCAGGAACGCGGTTGTCGCGAACTCATCCTCGTCGGGCAAGACACCTCGGATTATGGCGTGGATCTGGCTGGCCGTCCCCAGCTCGTGGAGTTGATGGATCGGCTCTCGCGGCTGGAGGGCGTACGTTGGCTGCGCTTGCTCTACTGTCATCCACGTGGGGTGAGCGATGACGTGATCGCGCTCATCGCTGAGCGACCCACGATCTGCAAGTATCTGGACATGGCGATCGAGCACGCTGACGACGCCGTCCTCCAGCGCATGAACCGTGGCATGACGCGCGCAGGACTCGAAACACTCATCGAGCGCCTACGGGCGCGCGTGCCTGGGATTGCGTTGCGCACCTCGGTCATCGTCGGATTTCCCGGCGAGACGGAGGCGGCGTTCGAGGGGCTGTGCCAGTTTCTTCAGTGGGCGCGGTTCGAGCGGCTGGGGGCATTTACCTACTCGCGCGAAGAGGGAACGGCGTCGTATGGTCTCGCTGACCACGTGCCTGACGAGGTCAAACAGGGGCGCTATCAACGCCTGATGGCACTGCAACAAGAGATCGCGCGCGACGTCAACGCCACGCTCTTGGGTCGTGAGCTGCTCGTGCACATTGACGAACTCGATGCGCATGATCCGCAGCTCGCCCTGGGCCGGAGTGCAGCCGACTGCCCTGAAGTGGATGGCCTCGTCTACGTCAAAGGGGCCTCCCTGCGCCCTGGCGACTTTGTCTCTGTCCGCATCACCGACACCTACGAGTACGACCTCGTGGGTGTGCCTGTCAGGTGACTCTCTCCAACCAACTGACGCTCGCTCGCATCCTGCTGAGCGCGCTGGTGGTCATCGCGCTGCAGCGCCCGACGCTGTTCGGACGCCTGAGTGCGCTGGGACTCTTTGTGCTCGCGGCGCTGACGGACTACTGGGATGGGTGGGTCGCGAGGCGACGCGGGGAGATGAGCGCGCTGGGAGCGTTGCTGGATCCCGTGGCAGATAAGTGCTTACTCCTCGGGGCGTTCTGGAGTTTTGTGGCGCTCCACGTCGTCCCGCTGTGGATGGTCATCGTCATCACCGCGCGCGAAGTGGCGGTCACGGCCATGCGGGCGGCGATCCTTCCGCACCGCGCCATCCCAGCCATGCGGAGCGGGAAACAAAAAACGGTGTCGCAAATCATCACCGCGGTCGTGATCCTGCTCCTCCTCGTCGTTGAAACGTGGGTGCAGCAGACGCGACCTGACCTGGCCCTGGTGGAGCGCCCACCCGTTCGACTCCTGGTGTGGGCGTTGATGCTGTGGACGACGGCGATGACGGTGTTCTCTGGCGTGCATCTGTTGATGCGCGTGCGCCGATGAAGGCCTCGCGCCTGGCCTGGCTGCTCGCCACCGTGGGCGGTGTGGGAAAGGTCCCGGTCATCCCTGGCTTGATGGGCACGCTCGTCGGGGCCGCGATCGCCTACGGACTGCGCGAGGCCACCGCCTGGAGCTTAGGACTCATCCTCCTCGGCCTGGGCGCGGCCTGCTGGGCGATTCCGCAGATCGAGGCAGCCCTGGGTCAAGCAGATCCGTCGCGCATCGTCATTGATGAGACGCTCGGCATCCTCGTGGCCTACTGGGCGGTGCCGTGGTATTGGCCAGCGATGCTGGCGGGGTTCGTGATGTTCCGCGTGCTGGATGTGATGAAACCGTGGGGTCTGCGCCGCCTGGAACGCTTGCCCAGTCCGCACGGCGTCTTGTGGGATGACTTGGCCTGCGGGCTGCTCGTGAACCTGTGGCTTCAGGTGTGGGTGCGCGGCTTCGTGGAGAAGAGCGTCGTATAGACCGGCCCTGGCGGGGTGAGTTGGCTGCGGATGAGGCACAGCGATGCGACCTCGAGCGGTTGCGATGCGCGAAACGTAATGCCCCCCACCACCTCCCTGAGGGACGGCGCGCCCAGCGATTTGATGCGCCCGAGGGTCACGTGCGGATGAAACGGCCGCTCCTCTGGCGGGAACCCCGCCTCGTTGAGCGCGGCATCCAACGCTGAGGCCAGCGCGCACAACGCCTCCCGTCCCTGCGTGATGCCCACCCACACGATCCGCGGCTGCCCTCGCTCCGGAAACACGCCCACCCCCTCCACCTGACACGAAAAAAGTCTCTGAGACATTGTTTGGAGCGCTGACGTGAGGTGGGCAATCTGCTCCTCGCTGGCCTCAGCAAAAAAGCGGAAGGTCAGGTGCATCTGGGATGGTTGCACCCAGGTGATTTTGGCGTCGGTGAGCTTGGTCCGGAGTGTGGTTTGCAGGTGACCCAGTTCGTCGTGGAGAGCAGGGGGGAGTTCAGCCGCGATGAAGACGCGCATCGGCGATTGCCGCTCGGGCCTGTGGGTGCGCAAAGCCGTTCGGAGCTGCGCCGCCGCAGGACGCGTCGCCCGCCCCACCGTGGCGGGCGCGCTCCCGGTCTCGCCTCGCTCCCCAGCACTCATGTGCCTCTGAACAGCGCCTCACTTGAGTGCTGGGACCGTGGCCGCTTCGGCTCCGACAGGGCCTGCGTGCGGCGCACTCCTCACGGCTCGCAGGGACAGCGGCCCGCTCGGTCGCTCACACACTTTGCTTCGCCCCCAGCCCTCACGGCGACCGAACGCCCCCGGCCCGACCGGGGCGGGCCAACGCTTGACGCTGGACGCAGATGAAGAGATGTCGTAGCGCCGTCTCAGCCGCTTGACGCTTAATCTGCAACCGACTGCCGCGGAAGTGATGGTAAAACGTCCACGTGCGGCGGGCACTGGCGATGGCGATGTAGACGGTGCCGACGGGTTTCCGCGGCGTCCCACCCATCGGGCCGGCGATGCCAGTCACGGCGAGCCCGAACGTCGCTCCGGCTACTCGCCAGACGCCTTGCGCCATCCGCCGCACCACGGAAGCGCTCACGGCTCCGTGGCGTCGCAAGAGCCGCTGCGGCACGCGCAGCAGGTGCACCTTGGCGGCGTCGTGATACGCCACCACCGCCAGCAGGACATACCGCGAACTCCCCGGCACGTTCGTGAGCTGGTGGGTAATCAGGCCGCCCGTGCACGACTCCGCCACCGCTAAGGTCCAGCCGCTGCCGACACAGCCCTGTTGAATACGCCACGCTACTCGGCTCATCGCGTGGCACTTACGGATCGCCCATCCCCGCTCGCATGACAAGGGCGAGGTTCAATGCTTGAGGGGGCAGTGTCGGAAACGCTCAATAGACGGAGCCCCGGGGACCGATGGTCTCAATCCACACGATGCGCGTCTCACGATCCACACGATAGATGATACGCACATCGCCTACTCGGTAGCGCCACGAGCCTTCGAGCTCGCCCCGGAGGCGTTTGA
>CAZWYX010000021.1:11170-20431 GCA_964638485.1 uncultured Planctomycetales bacterium | reverse complement strand
CCGCCGCATGGCAGGACATGGTGGAACATGGGTCTGAGAATGTCTCCAAGACCATGCGCGCCTTCCGCACGATTCTAGGTGACAACGATATGCTGGCGTATCTCTCAATGATGGCACCGCGCCTGGTCGAGCTGCACCGAGTTCTTACACCAACAGGCTCGATCTATCTCCACTGCGATTCGACTGCCAGCCATTACTTGAAGCTGCTGATGGATGCTGTGTTTGGGCCGCGGAACTTCGTCAATGAAGTGATTTGGAAGCGTACGTTTGCGCATGGTGCACCGACGCGATGGGGGCCAGTTCACGATTCGCTACTGTTCTATGGAAAGACGCCAAATCGAAATTGGAACCGGCAGACGCAGGCGCATACGGAAGCATATGTGTCATCAAAGTACAGATATGCAGATGAGCGCGGGACATATCGCCTGGTTGTTCTAACTGGCCCAGGAAGAACCGAGGGAGAATCTGGACAACCGTGGAAGGGATATGATCCGAACTCAATAGGGCGTCATTGGGCTGTCCCAAAGGCACTTCTACGAGAAGTGATGGGGGGCGATCCGCCGGAATCAATGACGCTGCGCGACAAGCTCAATTATCTTGACGAGAAAGGCTTCATCCATTGGCCACAAAAGCGGGATGGATCAGTAGGCTCTCCGGAAGTAAAGCGTTATTTGGAACAAGGGCAGCCGGTTCAAGACGTGATTAGCGATATTTTCCCAATTAATTCCCAAGCTGCCGAAAGACTTGGCTATCCGACGCAGAAACCGGAAGCACTGCTGGAGCGCATCATCAAGGCCAGCAGTAACGAAGGGGACGTTGTGCTCGACCCCTTCTGCGGATGCGGCACGGCGATCGTCGTGGCCCAACGTCTCAAGCGCTCGTGGATCGGCATTGACGTCACCCATTTGGCGGTGACACTCCTCAAACATCGCTTGCAATCGGCCTTCGGACGCGACGTACCATATAAAGTAATCGGCGAACCCGTCTCCCTTCCTGACGTGGAGATTCTAGCTCACCAAGACCCCTATCAATTTCAGTGGTGGGCTCTGGGTCTGGTAGGCGCTCGGCCAGCAGAACAGAAGAAAGGTGCCGATGAAGGGGTTGATGGTCGCCTCCTCTTCTACGATGAACCGGCAGGAGGTAACACCAAACAGATCATCTTCTCGGTCAAATCAGGCCACGTGACGGCGGCGCATCTGCGCGACCTGCGAGGCGTCATCGATCGTGAAAAGGCGGCTATCGGCGCGATGATTTGCATGGAAGAACCCACGAAGGCCATGCGCACGGAGGCGGCGGGAGCCGGATTTTATAACTCGCCGTGGGGCCAGCGATACCCGCGCCTGCAACTGCTCACGATTGCGGGGTTGTTGGAGGGCAAGGAGCGTCTCGAGTACCCGCCATCCCAACAAGTGAACGTCACGTTCAAGAAAGCCCAAAAGGTTCAACGCGCAGAGGACACGAGTCAAGCCACGTTATTTTAAGTGTCGTGTGATGGACAAAACGATTGCTGTCCTGAATACCATTAAGAAGCGCGGGTTGATCGACGAATACGCCATCGGCGGCGGGATCGCCACGATTTTTTATACTGAGCCGTTGTTGACCTACGATTTGGATGTGTTTGTGATGATCGAGCAAGACGCGGCCAGCAAACTCATCTCGTTTGCGCCGATCTACCACTATCTTGAAGGCAAGGGCTATGCCTGGCGAGGAGAGCATATCGTCATTGAAGGCATGCCCGTGCAGTTTCTTCCAGCCGACGGCGATCTGGAGCGGGAGGCAGTAGCCCAGGCACGGAAAATTACGTACAAAGGTGTTCCGACGAAAGTCATTGGGGCAGAGTGGCTCATTGCGCTGTTGGTGAAAGCGGGACGCCAGAAAGATCGGGAAAAAGTCACTCGGTTGCTGGAGCAAACGTCTGTGGATCGCAAAACGCTGAAGCGCATACTGACGAGGTCCAAACTCTATGAAAAATTCCACACGTGGGAAACCCGTCATTGATACCGGACGAGACCAGTTCACGATGGACGAACTATGGCGACGCAAAGCGCGATTTCATCAAACCGCCGCTCGGTTGCCTTTTGAAGAAAAGATAGATATCGTGCTGCGATTGCAGCAGATCGCGGGTGCGATTCGGCCAGTGAAGAAGAAATCCTGACATCAAAGGGTATTACCGCAATGGCGAATCCGCGGGTGTTAGCGATGATCATGGCCGGTGGGCGGGGCGAGCGGCTCGAGCCGTTGACGCGCGAGCGGAGCAAACCGGCGGTCCCCTTTGGCGGCAAGTATCGCATCGTGGATTTTGTTCTGAGCAACTTCATCAACTCAGGCATCTACGCCCTCTACCTCCTCGTCCAGTACAAATCCCAGTCGCTCATCGAACACATCCGCCTCGGCTGGCGTCGCCAAGGCCTCTCGCGCGATCAGTTCATTACCGTCGTACCGCCTCAAATGCGCTGGCAATCCGATGTGTGGTATCGCGGCACCGCCGACGCGGTCTTCCAGAATCTCAACCTCATCCACGACTTTCAGCCCGACCTCGTCGCGGTCTTTGGCGCGGATCACATCTACCGCATGGATGTGCGGCAGATGATCGCGTTTCACCTCGAGAAGGGCGCGGATGTCACCGTCGCTGCGCGGCCCATACCGCTGGCGCAGACGGAGGGCCTCGGCCTCATCGAAGTCACCGCCGATGGCCGCGTGACCGGCTTTCATGAGAAACCGCCCCGACCTCTTCCGATGCCTTCCCAGCCGCAGATGGCGCTCTCCTCGATGGGCAACTACCTCTTCAACCGTGAGGTCTTGCTCCAGGCGCTGGAGCGGGACGCGCAGCAGGCGACCGACCACGACTTTGGGCGTACGATCATTCCCACACTCGTCCCGCAGGCCAGTATCTACGCGTATGATTTTCTCCAGAACGACATCCCCGGCCTCCAGGCCTACGAGGAACGCGGCTACTGGCACGACGTGGGCACCCTCGAGACATTCTGGCAGGCCAACATGGATCTCCTCGGCGAGCGGCCGCTCGTGGATCTGGCCAATACACGCTGGCCGATTTATGCCGCGAGTTTTGATGGGCCACCGACGAAGATCGTGGGCGGTTCGGTGAGCGACAGTCTCGTTGCGGAAGGCTGCCTCTTGGACCGGGCGACGGTCACGCACTCCATCATCGGGCGTGGGGTGCGCATCGAACCTGGCTGCGTCGTCGAGGATGCGATCCTCATGGATTTCACCATCGTCCAGCGGGGGGCGCGTCTGCGTCGCGTCATTGTGGATCGGTTCAACACGATTCCGGCCAACGTCACCATCGGTGGCGCACGGACCGATGCGCAGTATGGGCACGTGGATCCCTCGGGCCTCGTCGTCATTCCCCGTGGTCCGCGCGGGATCCCACTGCAACGCGCACCGCTCACCGACGCCTAGACACACCGCCGCTGTCATGTGGTATACTAGACTGTTGGGGTCATCGAGAACAACGGTAGACCAACAAAGGGGGGACGATGAAAGGTCTGAGTCTCTTGGTGGGAGTTGGATGTGCCGTGGTCGTGATGGTGGGGGCGGTCGAGGCTGCAAAGGTCACCCAGACCGCAGCAGTGCCCGAGGCCGCGAAGAAGAGCTGTGGCGTGTGTAACACGGCCGAGTCCACCAACTACCTGCCCCATGCGACAGGGACGTTGGGGCGGGGGATCACGAATGCCGCGTTGGGGTGGACTGAATTGTTCGCGCAACCTGTGCGCGCCGGCAAAGCAGGGGACAATGTGCTGGTGGGCGTCGGCAAAGGTCTAGGCCACACCATCAAGCGTACACTCTTGGGCCTGGGCGAGGTGCTCACGTTCTGGGTGCCACCAGGCTCTCTGGTGTTGGCTGATGATTGCGCGTTCGGGACGATGGGATTGACCGACCGGTAAGTCACAGTCCAGCAGTTGCACTAGCAGCGATTCAGCGAGCAGCGAGTCAGGGCGTGAGGAGCCCGTACACTGACTCGCTGCTTTGCTTATGGGCTACGAGAGGGGGGCCACCGATGCGAAACTGGCAGGAGTCAAGCAGACCGGGGGGTAGCCGTCGGCGATATCCCGGCCGGTGTAGAGGGGCGTCCAGCCGCTGGGATCTTTGAAGAGCCGAATGCACTGGATGGTGCGCTCCTGGCAGAGATCGAACCAGTGCGCGGTGTAGGCCGGGACGTTAATCAAATCGCCGGGCCCGACTTCAATTTGGAAAATGAGCCGCGCCTGTTCGTCGTGGATGCTAAAGACCCCGCGCCCGTGGACGGTGAATCGCACTTCATCATCGGCGTGCCGGTGTTCCTTCGTAAATTTAGCGAGGAGCGCGTCCAAATTGGGCGTGGTGGGGAGCACATTGATGATGTCGGCGGTGACGTAGCCGCCCGTCGTCTGCAGCCGCTTCACCTCCGGTGCGTACGCCTTCAGGATCTCTGCGCTCGGTACGTCGCTCGTTGTCCCGCCGAGCCGCTCCACCCCCCACGGTTCAAACACAATTCCGTGGCGCTGCAAAAAATCACGGACATCCGTCGCTTCCGTAATCGTCTGATGCTGATCAGGCAGTTTGACGATAGCCATTTGTTTTCATCTTAACCACAACGGCCAACCTTGTCAAGCGTAACTCGTCAGGCGGCTGCGGAGAGCGTATCGTCTGACGTCAGACGTCTGACGTAACGCCGTTCGCTGCCGTTAGGCGCTTGACGCCGGACGAGGAGCAGCGCCCACCGTCCACAAGTAGTGACAGATAAAATCCAGGAGTTCGACGTGCTTGGCTGCCTCGGCCACGTCGCGACCCCAGGCGGTTAAGCCGTGGTGCGCGACGAGGAACGCCGGCATCGGCCGCGGACGCGCAAAGTAGGCGCGCGCGTCGTTGGCGATGCGACGGACATCGAGCCAATTCGGGAACACCGGTAGCTCCACACGCGGATCTTGCGTCCAGAGATTGAACCCCTTCAGCATCTCCAGCCGCTCGACGCGAAAGCGATGATGCCCTGCGCCCTCCGGTAGCCGTGACGTCAGCACCGTCGAGTAGAGCGTGTGCACGTGGAACACCGCCCCGCATTGCGGGAATAACTCATAGAGTGTGAGATGTAGCGGGGTTTCCACGGAGGGTTTCAGACCATCGGCAGCGGCGTGCGATGGCTGGAGCACCTGGCCTTGGCCATCCACGAGGAGAATTTCCCGCGGGGTGAGTCGCGCTTTGTCTCGCGCGCTGGCCGTGATGGCAATGTGCAAGGGGCGGTTGCTCACTTTGACGGAGAGGTTACCGGACGTGCCACACATCCAGTCCTTCGTGTGGAACGCGCGTGCCTGCTCGCAGAGTTGCCGCGCAGCAGACTCGTACGTGTGACGTCGAGCGTCAGGCGGCAACGCATGGCGTTTCGTAGGACGTCCGACGTCAGACGAAACGCTGCTTCGCTGAACGCCGGACGCTTGACGCGTCATCAGTTGTACACCCCGCACTCTACACTCTGCACACTCAACACCGTCGTCCAGCGTCCCACGTCCAGCGGCAACGACAGGCGTTTCGTCCCGCGTCTGACGTCAGACGTTGGACGTGACGCGGGCCGTTGCCCCCAGACGTTTGACGCTCGACGCACGCGGCCCTCTGCACTTTGAACTCTGCACTCTGAACTAACAGACGCCCCATGTCGCAATCGCCTTTTCGAGTTCCGGGAATCCTGTGGGTAATCCTGCTGCGAAGCGTTGCCCGCGTAATGCCAACTCTACCGCCTGCACCATGGCCCGCGCGCCCGCCGCTGGTCCATCGGGATGGCCGTGAATCCCGCCGCCGGCGTTGATGACGACGTCGTTCCCGTAATCGGCTAACAGTTGCGGCACCATCCCTGGATGAATCCCCACTGACGGGCCAGGCCACGCGCGTTTGAGCGGCGTTGCTGGCGCGCGCAACGCATCGCGGATCCCACATTCCTCCTCGGCAGGAAAGGGAAACGTGCCGTAGTGCGCAGGATACAACACGATGTCCGCGCCGGCCAACCGCATGAGTTTCCCGAGGACAAGAACGTAGCTCATCCCGTAGTCAGGCGCGCCGCACAACCCGCCCGCCAGCGCCGGATGCGCCAGGAACGGCACCTGGATGGCTGGATCGGCAGTCAATTCCTGAAACACCGCCCACCCGTAGGCCAGCACGTTAAAGAGAAAACACGTCGCTCCCAGCGACTGGAATGTCAGCGCGCGCTGGCGCAACTGCTGTGGCCGGCCGGTCAGATTCACGGCATACAAGACGGTGCGGTGGGTCTCGCGCTTGATGCGCTCGGCGGCCTTGAGGCACGCCTCGAGCCGTTGCAGCGTCGGTGTGTCCGGCACGTCCGGCAAGATCTCATCATCTTTCACCAGATCCAAGCCGCCGCTGCCCAATTGGTAGAACATCTCGCCCAGTTGTGGCGGCGTGAGTCCGAGGCAGGGCTTAAAAATCGCCATCGTCAAGGGTTGATCCGGCTGGCCCGCCAACTTCCCGCGGTGGCCCAACCCCAGCGCGGACTGGGCGGGCTGGCCGAGCCGCTCGCGCAAGCCCTCGATGCCAAACTTTGGTCCTGGAAATTGAGTCAAGAGCGTCGTGGGCAAATCGAGATCAACGAGTTTGATGCGCCCGTCCAAGCTCACTTTGCCAAATGTCATCGTCAGGATCGTCGGAAGATCCCCTTCGCAGTTGGCGACGGGAAAGGCGATGCGCACAACACCTGCCGCTCCCTCGTCGAGGGACGTGGCGTCCACCACCTCGCCGCGATGTCTCTCCCACGTGGCTGGATTGGCAGAGGGGACTGGCGTCCACGCGCCCACGGTCTGTCCCAACGCAATCGCTTGGGCTTTCTTCTCGAGGGAATCGCCGGTCGTGAGCGCCACACGGTAGGTCGCGATGATGCGATCTGGCATAGGAATATTCTAGCAGAAATCGTCAATTTGTGTTACACTCATTCCCACGATGAATCACGCCGTCACAGTGCCCCTCACGCGGACTGGCATCCCGGACGGGAAGCTCGGGATGTGGATTTTCCTGGCGACGGAAATCATGTTTTTTACCGGCCTCATCGGGAGCTACATCGTCCTGCGGTTCGGTAGCCCGGCGTGGCCGCGGCCAGGGGACGTGCTCAACACGACGCTCCTCGCCGTGAACACCCTCGTCCTCATCACCTCGAGCCTCACCATGGCGTTAGGATTGGACGCGATCCAACGCGGACGCGCGCGCGTGTGTGCGAGGTTTCTCCTCCTGACGGCGCTGCTGGGCTGCGTCTTTCTCGGCATCAAGGCGTTCGACTACCAGCACATGTGGCACCGCGGATTTACCATCACCACGAACCTCTTTGGGAATTGTTACTACCTGCTCACGGGTTTTCACGCGCTGCACGTCGTGGGCGGCGTGGTGCTCCTCCTCTACCTGTGGGGCTTGACGCTGCGCGGGAGGTTGACTGCCGACCACTGGGGCCGCATCGAGTACGGCGGATTATACTGGCACTTTGTAGACGTGGTCTGGGTGTTGCTCTTCGCCATTCTCTGTCTGGTGTAACGTGGCGCACCCGACGCCTAAAACGTATCTCGCGATTTACGGCTGGCTGCTGGCGTTGACCGCGCTGGAAGTCGGTGTGGTGTTGGCTGGCTGGCCGCAAGCCGCGGTGGTGACGTTGTTGCTGGCGACGGCCGCGGCGAAAGCGTTGCTGATTGCCCTCTTTTTTATGCACCTCAAATTTGAGGGATTCGCGATGTGGTTGTTGCCCGGTCTGCCTCTCCTGATTGGCCTCCTCCTCGTCCTCGCGCTCTTTCCCGATATTGCCTTCCATCTCACCATCGGCATGTAAACAGTAGGGGTCAGACCCCCAGCTTGTAACTCATTGGTGTGACATATGTTCAAACAGGTGAATGTCGAACGAGAGGATCTGCTGCCGCCCACAGAGGCGCCGAGGGAAGATGAGCGGCCTCTGCCGTTCACCGGACACCTGGAAGAACTGCGCTGGCGTATCTGGATCTGTGTCGGCGCGCTGCTCCTCACCACGGCGGGCAGTTTCGCGTGGACAGCGCAACTCATCGCCTGGCTGAGAGCACCGGCAGGGGCGTTCTTGCCGACGCTCGCGTTCCTCGCACCGACGGAAGCGTTCCTCGCCCACGTCAACGTCGCGGTCGGCAGTGGCGTGATCCTCAGTGCCCCAGTCGTGCTGACGCAGTGCTGGCGCTTCGTGCGGCCAGCCCTCGCCCCACCGATGCAACGGTGGAGTGCGCTCGTGATTGGTAGCGGCAGCGCATTGTTCCTCGGTGGTGTGGCGTTTGCCTACACCGTGCTGTTGCCGGTGGCGCTGAAGTTTCTGCTCACGTTTGGCACGCCGACACTGGAGCCAGTCATCTCGATTGGCCAGTATGTGAGCTTTGTGATGACGGTCTTGCTGGCATCGGGCCTGGTGTTTGAACTGCCACTGGTCATTGGCGTGTTGACGGCCGGTGGCGTGCTGACGCCGGAAGGTTTACGACGCCAGTGGCGCGCGGCGTATCTCGGGATTGCGGTGGCGGCAGCGTTCCTGACCCCCACGCCCGATGTGGTGACGATGTTGCTCTTGATGGTGCCGCTGCTCGCGTTGTACGAGAGCTCGATTCTCTTGGCGCGGGTGGTGGCTCGACGGAGACAGGGGCCATGAGTGGACGGCGGTTCCTCACCAGTGTGCGCTTCGCCGGGCGAGGCCTGGGGTATGCCCTGCGCACGCAGCGCAACATGCGGATCCATTTGGCGATTGGCGCTGTGGCGGTTGGAGCGGCAGCATATTTTCGGGTGAGCGCGGTCGAGTGGCTGTTCTTGAGTGTCACGATTGCCCTTGTGCTGGTGGCAGAGCTCATCAATACGGCGCTTGAAGTTTGGATTGATTTTGTCTCACGCGAACGCCGCGCAGAGGCGATGGTCGTCAAAGACCTCGCCGCCGGCGCGGTCCTCGTCTGCTCGCTCAGCGCCGTGGTGGTTGGCGTGATCGTGTTCTTGCCGCGACTGTTGAGCGTATTCACTCTGACTCCATGATCATATCTCACTAACTTCATGAACGCTGTCTATCTGCACACCTACGGCTGCCCCCATAGATTTCTCGGCCTGCGGCCTCGAAATCTAAGATCGGGGGCACCCAGGTGCAGGTTTGGAGGAACACAGAGATGAATAGCCGTCGGGTGTTCCTCCACACCTATGGGTGCCAGATGAATGAGCGGGATTCTGAGGAAATCCTCGGGATGCTGCAAGGGAAGGGGTACGCGCTCGCCACGCAACCTGAGGCCGCGG
>CAZWYX010000021.1:5049-11070 GCA_964638485.1 uncultured Planctomycetales bacterium | reverse complement strand
CTCGGGATGCTGCAAGGGAAGGGGTACGCGCTCGCCACGCAACCTGAGGCCGCGGACATTCTCCTCATTAACACCTGCGCGGTGCGCGAGCACGCGGAGGAGCGGGCGATCAGTCAGATGGGGCGATTTCAGGAGTTGAAGCAGCAGCGCCCTGAGATGATTTTAGGGCTCCTCGGCTGCGTGGCCAAGGTGCAACGCGAGGCCATCTTCCGACGGTTACCGCAGGTGGATCTCGTCTGCGGCCCCGCGGAACTCTACGACCTGCCGGATCTCCTGGCCGACGTGCAGGAGCGACGCCAGAAAATTCTGGCCATCAATCGCGCGTGCCGCCCGCTGGACAAGAAACCCGCTGGCGATTACCGCAGCCGTGGCGTGACCGCCTTCGTGACGATCATGGAGGGGTGCGATAAGCGCTGCACCTACTGTATTGTCCCCAGGACGCGAGGGCTGGAAATTTCACGGCCAGCAGAGGACGTGTTGGCCGAAGTGCGTGGATTGACAGCCGCCGGCTATCGGGAAGTGACGTTGCTGGGCCAAAACGTGAACTCCTACGGAAAACGGTTACCGACTGGAGATGGCTATCGGGGTCCCGTGGGTCGCCAGCGACGAACGCCAGCGGATCGCTGGACCGACTTTCCTGCGTTGCTGCGCCGCCTGGATGCCGAGACAGCAGTCAGCCGCATTCGATTCACCACGAGCCATCCGTTCGATGCCCACGAGGATCTCTTCCGTGCGATGAGCGAGTGTCCATCGGTATGCGAGTTTCTCCATCTGCCGGTCCAGTCCGGCTCGAATCGGATCTTACACTTGATGCACCGTGGCTACACGGTGGAAAGTTACCTGTCGAACATTCAGCGTGTACGCGAACTGCTGCCACAGGTAGCGCTCTCGACGGACGTCATCGTTGGCTTTCCTGGAGAAACCGATGACGATTTCGAGGCGACGGTGCGCTTAATGGAACGCGTCGAGTATGACAGCGCGTTCCTCTTTAAATATTCGCCGCGGCCTGGGACACCGGCGTGCGAGTTACCCGATGATGTGCCGCTCGCGGTGAAAGCGACGCGGCATCAACGACTCCTCACCATGCAGCAAGCCATCACACGATGCAAACAAGACGCCTGGATTGGTCGCACCGCCGAGGTGCTGGTGGAAAACACGCTCGAAGGCCATCGGCTCTTTGGCCGCACGCGGATGAACCGCGCCGTCATCTTTGAGGGCCCAGCGACACTCGTGGGCCAGCTTGTGCCAGTGACCATGCATGCAGCGACGCTGCAGACGCTCACCGGAGCCCTTGCCGCATGAGATGGTGGGCGCTGTTCACGTGCGTCGTCGTCGGACACAGCCTCGCCTGGGGGGAGGAGACGCGGCAAGTCGAGCTGGCGTTTCTCCAAGGGGACACCGCCGTGGCCCAGGAGTGCCAACCGGACACGCTCCCCCAGCACTTGTTGCCTGCCGAGGAGCACGCCTGTCTCTTGAGTGTGCGCGCCTTGATTCAGCAGCGCGCGTTGCAGACGGCTCGCGAGCGGATCGCCGCGCTGACACAGCATCGCGACTCGCCGGAGTGGACGGCTGCGCTCCGCAACCTCGTCGGTGACACGTACTACCGCGAGGGCAACTGGGCTGCGGCCCAACAGGCCTACCAGACGGCTGCCGACGCTGCCCAGGGGCAGGAGCTCTATCCACTGGCCCTCTACAACGTGGCGCGCGCCACCCAGTATCACGGCGACTTGACGAAGACGCGCGAGGTGTTGCTCGAGGTGATGCGCCTGGCCCCGTGGAGTTTTGAAGCGGAATCAGCGCGGGATATTCTGAACGAGGATGCGTATCTAACGGTGCAAGTCGGCGCCTTCCATGACCGCGCTAACGCCACCGCCCTCCTCAAAGCACTGCAGCAGCGCGGCTACGAGGCGCATCTGCAGGAAGCCGTCACCCGCGGCCAACTCCACGTGCGCGTGCGCGTGGGCCGCTTCACCTCGTACCAGGAAGCCGCAGTGATGCGCGATGAGCTGGATCGTCTCGGCTATCCCGCGCGCATCCATCCCTGACCATGGGTGAGGCGAACGGGCACGTCCCTGACGTCCTGGTGCTCATCGGTCCCACCGCGTCGGGCAAGAGCGCGGTGGCCTATGAACTCGCGCAGCACCTTGGCGGCGAAATTCTCTCCGCTGACTCGATGCAAGGCTACCGCGAGGTGCCGCTGTTGACTCAACAGCCGCCGCGTGCGTGGCAAGCAGACATCCCACATCACTTCATCGCGTGCCGCTCGGTGACGGAAACGTGGAGCGCGGCCGATTTTCGTCGCGCCGCCCTGAGGGTGATTGCGGACATCAGGGCCCGTGGGAAATTCCCCATCATCGTCGGCGGAACCGGTCTCTACATCCGAGCGCTCCTCGATGGGCTGTGTGACGCGCCGCCAGCGCAACCCGCGATCCGCGCCCGACTGCTGGAGGAAATCGCGACCCTGGGCGTTGAGACGCTGCACGCACGTGTGCAAGCGAGCGATCCCGTCGCCGCGATCACGATGCATCCGCGCGACGCACGTCGGATCATTCGCGCCCTCGAAGTGCTCGAGGCGACACAGCAACCGCTCTCGACGCGCTGGCGTGCTGCCTCCAGCGCGCCTCCCCCGTGGTCGTTTCGTCTCGTGGGCTTGGCGCATCCGCGCGAGGTGCTCTATCAACGCATCAATGCGCGCGCGGAGCAGATGTTTGCCGATGGCGTGGTGGAGGAAGTCCGCCAACTCCAGCAGCAACCGCTGAGCCATACCGCCAGCCAAATCATCGGCCTGCAATTGGTGCGGGAGCACCTCCGCCAGCAGCGCCCACTGGCCGACACGATGCACCGCCTGCAACAACAGACCCGTCGCTACGCCAAGCGGCAACTCACGTGGTTTCGACGGGAGCCACGGATCCAGTGGCTGGCGTGTGCCCAGCACGCGCCCGCTGACCTGGCGAGCCGCATCGCCCACCACGTCGTGGACGCCTCATCGGCATGACCACGCGACTCCTCGAGGTCACCACGTCCGAGCGCATCCTCCTGGTGGTGGTCGAGCTAGCGCCACGACGAGCTACCCGCCGCTTCGCCTTCGTGCCACGCCAGCACTGGACCGTCGCTGACGAAGCGGCCGAGCTGCGGGACCTGGTGACCTCGTGTCGCGGCGAGATCATCGGAGAAATCCGCTGCCGTCGTGTCGAGCCGACGCCCACCTTTGTCATCGGGCGCGGCAAAGTGGAGGAGATTGCCGCCGCTGCTCAGGCCGCGGCGATCCACTGCGTCGTCTTCAACATCGAGCTGTCCCCAGCCCAGCAGCGCAATCTCGAGGACATCATTGGCCTCAAGACCATTGACCGCACCCAGCTCATCCTCGACATCTTTGCTCAGCGCGCCCGCTCGCAAGAAGGCAAAATCCAAGTGGAGCTCGCGCAGCTCGCGTACCTGCTGCCGCGCTTGACCGGGCAGGGGGTGCTCCTCTCGCGGCTCGGTGGTGGGATTGGGACGCGGGGTCCTGGCGAACAGAAGCTGGAGGTGGACCGTCGTCGGATTCGGAGCCGCATTACCCACTTGGATCGGGCGCTGGATGCGGTCACTCGCCGTCGAGCCGCCACGCGTCGCAAGCGCACCGAGCGCCAGGTGCCCACGGTAGCCCTCGTCGGCTACACGAACGCAGGCAAGACCACCCTCTTTAACGCGCTGACCGCTGCCGCCGCACCAGCCGAGTCACGGCTGTTTACCACGCTGGATCCGTTAGCGCGTCGCCTCACGCTACCGAATCGCCAGACGGTGATCCTCCTCGATACCGTCGGGTTTTTGCATCGGCTGCCCCACCACGTGATTGACGCCTTCAAGGCGACCCTTGAAGAAACGGCGTCGGCGGATCTGCTGCTGTGTGTGGTGGATGCGAGCGATCCCTTGGCGCTGGAGCGGGGTGAGGCGGTCTGCGAGGTATTGCGCGCACTGCAGGTCGAGCGGACGCCGCAGCTCTTCGTGTTCAACAAACTCGACGTGCTCGAGGACCCTGCTCGGCTGCGCCAGTTGGAGCGTACCTTTGGCGCAGGGGTGGCGGTGTCGGCCACCACAGGGCAGGGTGTGCCAGCCCTGCTGGAGCAGCTGGTGCGGCTCCTGGGCGAGCGGTCCATCGTCGGCACGCTGGTCATTCCTGCCAATCGCTACGCCTTGATCGAGCGGTTGTATCAGGAAGGGGAAGTCTTGACGCTGACGTACGAGCAGGAAGGCTATGTGGTTGAAGGTCGTATCCCAGTATCAATCAAATGGTTGTATGAACCATACCTCCGGTCGTGAAAGTCCTTGACAACACATATCCTCGTGCTAAGCTATGATTAGCACTCATATGTCGAGAGTGCTAAGAGGAGTGCGTCCGTGGGAAGCAACGCAGAAGAACGTAAACGGCGAATCCTAGCCCTCATCGTCCAGACCTACATCGAGCAGACCACACCCGTCAGCTCCCAGACGATCTCGGAGCGGCTGGGGATGGAGGTGAGCCCTGCCACGGTGCGCAACGTCATGGGCGAGCTCGAAGTCGAGGAGCTCATTGCGCAGCCGCACACCTCGGCTGGGCGCGTGCCCACCGACCTGGGCTACCGCTACTACGTGGACAGTTTGATGGAGGTGCCCACGCTGCTGCCGGCGGAAATCGAGCGGATCGAGACCCTGTTTGTGTCGTCCTACCACGCGATGAGTGTCCTTGTGGAGCGGGCCGCACGCGTGTTGGCGACGCTCTCGCAGCAAGTGGCGGTGGGGTTGGCGCCGGCGCTGCGGCAGGAGGCGCTCAAGCGGTTTGAAGTGATCCCGCTCGAGCAGGGGAAACTCTTAGGCGTGGTGCGCACGACGGATGGCTTTGTCCACTCGCACGTCGTGGAGTTGCAGGAGGAATTGCAGGGAGAGGAGCTCGCGGGTTTGCTGCGCTTCATCAATGCGGAGTTTGCCGGCGTGGAATTGGGTGGGATTGAGACGCTGTTGACGCATCGGTTGCTCGCGGCGCAGGATGCGTTTTTCTATCTCGTGCGTCGGGCACAGCAACTCCTGCAGCACGCGGTGGCCGAGATCGCCGAGGAGCGCCTCCACTACGAGGGGCTGGGGAATCTGTTCATCCAGCCGGAATTTCGCGAGGACGTGGAGCAGACGCGCGCCTTGGTGCAGACGTTTGAGGAGCCGGCCTTGTTACTGCGTCTCTTGGACGTGCCGCTCGCGGACTCAGGATTGCGCGTCACGATCGGGCGGGAGCACGCCACGACCGCGTTGGCCGGATGCAGCGTGGTCAGCGCCTCCTATGGCTGTGGCGGCCACGTCCTCGGTCGCATCGGCATCATCGGTCCCACGCGGATGCCGTATCCGCGCGTCGCAGCCCTGGTGGGCTACATGGGCCAGCAGATGAGCGACTACTTGACGCACGCCCTCCGGGAGTAGTCTGATGGCCGAACCGGTGAACGCCACATCGCACCAGCCACCGGCTCAGCCATCGAAGGCAGCGCCGTCGGCATCGCCCACGACGCCAGCGCAGGTGACGCTCTCCGTCGAGGAACACCAACAGCTCCAGCGCCTCGCGGTCGAGGCGGAGCAGTATCGCGATCAGTTTCAGCGGTTGGCCGCGGAGTTTGAGAATGCGAAGAAGCGGATGGAGCGGGAGAAGGCCGACTATGCCAAATGGGCCGCAGAAAGCTTGATCTTAGCGCTCCTGCCGATTGTGGACAGTTTCGATGCAGCGTTGCAGAGTTTGAAGCATCACGATGCCAAGGATCCGATGGTGACCGGCGTCAAACTGATCAACCGGCAACTGCACGAGCTCTTGACGCGCGAGGGTGTGGAGCGGCTCCAGGCGCTGGGCCAGCCCTTCGATCCTGAACGACACGAAGTCGTGCAACAAGTTGCATCCCACGACCAACCCGACAAGACGGTGGTGGAAGAAATCCAGGCGGGGTATCTCTTGCGCGGTCGTTTGATTCGCCCCGCCGTGGTCAAAATTGCCAAGCCACCGCTCACGGAGGAACCACACCAGGAGGAACC
>CAZWYX010000021.1:2309-4949 GCA_964638485.1 uncultured Planctomycetales bacterium | reverse complement strand
GGAGGAACCACACCAGGAGGAACCCCATGGCTAAAGTGATTGGTATTGACTTAGGAACATCCAACTCAGCGTGTGCGGTGGTGGAGCGCGGGCGTCCCGCGATCATCCCCAGCGCCGAAGGAACGACCGCTGGCGGCAAAGCGTTCCCCTCGTATGTCGCGTTTACCAAAGACGGACAGCTGCTCGTCGGCGAACCGGCACGTCGCCAAGCCACGGCGAACCCTGAGGGCACGGTGCTGGCGGCCAAGCGCAAAATGGGCACCGACCACCTCTATCGGATCTACGGCAAAGAGTACACCCCGCAACAAATTTCCGCGTTTATCCTGCAGAAAATCAAGCGGGATGCGGAAAGCTACCTCGGCGAACCGGTCCAGGAAGCGGTGATCACCGTCCCGGCCTACTTTAACGACAACCAGCGGCAGGCGACGAAAGATGCAGGCGCGATCGCTGGGCTCGAGGTGTTGCGCATCATCAACGAACCCACCGCGGCGTGCTTGGCTTACGGGTTGGATAAGGCCGGCAAAGAACAAAAGATCATGGTGTTTGATTTGGGTGGCGGGACGCTCGATGTCACCGTCATGGACATGTGGCACGACAAAGAGCACGACACGAGTGGTTTTGAAGTGTTGGCGACGAGCGGGGATACCCAGCTCGGCGGCACCGACATGGACAACCTCCTCATTGACTACATTGCGACCGAGTTCAAGAAAGACTCCGGCCTGGATGTGCGCAATGACAAGATGGCTCATCAGCGCATCCGCGAGGCGGCTGAGAAGGCCAAGATTGAACTCTCCAGCGCGATGCAAACCGACATCAACCTCCCCTTCATCACCGCTGATCAGTCGGGGCCGAAGCACCTGACGATGACGATTACGCGGGCCAAACTCGAAGAACTCATCAGCCCGATCATCGAGCGGTGCCGGCATCCGATGGAACAAGCCCTCACTGACGCGACACTCTCACCGAAAGATGTGGCCCGCGTCATTCTCGTCGGAGGCCCCACGCGCATGCCCATCGTGCAGAAATTCGTCGAGGACTACGTCGGGAAAAAGTTGGAGCGTGGCGTGGATCCGATGGAGTGCGTGGCGATGGGGGCGGCGATCCAAGCGGCCGCGCTCAAGGGCGAGATCAAAGACATCCAGCTCCTCGACGTCACGCCGCTCTCGCTCGGGATTGAAACGCTGGGCGGAGTGTTTACCAAACTCATCGAACGCAACACCACGATCCCCACGCGCAAGAGCGAAGTCTTCTCGACGGCGGATGACAACCAGCCGGCTGTCACCATCCGCGTGTTGCAGGGGGAGCGCTCGATGGCCGCCGATAACACCGAGCTGGGGCGCTTTGATCTCGTCGGGATTCCGCCGGCGCCGCGCGGTGTGCCGAAGATCGAGGTTACCTTCGACATTGACGCCAACGGCATCGTTCACGTCACCGCCAAGGATCAGGGGACGGGGAAAGAGCAGTCCATCCGTGTTACTGCGCCGACCAAACTCGACAAAACTGAAATCGAGAAGATGGTCAAGCAAGCCGAGCAGTTTGCGGATGCGGACAAGCAGCGCAAGGAGCTCGTCGAGGCGAAGAATCAGGCCGAGCAGTTCGCGTATCAAACGGAGAAGTCGCTCAAGGAGTACGGCGCGAAGTTGAGCGAGGCGGATCGCTCGACGATAGATGGGAAAGTCATGCAGCTGCGCGAAGCGCTCAAGAGCGATGACGTCGCCAAGATCAACAAGTCGAAGGATGAGCTGATTCAAGCATCGCACAAACTGGCGGAAGCAATCTACAAGAACACCGAGGCCAAGACGCAAGCAGGCGGCGCACAGCCATCCGGTGGCGAGTCACCTCAACAGGGTGGTGGCGAAAAGAAGGGCGGCAAGCCCGACGACGTCGTGGACGCCGACTTCCGCGCCAAGGAGTAGTGCAGATGAAGAAAATCGTCGTCTATAAGGCACGATCATTCGCCGACGCGGAGCGCTGGGATCGGCAATTCTGGCGTCGTGCCGGAGCGGCAGCGCGGTTCGAAGCAATGTACAGCATGGTAGTGGATTATTTAAAGATGCGAGGTCAGTGGAACGGTCGGATGCCGCGGTTACGAAAAGATGTTCAGCGCGTGAGATATTTACGATGACGGGTCGCGAATTCTTGAACAGAGTCTCGCACGGTCAAGGAGATTTACTGCAGGCGTTCCTCGATCTGCTGCAGGCGCGCAAGGTGCGGTTTTGTCTGATCGGGGGGCTCGCGGTCAACGCCTACGCTGAGCCGGTGGTAAGCCTTGATGTGGATGTCGTGATTGCCAGCGAGCAGATCGAGCGTCTCATTGCTGATTTACGCGACCAGTTCACGGTGGAACCATCGTCACCGAGCATCAACCTGACATCTCCATTATCAGACCTGCGCATCCAACTCCAGACGGATCCGCGTTATCAGGCGTTCATCGAGCGGGCAACCGTGAAGGAGGTCTTGGGTTACCAGTTGCCGGTGGCACGCATCGAGGATGTGCTGCAGGGTAAAATCTGGGCTGCGACAGATGCCGCGCGACGTCCCAGCAAGCGTCAAAAAGATTTGGCCGACATCGCGCGTTTGATTGAGGTGGAGCCGCGTCTACGAAAGCTATTGCCTGACTCGCTCGCGCGCCAACTGGTG
>CAZWYX010000021.1:0-2209 GCA_964638485.1 uncultured Planctomycetales bacterium | reverse complement strand
TGGAGCCGCGTCTACGAAAGCTATTGCCTGACTCGCTCGCGCGCCAACTGGTGGGACGATGAGCGTCGCGACGCTCGGGGGCTGCGCCATCGCAGGACGCTGGCTCCGCCGGCGTGGCTCGGGGCTAGTGCTCCGCAAGGACGCGGTCGTCCCGCCCAGCGAGTGGGACGCCGCTCGTCACTCGGCCTCGCTCGCCTCAGATGTGGGACTTAGCTATCGGCACCATGCCCGCTCGGCCTCCGTGACGCCTTGCGTCGCACTACCCCTCGCCGCCGGCGGAGCAACGGGTGGGGTAGGAGAAATGAGAACCGGCACCGCCGATTTCACGCAACTAGCGTTTAGCGAAAAACTGTAAAGGAGCGACACCATGGCAGCCGAGCCGAGCATCTGGGGTATCCACGCAGGAAAGACCGGTGACGCCCACTCATTGTTTTTGAAAAAAGGTGTCATCGCCGTTGGTTGGAAGGAAATTGGCGACTTGAGCAAGCTCCGACCTGACCGGGAAGCGTTCAAGGCAAGGGTCGCGGAGGCCTACCCGGATGCGAAACTAGGCGCGATTCCAAATAACGCGGGGCAACTCTTTCGCTTCGTCCACGAGATGAAGCCCAGTGATTACATCGTTTATCCTTCCAAATCAGATCGGCAGGTACACCTCGGACGCGTGGAAGGGGCGTATGCCTACAACAATGGCCTTGAAAACGGCTACCCCCACCAGCGACAAGTGAAATGGCTACGGATGATGCCGCGGACACACTTTTCCCAGGGGGCGTTGTACGAAATTGGCTCAGCCATGTCCCTGTTTCAGGTCAAATCCTACGCGGAGGAGTTTCTGGCCGCCATTGAGGGTCGCGCAGAAGCACCGGCACCTGTCCAAGACGAAACGGTCGGGGCTGTGGCGAACGAGATTGAGCAAACCACGCGCGATTTCATCCTCAAGAAACTAGCTCAGGAACTCAAGGGTCATGCGTTTGCGGACTTCATTGCGCACCTGCTTGGGGCAATGGGCTACCGGACACGGGTTTCTCCTGAGGGGCAAGACGGTGGGGTTGATGTCGTCGCCCACAAGGATGAGTTGGGATTCGAGCCGCCCATCATCAAGGTACAGGTCAAAAGCACCGAAGGCAGCGTTGGTGATCCTGTGGCATCGGCACTCTATGGCAAGGTAGCGACCGGGGAGTATGGTTTGTTGGTGACCTTGGGGACGTTCACCCACCAGGCCGAGAGCTTCGCTCGGAGCAAAAGCAACCTGCGATTGATTGACGGGAATGAGCTAGTCGATTTAGTGTTGCAACACTACGAGCAGTTCGATTCTCGCTACAAGGGACTTCTGCCGTTAAAGCGGGTATACGTACCAGAGGTTGTGGGACAGGAAGGTGAGTGAAATCGGTACCGATTCTGTTTTCTGAGCCGAGCCGGACGCGGTGGGCGTGGAATGGAACAAAGGACAAAATTCGTCTGACGATTTTTGTAGGTTCACTTAGGTTCACTGGAGGATGATGTCATGCCTTTTCAAGAGACGTCGGTAGGATGGGTCATATGTTTTGAAGAACGCCGGGAGTTGGAAGAACGGCGCGGCACGCTTACCCTTGTGAGATTCCGAGTCATTTCGCCGCAAGGAAGCAAGCAGTCGATAAGGATTATTTTCAGCGAAGAATTTGTTGACGATTATTTTCACATACCTGGAGATGAAGATCATTCCGACCATCGCCATCAAATCGTGCAAGAAAAAGAACAATTATTCAAGACGTGGAGCCTTGTGCGAATTGAAGAACTCATAAATAAGGGTGTGTTGGAAAAGGAGCACTGGATTATGCAAAGGGATTTTGGTTGGGCGGAAAAGGTTGAAAAGGGTCAATGGCGACCGTCAAGTACACTGCAAAAGGATGGAACATACATCTATGCCCCTGAGAGAACAATAGAGTTCCATTCAAGTTGAGGCAATGTGGGAAATGCGTACCGAGTACCGAAGGACAGGTTGAGGAGATGTGCCGAGGGGTGACGCGCCGAGGGGGCACCCCCACAAGCCCCGCAGTCCCGCCCCATCTGCATTGGGGTGGGACGAGGAGCGCAGTGGGGGATACGGCGCGGCAGGCCTCCGGCCCGTAGGGACCCCGAGGCCCTCTCAGTAGGTAGGTGATGATTCACATTATTCGGGACAAGGCGACGGCGCAGCAGATTCAGGAGATGAATGAAGCGCTCCAGGGAAAAT
>CAZWYX010000020.1:0-21071 GCA_964638485.1 uncultured Planctomycetales bacterium | reverse complement strand
CAACCGCATGGGTTTGGTCCATCGTCGAGGATCCAGGAGCCGCCGTGCCTGCGCTGCCGAGAGCAGGCCTTGTGCGACGACGACGTCGCGAATCGTCTGACCCTCACGGATCGCGCGCTGAGCTACCTGGGCCGCCTGCTCATACCCAATCAACGGCACCAGCGCTGTGACCAGACTGGCACTCGACTCGGCATACCGACGACACCGCGCGACGTTCGGTTGAATGCCTCGAATGCAACGCACCGCTACCACACGACTCGCGTTCGTCACAATCGTGACCGAGTGCACCAGGTGGTAGGCGGCGGCGGGGAGCATGACGTTGAGTTCCAGTTGCCCGGCCTGAACGGCCAGTGCCAGGGCGAGGTCGTTAGCGATGACTTGGAAACTCACCATGGTGAGCATTTCAGCCATCACTGGATTGACTTTACCAGGCATGATGGAAGAGCCGGGCTGCACCGCGGGCAAGGTAATCTCCGCCAGACCGGTCAGGGGACCTGAGCTCATGAGGCGCAGATCGTTAGCGATTTTAATCAAACTCAGGGCGTAGTCTCGTAAGCTGCTGGAGAACCGTGCCAAGTCTCCCAGATCTTGCGTGGCGTGGACGAGATCTCGCGCGGGTTGGACCGGCAGCTTGGTCCACTGCCGCAGCAGCCGCACCACGAGCCGCTGATACCGTGGATGGGCGTTCACGCCGGTCCCCACCGCTGTCCCGCCGAGGTTGAGCGCTGCCAGCCCGCGGCCTGCGGCTCGCACGTGCTGTCGCGCCTCGCGCACCATCAGTGCCCAGGCCTGAAAGTTGCGTCCGAGGTGGATGGGCACCGCATCCTGGAGATGTGTCCGCGCCGATTTGAGGACGTGGCCGAAGCGCCGGGCCTGCCGCAGCAGCTCGCGCTCCAGTTGCGCCATGCTGCTCAGCAGCGCAGGGAGTTTCGCCAAGAGCGCCAGGCGCACCGCGGTGGGCACGACGTCGTTGGTGGACTGGGCCATGTTGACGTGATCGTTGGGGTGGAGAGGACGGTACTGCCCACGACGGCCTCCCAGCAGTTCGTTCGCGCGGTTGGCGATGACTTCGTTCACGTTCATGTGGAACGAGGTCCCCGCTCCGGCTTGATAGATGTCCACGCGAAACTGGTCAGACCACTGGTCAGCGAGAATCTCGTCGCACGCGCGGCGAATCGCGCTGGCGGCTCGTCGTGGCAGCAATCCTAAACGCGCATTGGCCTCCGCCGCAGCCCGCTTGACCCACGCGATCGCGTGGACGATTTCTGGTTGCAGTGTGACGCCGCTGATGGGAAAGTTGGCCAGCGCGCGTACCGTTTGGGCGCCGTAGTAGGCCTGCCGCGGCACACGCACCTGACCTAACGCATCATGCTCGAGACGGGTGGCTGGCATGTCGGTTACACGAAGGACGCCATAATCTCATCGAGCCGCGGGACGCCGGCCGCGGCCGCCTTCGCCACATTCGCATGCAACCGCTCTTCATAGGTCGGCTGCGTCGTCTCGTAGAAAACCCCCAGGTACATGCGGCTGGTATCCTGCGCTAACGTGAAGGCAGCGATCTGGCTGCTGGCATCGTGTGTGGCCGGCACGGGGGCGATCTGCTGCGGGATGGTCTTGTAGGTGTTGTAGTAGGTGATGCACGGACTGATCACGTTGAGGAACGCAAACCCCTTGTGGGTCAACGCCCGCACGATGAGGTCGGTGAGTTCCTTGGGTTTGCCGGAGTAGCCGCGCGCCACAAAGGTCGCGCCATACGCAATGGTCATGGCCAAGGGGTTGAGCGGTGCCTCGACGCTGCCATACGGAGTGGAGCCGGCCTCTAAACCCATCGGACTCGTCGGAGAAAATTGGCCCTTCGTCAGGCCGTAGATCGAGTTGTCCATGACGAGGTACGTGACACTGATGTTGCGTCGCGCGGCATGCGGAATGTGGCCACCGCCAATCGCAAACGCATCGCCGTCACCACCCACGCCCACGACGGTGAGTGCTGGCTGGGCCAGCTTGACGCCCATGCTCACGGGCAGCACGCGTCCGTGGACCACATGAAACCCATAACACTTCATGAACCCTGGCGTGCGCCCTGAGCACCCAATGCCTGAGACCAACACAATGTCCTTGGGATGGAGCTTGAGCTGACTGAAGGCCTTGGCCATCGCATCCAGGACACCAAAATCACCGCAGCCGGGGCACCAGACCGGATGTTGGTCTTGATAGGTTTTCGGTGTTAACTCCGTGCCGCCGAGTTCGCTCATAGGGTCTTCGCCACCGCCTCAATCTGATGGAAGATTTCCAAGGGACTAAATGGGAGTCCGGTGCATTTGTTCAACTGGATAAAATCCGTCGCAAACCGCTTGCGCAGGAGCGTGGCAAACTGCCCAGTGAAGTTCACTTCAGGAATGATGACCCGCTTGCACTGTTTGATGAATGGCGTCAACTGCCCGAGGGGCAACGGATAGAGAATTTTAGGGTGTAACGCCCCAACGGAGTAGCCCTTGGCCGTGGCCATCTCGATGGCTTCTCGAATGACCCCCTCCGTCGAGCCCCAGCCGATGATCCCGATCTCGGGGTGCTCCACGCCGTAGGCACGCACGGCGTCATTCGCGAGGGGCTCCACGGCCGTAAACTTTTGATAGCGTTTCTGCGTCATACGAAAATGATTCTCAGGGTCAGAGGCCGCCGGATCGCCGTACTCGTTGTGCTCGAGTCCTGTGGCCACGTAGCCGCCACCGTCCAGACCAGGGATCGCCATGGGCGAGATGCCAGACGCTGAGAAGCGGTAGCGTTTGTAATCCTGCAAGTCCTCGCCGGTCGGCTGCACGCGCTCCACCCGTTGGATGTGCGTGGTATCTGGCTTCGGCACGGTGGCCTTCCGATGACCCAGGTACTGATCGGAGAGCACGATCACCGGCGTCTGAAACTGCTCCGACAAATTGAACGCTTGAATGATACCGGTAAAGCAGTCTTGCACCGAGGTGAGGGCCATGACGATCCGCGGACAACTCCCATGCCCGCCGTAGACCGCGAGGTAGAGATCGCCCTGCTCCGTCTTGGTGGGCATGCCGGTGGACGGGCCAGCCCGCTGCACATCTACGATCACGGAGGGCACTTCTGCCATCGTCGCCAACCCGAGGAACTCGACCATCAGCGAGAGCCCTGGACCTGCGGTGGCGGTCATCGCTTTCGCGCCGGCATAGGAGGCACCCAACACCGCGCCGATTGCGGAGATCTCATCTTCCGTCTGTACCACCACCCCGCCCACCTTGGGTAGTTCCTCCGCCAGAAACTCCATGATGTCGGTCGCGGGCGTGATGGGATAGCCGGCGTAGAGTTTCAGCCCCGCATAGAGCGCGCCGAGGGCCAGCGATTCATTGCCTGAGAGGACCAACTCCTGTTTCTCGTGACGCACCCCCTCGAGGCGATAGGGATCACGCTTCGTGAGCTGCTGGGTGGCGTACGCAAATCCGGCTTGGACTGCGGCGAGATTTTTCTGGCGAATCTCAGCGCCTTTCTTGCTGAAGCGATCCTCCACGACTCGCTCGATCGCCTCGCGCGGGAGGTGAAACAGCCCGGCGAGGACGCCGAGGGCCACCATGTTTTTGGAGAGCTTCAGGCCGATTTTCTCGACGGCAATCGAGGTCATCGGTACACCATAGCTTATGCCCGCAAACACCGGCTGGCGTGGGAAGCTATCGCTGTCATACACGACGACGCTGTCCTGCCGGAGATCGCCGTGGTGCTTCTGGAAGGCCTCCTCGTTAAAGGCGAGCAGGATATCGGGATGGTCTCCCTGCGAGAGCAGGACGTGTTCGCTCGCGCGCACTTGGAAGTTCGCGTGGCCGCCTTTGATCTCCGCCGGATAGGTCTGGAAGGTGTAGATCTCGTGGCCCGCCCGCGCCAACGCCAGCGTCAGGAGTTGTCCGGTGCTCAGGACTCCTTCGCCGCCTTCTCCTCCTAATCGAAACACGAGGTCCCTCACGATGACACCTGTGCGTTACACATGGGTAGCGATCACCGCAGCCGCTTCCTCGCGCAGCGACGGCGTGATGGTCCACTGCTCCTCACCGCTGCGTACCAACAATGCCTGTCCTTCCAGTTTCTCAAACTTGGTGTACTGTGCGATCAGCCGCAGCGTCTGCTCACACACCGCGTCAGACCATGGCCCCATCACGAGCGCCGAGGGCCCAGGGAAGCGCGGTTGCAGCAGCCGCGTGCCGTCGCGCGTGTAGCCCTCCAGCAAGATATTCTCCTCGGCGTTGCGTCCTAAAATGACTTTGACCGTCGGACTGAGTCGGAAGTGACGCCCGATGCTCAGCAGCTCCATATCGTTCGTGGTGGGATGCGCCTCATGCGCTAACAGATCTTTCGTTTTCTTCGCAAACTCAGGATCCGTCAGCTCACACCCACCAGCCGGCGTGGGATAGTCGGTCAATCCCATCTGCACGGCCAACTCCATCTGGGCACGACGTGAACGGCCAGAGATCGCCAGGAGTTGTGAGCGATCCACCAGTCCCTCCTGTTCCGGTAACGACGGCGGCAGTAACTGCGCTGAGAGCGGTCGCACAATCCGTCCCACCAAGTCACTATCGCGTTCGATGATCTCGAGGCTACGTCGCATCTGCGACATCGGTCGCTGACCAAACACTTCGCCGGTCACGAGGAAGCTCGCGTCCACCGCCGCCATGTACTGCTTGGCCCGTCGCCACATGTAGATGCGACAGTCCACGCAGGGATTGAGCTGTGTGCCATAGCCGTACTTCGGCTGGCGGATGAGGTCGAGATAGTCTTCCTGAATTTTCAGGATCATCAGGGGAATGCCCAGCCAGTGAGCCGCTTTGACCGCCTGGAGCTTGTCACAGCAGCCCCACAGCATCGAGAAGAACACCCCCTCGAGCGCGATGTCTTGCTCGATGATGATTTTGGCGGCCAACGTGCTATCCAGGCCGCCCGAGAGGAGCGCTACCGCTTTCCGCTGCATCATGGTGTGTTACGGGACTTCGATGACGACGTCGTTACCCTCGACGCGCACGGGATACGTCGCGACGTTGATCGAGGCATCCATCTGGCACTGGCCGCTGGTCACGTTGTACTCCCAGCCGTGCCAGGGACAGGTGACCACCGGCCCCTCCAGCGATCCTTCGCCGAGCGGCCCACCGCTGTGCAGGCAGGTGTTGTCTATCGCATAGAAGGTGCCAGCGACGTTAAACAGCGCAATCTGTCGCCCACTCGCTTCGACGACGGTACCGCTGCCTGGTGCGACGTCCCCTTGCGCCACTTTGACTGCCGCCATGTGTTCCTCCCCCTTAGGCAAAATCCAACACGATCGAGGCCAAATCCTCCTGACGGAGCGGCTGTTTGGCCAGTGGGCCATGACGCAGGGCGGATTCCTCGCCTTCATACGTGGGCCGCTCCACCTGATAAAAGAGTCCGACGGGAATCCGGTTGCCCCATTCGAAGGCTTTCTCCATCGCCTGCTGGAAGTTGGAGGGGTCATGCCCTTCTTCTTCCAGTTTGTAAACGCGCTCGCGAAACCAGGGGTAGGTATTATGTTTGTTGTATGTCACACACGGCGAAAACACATCCACGAGCGCAAAACCCTTGTGGGCGATGGCGTTCCTGACCAGTTCAGCCAAATGCAGGTTGTCACCGGAAAATCCGCGCGCCACATACGTCGCGCCACACGTGAGCGCCAAGGCGATCGGATTCAACGCCGTTTCAATCACGCCCTCCGGCGTGGATTTCGTGCGCATGTCTTTTTCTGCCGTCGGTGAGGCCTGGCCGGTCGTCAAACCATACACTTGGTTGTCCATGACGATGTACGTGAAATCCACATTGCGACGACACGTGTGGACGAAGTGGCCGACGCCGATACCGTAGCCATCACCATCACCGCCGGTGGCGATGACGGTCAGCTCAGGATTCCCAAACTTCGCCCCGGTCGCGACGGGCAGGGACCGGCCATGCAATCCGTGAAAGCCGTAGGCGTGAATAAAACCCGGCAGATTCGAGGAGCAGCCAATGCCAGAGACGACGAGGACGTTGTGGGGGGCGATGTCTAGCTCGGCGAGGGCGCGCTGGAGGCCGTTCAACACGCCGTAGTCTCCGCAGCCAGGACACCAGTCGGGTTTGATTTTGCCTTGATACTCGGTGACTTTGGCCATCGTCGGCGCTCCCTCGTTAGGCGTGCGTAGCGGTCACAGGAGAAAAATCGCCTGGCAACCCTTCGTCGCTCACAACCGTCGCAACCACCGTCTGAGTCGGTTTCTCGACGAGAATCTTCCGCGCCTGCGCGATCACCTGACCCGGCTCGAATGGCTCCCCATCGTACTTGCGCAGATGGTGCTGAATCAGCAGACCCGTCCGCATGCGGATGAGCTGCACGAGCTGGCCGGTGAAGTTGCCTTCCACCGACATCGTCACCTTGCAGCTCCGGAGCAACTGCCCCACCTCCGTATCCTGGAAGGGCCAGAGGTTGCGCAGGACCAGCATGTTGACCTTGAAGCCCTCCTGATTAAGCGCGTGCATGGTCTCTCGGATGATGCTGTAGGTCGAGCCCCAGCCGACGAGGGTCAGCTCTGCATGGGCCGGGCCTTCAATGGCCGGCTTCGGTAATTCCTGCACGAGGAAGGCGAGCTTGCGCATCCGTTTTTCCATCATCTGCTGGCGCTTGGCTGGATGCGTAAAGACGTCACTGATGACGATGCCGTCTTCATCGTGCTCGTCGGTCGCGGAGACGTAGCAGATACCAGCGGTGCCTGGCAGCACGCGCGGGGACACGCCCGTCTCGGTGTCGTGGAACCGGCGGTACGTCTCGCCGTTGTCCCACCGTTCGCGCAGCTCCCCACGGTCAATCGGAATGTGTTTGATGTCCAACCCCTCCACCGTCTGGAGACTCTCGGCCAGGTAGAGATCGGTGAGGAGGATCACCGGACACTGATACTTCTCAGCGAGGTTAAAGGCTTCAATCGTCGTCGCGTAGCACTCCTCGACGGTGCGCGGGGCTAAAATCACCTTGGGAAATTCCCCTTGCGAGGCGCCGAGCGCCTGGAAGAGATCGCCCTGCTCTGTTTTGGTCGGTAATCCCGTCGAAGGGCCACCGCGCATGGCGAGGACAATCACGACGGGCGTTTCGGTCATGCCCGCCTCCCCCACCGCTTCGGTCATGAGGGAAAACCCGCCGCCCGAGGTGCCGGTCATCGCGCGCACGCCGACGTGGGCTGCGCCAATTGCCATGTTGAGTGCGGCAATTTCATCCTCACACTGCTTGACCAGTAATCCTGTGCGCGTGGCGTATTTCACCAGCCAGTGCAGCAGTGACGACGCGGGTGTCATGGGATACGCGGAGTAGAACCGACAGCCCGCCGCCAACGCCCCTAACCCCATCGCCGGGTTCCCCGCCATGAGGAGCCGCCGCTTGCCGTCGCCCTTGAGCGGTTCGCGCGTGACAGTAAAGTGCGTCTGCGCATACGCCATGCCGGCCTGCATCGCCTCGAGATTCTGCGTGATGACTGGCTCGCCTTTCTTCTGGAAGCGCTCGCGCAGCAGCTCGTCCAAGCCCTTCGTCGAGAGGCCCAAGAGATGCATCAGCACCCCGAGGGCCACGATGTTTTGCATGAGCGGCGTATTCTTCGTGAGCGCCATGACCGGCAACCCGCAGGCCTGTGCGCCGTCGCCGAGGAGCTCGGGCGTCACTTTGAGTTTGTCCGCGTTGAACACCACGGCCCCCTGCGGCTGGACGCGCTTGCCGTAGCGCAGCACCGTATCCATGTTGAGCGCGATGAGAAAATCACACGTATCGCCCTGCGTCTCGACAGGGTGACTGCTGACGCGCATGTGCATGCACACATGGCCGCCGCGGATGACCGACTGGTAGCTGTTGTAGGCAAAGACATGGAGGCCCAGCCGGGAGCACGCCTTGGCAAAACTCTCGCCGGCGGAGGCAATCCCGTCTCCAGCGGCGCCGCCGATCCAGACGGTGATTTCCTCGCGTCTCGCCATCATCCCTCCTTACACCGCGGCCGGTTGCCGCGGGGACGGCGCACCGGTCGCGTGCGGACTCTGGGCCTGCAGCAACTTGGTGATCTGCTCCGCCATGCGCAAGGCCTCGCCGAATTTCCGCTGCCAGATGTTGCGGCCGAAGATGAAACCCGTCACCCCCGCCTCGAGGCACGTCCGCACTTCCTCGAGGAGGTCAGCATCGGTTTTCTTCGCACCGCCCGAGATCAAGACGAGGGTCTTGCCGGCGGAGGCGACGATGTGCTCGACCATCTCCTTCGCCGAGAGTTTCAGCTCGTTGTACGGCTTCGGATAGAGCGCGCGTTTCGCCTCATCCACTTTCGGGAAGTTGACTTTGACCACATCCGCGCCCAGTTCCTGCGCGACGCGCGCGGCGTAGTCCACGGCATAGAAGCTGTCGCGCCCGCCTTTCTGTTCCATGCACTGGCCACGCGGATAGGCCCACATGATGACCGGCATGCCATACCGCTCCGCCTCCTCGCGCACCCTGGCAAACTGGAGGAAGTCGCGGTCTTGCGCGGGCGAGCCGATGTAGGCGGTGTAGCCGACCGCATCCGCCCCTAACCGTACCGCATCGCGGACCGAGGCGGTCAAGGGTGAAAACGCTTCGTCATCTGAGGGGACGTCGGTCTTGCCGTTGATCTTGAGGATCACGGGGACTTTGCCGGCATAGCGCCGGAGGTATTTCTCGGCCAGACCGATCTGCAACGCAATCGCGGAAAAGTTCCCTTCAAGGGCCAAGCGCAACTCAAAGTCGGCATCTTTGCTCTCGGGGTTCGCGAAGAAATCCCGCGGCCCGTGCTCGAGGCCCTGGTCAATCGGCAGGACCAACAGGTTGCCGCCGCCTGGGCCGTACTTGTAGAGGAGGCGGTAGAGTCGCCCGCGCTTCCCCGTCGAGAGCTCCAGATCATCTAACGTTAACCGTCGCATCGCCACCACACCCTTTCTGGTTGTCGTGCGGACTACTCGAGCTTAATCCCGGCGCGTTTCAAAAACGTCTGGTCTTCTTTGGTCAGCTCGAACCGCAAGACCTCCTCCCGCAACAGCGTGGATTTCGCACCCACCACCAAGGGAATCAAGTACACTTGGAGCTCAAAAGAGCCCTCGCGCAAGAGCTTGCGCAGGTCCTCAAATTCCTTGGAGGTGAGGACGATTTTGCGAATGACTTTCTTGAGTTTCGTAATCTGGCGTGCGAGTTCTTTCTCAAATTTCATGGAGCGCACCTCACCGTGCGTTGTGTCGGTTCTTAGAGCCAGGCTACTTGCCCACCACGATCGAGGCGTCACGCTCCACCGCATGGGTCACTTGCTGGGTGACGCGCATCGAGCAAAATTTCGGCCCACACATCGAACAGAACGCCGCCGTCTTGTAGACGTCCTCGGCGAGCGTCTCGTCGTGCATCCGACGCGCCGTCTCGGGATCGAGCGCCAACCGGAACTGTTCGTTCCAGTCAAAGGCGAAGCGCGCCCGCGACAGGGCATCGTCCCGATCGCGTGCGCCCTTCCGACCGCGCGCCACATCCGCCGCGTGCGCGGCAATCTTGTAGGCGATGACGCCTTGCTTGACATCCTCGGCATTCGGCAGCCCGAGGTGTTCCTTCGGGGTCACGTAACAGAGCAAACTCGCGCCGTACCAGCCGACCATGGCGGCCCCGATGGCGGAAGTGATGTGGTCGTAGCCAGGGGCAATGTCGGTGACCAAGGGCCCGAGCGTGTAGAAGGGTGCGCCGTGACACACCTCTTGCTGTTTGCGAACATTCATCTCCAGTTGATCCATCGGTACATGGCCAGGCCCTTCGATCATGACTTGGACGCCGCCGGCCCAGGCCCGTCGTGTCAGCTCGCCTAACGTCTTCAGTTCTGCAAACTGGGCTTCATCGCTCGCATCGTGCAAGCAGCCGGGCCGCAGGCCATCGCCTAAGCTGAATGTCACATCATGTGCCCGAAAGATGCGAATGAGCTCATCAAACTGTTCATACAGCGGATTCTGCCGGTGATGGATCACCATCCAGTGCGCCAGCAGCGCTCCCCCACGACTGACGATACCAGTGAGGCGGTGTTTGGTGAGCGGCACATGCTCCTGCAAGACCCCGGCGTGGATCGTCATGTAGTCCACGCCCTGCTGCGCTTGGCGCTCGATGACCTCGAGGAGCTTGTCCACCGTCAACTGCTCCAGCGATGGCACCTCAGCGACGGCTTGGTAGATCGGCACGGTCCCCAGCGGGACAGGACTCGCTTGAATCATCGCCTCGCGCGTCTCGTCCAACTGCCCGCCGGTCGAGAGATCCATCACGGTATCGGCCCCGTGATGCACGGCCATGTGGAGTTTTTCCAACTCCTCCTCGATGCTCGAGGTGACCGCTGAGTTACCCAAGTTCGCGTTGATTTTGACCGTCGCCACCGTGCCAATCCCCAGGGGGTCGAGTGCCGCGTGATGGATGTTGGCTGGGATAATCAGCCGGCCTGCCGCGACTTCCTGGCGGATGAGCTCAGGGGCCAAACCCTCGCGCTCAGCCACCCGCTGCATCGCGGGGGTGATGTGGCCTTGTGTAGCGCTCGTCAGTTGCGTCTCGGGCATCTTCCTTACCTCCTGCCTACCAAAGAGTTACGACACCTTGCCTGGTCTCGCCTCCGTGCCACCACTCTCAATTATACCAAAAAACGCTCACCGTGTCATCTCCTGCGCAGCGTCTCCAACGGCCCGGCTCAGGGATGGTGGGTGTGGTTGCTGGAGGAGGCGCTCGACACTCTCGTGAATCCAGCGCGCCATCTGCGGATGCGGCAACAACGTGTCCCCGCTGTACACGTACTGGAGCCCATGCAGTCGCTGGGGAATCTTGTGTTCGATGCCCCCGCGGGCCATCAACAACGGCACGACCAAGACGCGATGGGTCGCGCTCTGCTCGCGGATCAGCCGCCGCAACGCGTGGGTGGCGCGACGACGCACGCGCCACGAGGCATCGTCACGGAGGGTGCGCGCTGCCACGTCGGCAAACTGGCCTTGCGCCTTGAGCGCCTCGGCCACTTGGCGCATCAGGTGCAACCACGCCACGTCGTCCGGCTCCTCCGTCGGCCCATGGGCGACGAGGACGACGACTTCTGTTGTGGGGTCGGTGCTCAAGGCCTGTGCCCGCTCGAGCAAAATCTCCGCCACATAGGGATGCCCATCGAGGGGCGCGCCGAAGCGTACTGGCGCCGTCACCGTGAGCGGCTGCACCGCAGCGTCAGGCCACGGCGAATCACGTCGCATGCCGAAGAGGTACTCGTATTGCCGATAGACATCCGAATGGGAGGAGACGAGGAGCGGGATCACCACGACGTCGCTCACTCCCTGGGCCTGCAACCGATCCATGGCCGCCTGCGCCTCGTGCACTTCATGCGCATGGAAGCCCATCCCAAAGGCCACTTCCACCGGATAGGTCAACGCGGCCTGGGTGACGGTCTCGCGCACCAGCTCGTTCCACCGCTCACTGCCGCCGTGGGCCAGGACCACGACACCGGCGCGCGGCTCACCGGCTTCCAGGGCGAACGCCAACACGCTGCTCAACCAGCAACTGAGGCAGATGACCAGGATGCGACAGGGGGTGTGCACGTTACAAGAGGGCGGGCTGCGCTGCCGGCGGACGGCTCTGGACGAGGTGGTGACGCAGCGTGCGCTTGAGCAGCCGCCGTTTCAGCCACGGTAACCGATCAATGAAGAGGATGCCGTTCAAGTGATCCACCTCGTGCTGGATGATGCGTGCCTCAAATCCTTCCGTTGTGAACTCCACCGGTCCTGCGCCGAGTTGGATGGCGCGCACACGGATCGTCTCCGCCCGGGTCACCTCCCCCTCGATCCCCGGCAGACTCAGGCAGCCCTCGACAGCGGTATGGCGGCCGGTGCGCTCGAGGATCTCTGGATTGACCAGCGCTTTCGGGGTGGCGTGCGGCATCACACAGCGCGCATCCAACACGATGAGCCGTTCGCTGATGCTAACTTGGGGCGCGGCTAAGCCGACGCCGTGGCTGGCGTACATGAGGTCGAACATCGCCTGCGCCAACCGCTCCTGCTCAGGGGTAACGGCGGGAAGGTCCTTCGCCCGTCGCTGGAGGATGGGATCACCATAGACCACAATGGATAACGGCTGTGGATAGGCCATGTCAGGTGTCAGGCATCAGTCCATGGGCCGTCTGAAGCAGGCTTACCGTCCACGGATCAGTTCGAGAAACTCCGCCCGCGTCTTGTCGCTGGTACGAAACACACCGAGCATGGAACTGGTGACCGCCCGCGTGTTCTGCTTCTCCACCCCGCGCATCATCATGCAGAGGTGCTGGGCTTCCATGACACACGCCACGCCCATCGGGGTGAGCGATTCCTGCAGGGCCTCGGCAATCTGCGTCGTCAACCGCTCCTGCACCTGCAGACGCCGACTAAAATACTCCACCACCCGCGGAATTTTGCTCAGACCAATGATGCGCTCGCTTGGCATGTACGCGACGTGGCACTTGCCAAAGAAGGGTAAGAGGTGGTGCTCGCACAGTGAGAAGAAGTCAATGTCTTTGACGATCACCATCTCATCCTGCTTGACGTGATAGAACGCTCCGTTGAGGATCGCTGCCAAATCCTGCCGATAGCCTTGCGTGAGAAAGCGGTAGGCGCGCGCCGCCCGTGCAGGGGTCTGCGCCAGGCCTTCGCGCGTGGGATCTTCACCCAGTTCCACTAAGAACTGGCGCACGATCTCGGGCAGCGTCTGTTGCATCGTCTGCTCGACCTGTTCCATGAGCGAACTCATCGTGCCCCCTTCGCTTCGGAAAGTTCCTCTGCCCACGTCCGTAACATCTGGATCGCCAGCCGCACGCCGACGCCAGTGGAGCCTTTGGGTTGCCACGTATCCGCGTGCTCTGCCCACGCCGTGCCGGCGATATCGAGATGGACCCACGGATAGCTGGTGAACTCTTTCAAGAACGCCGCAGCGGCAATCGCGCCCGCTTCGCCAGGTGGCCCAATGTTTTTGAGGTCGGAGACATCGCCGCGCACCCCATCGGTGTAGTCGGGCCACAGCGGGAGTTCCCAGACGCGCTCACCGCTCAGTTCGCCGGCGGCGCGGAGTCGGTGCTTCAAGCGTTCATCCGTCCCCATCATGCCGATGGCGTACTTGCCAAGCGCGACGACGCACGCGCCGGTTAACGTCGCGAGATCCACCACCGCCTGGGGATGAAATCGCTTCGCGTAGGCCAGACAATCCGCTAAGATCATGCGCCCTTCCGCGTCGGTGTTGAGGATTTCGACCGTCTTCCCCGCGTGCGTCGTGACGATGTCACCGGGTTTCGTGGCTGAGCCGCTGGGGAGATTTTCGCAGGCCGCAAAAATCCCGACGAGATGGAACGGGAGTTTCAGTGCCGCACTCGCCTGGAGAATCCCCAGCACCGCAGCGGCCCCTGACATGTCGTACTTCATCTTCTCCATCCCGCCGCTCGGCTTAATCGAAATGCCGCCTGAATCAAACGTAATCCCTTTGCCGATGAAGACGACGGTGGGTCGTGTGTTCGTCGCCGGCGTGGACTCCATAATCACCAAGCGTGGGGGCTGGACACTCCCTTGCGTGACGGACAAGATGCCGCCCATCTGCAGCCGCTTGAGTTCTGGCGTCGAGAACACTTGACACCGCAACCGATGGGTCTTGGCGAGCTGCCGCGCCTGGTCGGCGAGGTACGTGGGTGTCGCGACGTTGGCCGGCGTGTTACAGAGGTCGCGCACGAAGTTTGCGGCTTGCGCAACGACGGTTCCTATGCGCGTCCCCTGTTGCACCGCGGTTGCGTCTCGTGCCGTACCGACGACGAACGCCTGCCGCACCTGAAAGCGCTCCTGGGGTTTGAGCTGCCGCTTAAAGGTCAGGAACCGATACTGTCCCAACACCAACCCTTCCGTGATAGCCTGACTCACCTGCGCAGCATGCCACCGGTCATGCACTGGCAATTGCACCGCAACCGACGGAAACTCACGATTCCGCGCCGTCTGAATCGCCACACTCCCCAGCACGCGAGCGTGTTGGAGCGTGAACTCCTTGCGCTTGCCCAACCCCACGACCGCCACCCAGCGACTGCGGAATGGGCCGCGCGTGGGCAAGACGACACTCTCTTTGGATTGGCCGCGGAAGTGGACCGACTCCAGGAGGGGCACCAGCCCCTGTTTCGCCGCGCCGGTGAGCGGCAGTCGAGCAGCCAGCGAGCCGCTCTCCTCAAAAACGCCGAGCACGCTGAGCGCAACGGGGTGACGTGTGAGGGAGCCGATGTGCGCCGTGATGTTCATGTCAGCCTCAGGTGGTTGGAATTTTCTCGTGGACCAACTGTTCCATCAACGTATGTCCAGGAACAACCGTATCCGTCGCTTCTCGGACCGCGCGTTCGTGGAACGCCGTCACCGATGAGAGGCCCTGATCCGTGCTGCTCACCAGGAGATACGGCACCGGATCGCTCACGTGCGTCCGCGTCGCAACGAAGGTGGGGTGATCCGGCGCGATGAGCAGGCGATACGTCCAGCCTCGCTCCTCCAAGCCCTTGAGCAGCGTGCCCAAGACCAAGCGATCTACCGCTTCAATGGCCTCAACCTTCTTGCGGTAATCGCCGAGATGGCCGGCTTCGTCGGTGGCCTCGATGTGGATGACGACGAAAGGATGCAGTTCCAATGCCGCCACGGCGTACTCGGCTTTCCCCTGGTAGTTGGTATCGAAGTAGCCGGTCGCGCCTGGCACGTGGACGATCTTCAAGCCCGCCAACAGGCCCAGTCCCCGCACGAGATCTACCGCGGTAATCACGCTCCCCTCCACGCCAAACCGCGTGCGAAACGGCGGCAGATTCAGCCGCGTGCCTTGGCCCCAGAGCCAAATCATCGTCGCCTCGGGGAGACGGTTTTTCCGACGCTGCACATTGACCGGATGCTCGCGCAATACCTCCACCGATTGCCGAATGAGGAGCTGAGCCCACGAGGCCTCGGGTCCTTCTGGCCAATGCGTGGTGATCGTCTGATTCGCGATGTCATGGGGCGGCGTACAGCGGATCTGATCGCGGGCATGCCCGCGCGCCACGAGCAAGTTGCGGTAGCTCACCCCAGGATAAAACGTACATTCCTCAGAGCCGAACCGCTGGTTGAGTGTGGCGATCAACGCCTGGGCTTCGTCGGTCGTAATATGCCCGGCGCTGTAGTCGCTCAGGCGGTTGTTCTGGACGGTGACGAAGTTGCACCGAAACACCACGTCCTCTTCCCCGAGGGGGATGGCGTGACTTGCGGCCTCGATCGAGGCGCGGCCGGTGTGGTACACCTGCGGATCGTAGCCAAACAGGCTCAGGCAGGCCACGTCGCTGCCGGCCGGCATGCCGTCCGGTACGGTCTGGGCCCATCCCACATGGCCGCGACAGGCCAAGCGATCCATGTGCGGGGTCCGCGCAGCTTCGAGGGGTGTTTTGCCGTGGAGGTCGGGGAGGGGCTGATCCGCCATCCCATCAGGGATCAGCATCAGATATTTGACTCCCCCGGCGTCAGAATTGACCATGGCTTTTTATTGTACCAAGATCTGCTTAAGAACTCAAGGGGCCAACCACAGCGAGCGAGTGGAGTTGTTGGACCACGGTGTGAAAGGCGGCTCGCGCCTGCTCGATATCAGCCGGCGTCGTCTCCCAGCCGATGCTCGCCAGACACGCCCCTTGCGCCAGCGGTTCAGGAACGCCCATCGCCTTCAACACGTGCGAGGCCTTGAGCACCTTCGAGGTGCACGCGGAACTTTGCACCACCGCTACCCCTTCGCGGTCCAGTCCCAAGGCCAGCGACTCGCCGTCAATCCCCTCGAACGCCACACACAGATGCCCTGGCAACCGCTCCGTGGGATGACCAAACACGTGACACGCTGGGTGATCCATGCGCAGCGCCTGTTCGAGGGCATCACGGAGAGACCGGCGATGAGCGAACCACGCGTGCTGCTGCTGACGAATGACCTCAGCTGCTGCGCCCGTACCAATGATGCTGAGGAGATTCTCAGTGCCGGCGCGCCGGCCGTGCTCCTGAATGCCGCCATCAAAGAGCGGGGTGATGCCCACGCCCTCGCGCACATACAGCGCGCCCACACCAGCCGGCCCGCCGAACTGATTCGCCGCTAGACTCAACGCATCCACCGGTGTCTGTGTGACACTCACCTCCACCGATCCCACCGCGGCCACCGCATCGGTGTGGAAGAGCACGCCGCGCGCGCGCACGAGCCGCGCGATCTCCGCGATCGGCTGGAGCGTGCCCACCTCGTGATTGGCCCACATGACGGACACCAGCACCGTGTCGGGACGCAGGACGCGTTCGACCTGAGCCGCATCCACGCGCCCTGTCGCATCCACTGGGACGTGCGTGACCTCGTACCCTTCGCGCTCAAGTCGCCTGACGGTGTGGAGGAGCGAGATGTGTTCCACCGCAGAGAGGACGAGGTGCTTGCCCTTCGTGCGATGCGCCGCCACGAGGCCCCGAATCGCCCACGTGTTGGCCTCCGTCCCCGATGAGGTGAAGTAGATCTCATCGGCGGAAGCACCGATCAATGCCGCCACAGCCTTGCGCGCGCGCTCCAGCGCTGCAGCGGCTACGCGCCCCTCGCGATGGAGATGATTCGAGGGATTCCCCACTCGCTCCAGCCACGCGCTCATCGCCGCTTGCGCTTCCGGCAGCAACGGTGTTCCCGAGATGTAATCGAGATAAACACGCTTCATGAGCAGTGGGGAATTTTCAATAATCCAAGACGCCGCAATCGTACAGAAGGGTTCCCATGGTCCACAAAAGCTATCATGGCGGACACCCATCGCAATTTCTGTTCTGCAGACAAGCGTCGGAAGTTCTTCAGCATCGTCACTCGTGCCTCTTCATAACTGCCAATTCGATGTCGTCTCATGTTAGATCAGTCGCAATCGCTTGAGATCTTCGAGATCGAGGAGATCTTGGAACCGTCCAGCGGCACGTTTCATCCGAGCCAATGCCTTCACAGGCATCAGTGGAACAGGCATCCCCCGCACTTTCACAGTGGTCCGATGACGATAGAGCTGTGTAAAGTTCGGTGGAGGATTGATCATCACATCAATGATCCGCTGAGGAGATTTTAGCGCTACGCAGGAGTAGTCTTGCATATTTTTTCGCTGGATCCACAGACGCCGCGTCTTGGGATCAGCCAATCCTTCCGGTGGGGCAGGGACTCGAGGAACGAATCCAATGCGTCTCAACGCTACAGATAACTGTTTGAGGTTCGGCGTGGTTAATTCAACGACAAGATCCACATCCCATGTCACACGGGCAACGCCATACAAGACAACGGCAATGCCGCCGATCACTAAATACTTGACTCCTCCTCGATTCAGCGCTGCAAAAATATTTGTGGGATCGAAATTTTGCTCACTCATCGTCTGACCTCACAGGCCTTGCACGGGCACATCGCGCGGAGGCGATCGAAGGCGTAAATGCCGGTGCGATGACCATCAGACCAGACGATGGCCACGCCGTAGCGGCCAGCCACATCCATTTTCACCGGCTGCACGTCTGCGGGAACACTCGTGGCCACCAACCGCACGTGACCAGTCATTTCATCCACACAGCCAGCGCAGGGACATTGGAGCCGGAGCTCTCTCGCCGGATACATGGATTCGTGGCCATCCTGCCAGACGATTTTGATGTGAGAGGCATTAGTGCGACTGATCTCTGTCGGCGCCAATGCTCCTGCCCCTGCTTGTTGATGCACCTGACGAACCAACTCCTCCGCAATCGCCACAAACGCCTGTGTGCCCACCGAGTCAGGTGCTGCGACGACGAGCGGCGTGCCAGCGTCGGAAGTCTCTCGAATGGCGGTGATCAAGGGAATTTCACCTAAGAAGGGGACGTGCAACTGCTCGGCTGTCTGGCGTGCGCCACCACTGCCAAAAATCTCCTCGCGCTGGCCGCAGTGAGGGCAGAGGTAGTAGCTCATGTTCTCGACGATGCCGAGGACAGGGGCTTTGACTTTGGCAAACATGGCGATCGCCCGCTGCGCGACGTTCAATGCCACATCCTGCGGCGTGGACACAATGACCGCGCCGGTGATGGAAATCAACTGGCACAAGGATAACTGCACATCGCCGGTCCCTGGCGGTAAATCCACGAGCAGGTAGTCCAGGTCGCCCCAGGCCACGCCCTTCAAGAACTGTTCCATCGTCTTGTGGAGCATGGGCCCTCGCCAGATGGTCGCCTCCCCTGGCTTCATGAGCAAGCCCATCGAAATAACTTGCAGGCCGTGCACGGTGAGTGGCGTCAGGCGGCGCTGGGCATCAACTCCAGGCTGGGCCGTGAGACCTAACATCGTGGGAATGCTGGGACCGTAGACATCCGCGTCCATCAGCCCCACGCGCGCACCGAGGCGCGTGAGGGCTAACGCAAGATTGACACTGACGGTGGATTTGCCCACCCCGCCTTTGCCGCTGGCGATGGGGATGAAGTGCTTAGCCATCGAGATGCTGCTCGCCCAGCCAGCGCTCGCAGTCCATCGCGGCCATACAGCCGCTGCCGGCGGCGGTCACGGCTTGGCGGTAGACGCGGTCTTGGCAGTCCCCGCACGCGAAGACACCAGCGACGGAGGTTTTCGTCGTCCCAGGGATCGTCTCGATGTAGCCATCGTTGGCCATCTTCAGTTGACCGCTGAACATCGTCGTGTTCGGTTCATGGCCGATGGCGTAGAAGAGGCCGCCACACTCGAGGTCGCGCGTCTGATGTGTCTTGACATCTGTGAGGCGCACGCCGGTGACGACGTCGTTCCCCAGGACATCTTCCACGATGGTATTCCACACCACTTCGATCTTGGGATGTTTGAGCACGCGCTCCTGCATAATTTTCGAAGCGCGCAGTTGATCCCGACGGTGGACCAGATACACTTTCGAGGCGAACTTCGTCAGATGCGTAGACTCTTCCGCCGCCGAATCTCCTCCACCGACGACCACGAGCACTTGGTTGCGAAAGATGGGCAGCGCCCCGTCGCACACCGCGCACGCGGACATCCCCTTGGTCCACAACCGCTCTTCTGACGGCAGATGCAGCCGTTTGGCATTCGCGCCGGTCGAGATGATGATCGCGTCGGCCTTGACCTCACGCTGCGCCGACTTCACGGTGAACGGCTGTTTCGAGAGATCCGCAGCTATCACGTCTTCCGTGAAAATGCGCGTCCCAAACCGCAGTGACTGCTTGCGGAACGCCTCCATCAATGCTGGCCCGGTGATCCCTGCAGGGAAGCCAGGATAGTTTTCCACGTCGGTCGTGATCATCAACTGGCCCCCGGGAATCCCGCCCATCGCCTCGCCCTCGAACATGAGCGGATGCAAATTGGCGCGCGCGGTGTAGAGCGCCGCCGTATGCCCCGCCGGCCCTGACCCGATGATGACGACGTGTTCGACCTCAGCCATGCAATCGTCCTGCTGTTGGGGTCTGACCCCACGTTTTCAAAAAGGGGTGAGTGACGGGATTTGAACCCGCGGCCCCCTGGGCCACATCCAGGTGCTCTAACCGAGCTGAGCTACACTCACCATGTGCAATGTCAAGAGAGCTAGTGTAGCGCCTTGGGCGTTCCTGCGCAACTCATGTCCCTACGGAGTGACCGGCGCCTCAGACGCAGGGGTTGGTGATGGTAGCGGCTGCGCAGGCAGTGCTGGCGTCGCCTCGCCCTGGGACTCCACAGGAGCAGCAGGAGGCGGCGGCTGCGGTGTGGTTTCCTTCGACTCTGACGGCGTTGTCGGTAGCACCCCGGCCACTGGCGGGGGAGGTGGCGACGACGTGGCCTCCTGCGGCCGGCCATTCACCGCGCCAGGCTGTGGCACCGGCGCACTGGACCCTAACCACTGCTGGACCGCTGAGCCCACATCGAGCTCGGTCGGGCCGATCTTGATGACCGTCGCCTGGCCGCTCAGCTCCATGAGAGGCAAGAACAGCAGAATCAGCGGCGCTTGGTTCGGTCCCAACTCGTAGCGCCACTGCGCCGGCTGGTCAAGCGGCCCGCGCACGAGAATTTCGCTCGCCAACGTCCCCTGCGTGCCTTGGAGACTGTTCCCCACGTCCACGATGGTGCGGCCGAGAATGGAGATGTCCCCTTGCGTGAGGTTCGAGAGCGTCAGGTGACACGTTGCGGTCAACTCGTTCTGTTTCGCCTTGGCCTCACCCTGCAGCGTGAGCCGACCTGCATAGGCGTGCACTGAGGTGACCTTGCCCTGGTAGTAGGGATGCAGGGGTTTGAGCTCCACCTCGCCGATGTGAAACGTCGCTTCCAAATCGCGCGCCAGCGGATCCAGCCAGCCCACCAGACGAAACGGACTCGGTGGCCCTTCCGGCTGAGCGCGGAGGATGCCTTCGATGCTGAACCGTGTGCGCCAGAGCCGCGGCGGCAGAGGCGAGGCCCACACGCGCAGTGTGACATGCTCCATCCGCAACGTGACAGGCGGTCTCACGGCCTGATCCTCGATCACGATGACGCCGTTGAGCAGACGCACCCGCTGGGCCCCGAGTCTCCCCTCGCGCAGGAAGTGGCGGAGGATCGCGTCCTGCAGTCGAGCCCAACTCGACGACTGGGGGTTGAGCATAACATTCCAGCGCTTGTCAGGGTTGCGCACAACGTGCAGTTCCGCCCCACGGATCGTCAGCGACGTGAGGAACAACCGCCCCATGAGGAGCGCGCCCCAACTGGGCTGCAGGACGATGCGATGGGCGCGCAGGATGGGCTCGGCCGTTATCGCGTCCTGCCAGCGGACGTGCTGTAGCGCGATCCCTGGTGGAAACGTGAGGGTGATCCGGCCAACTGAGGTCACGCCGGGCAGTAGGCGCCGCAGATGTCCAACGACGCTCCGGCCCACGGCTTGCGTCCCGCCCCACCACACGAGGATCAGGAGCGCGCCAATGGCACTACTGATGCGCCAGAATTTCCGCGTCGGCCTGATCCTCATACCTCACATACTCCGTCGTTGATACCATGCCCCACGGAGGATTCGCCGCCCTTCGTTCCCCCGACGGGTGGCGGCCGGAGGGCTCCCCACCGAGGAGCGGAGTTGTCG